>CANRSD010000048.1 GCA_947642355.1 uncultured Clostridia bacterium
AAGTACAAACAAGTTGGGAAGAATTGCAAGCACAAGGATATAAATTACCAGAAGCTTTTTGGTGGGACAATAATGGAAATGGTATAGTAGATGAAGGAGAACAACTAACAGGATATTGGATAACAAAGTATCAACTAACAGGAGATGAACCAAATAGAATAAATGCAGAAATTTCAGCAGGAAGTGATTTAATAAAAATAAATGGAATAACAGGAACACTTATAGAAAATGCTCAAACGAATAGTGTACCATTAAAAATAGAGTATTACTTAAATGGAGATAAGAAATATGAAGGAGAAAGTAGTACAGAAAAATATGAGTATAAAGGCTTAGAAGAAAATACAACATATACAGTAAATATAATAGTAAGAAATAGTAATACAAATGAATATATAGGAGCAGTAACTAAAAAGATTACAACCATAACAAAAATAGTACCAGATACAAGTACTTTTGATAAAGAAACAACTTTCTATGTAAGTTGGGATGGAGATAAAGAAGTAAGAACATCAATAAAAGAAAATCCACCAGAGAATTGGTTTAACTATACTAATCAAGAATGGGCAAATATAGTAACAACAGCAAATGGAACAGAGACATATTTTGTATGGATACCAAGATATGAGTATAAAACATTATCAAATGAAAGAACAGATGTAAGATTTATAAAGAAAGATATAACAAATGATAATTGTACACAAGGATATAAAGTGCCAGAAGCTTTCTGGTGGGATAACAATAATAATGGAGTACATGATGAAGGAGAAGAACTAACAGGATACTGGATGAGTAAGTATCAGCTTAGTAATTAAATAAATTATGAAAGAATGTTAATGAATTAAATTTTATTAACATTCTTTTTTGTGTTTACTTTCATTTTTTTAATAAAATAAATATATCGAATAAATTAAATTTTAATATTATCTATTAATTAAAAATCTAATTTTTGATAATTTATAAAAAAATCTAAAAATATATTGAATTTTCTTTAAAATTAATATAAAATTATCAATAGTTTATTATAGAAAAGTGTAATTTTAGGAGGTAAATATTTTGAAAAGTAAAAAATTATCAAAAAAATTATTATCTATTTTATTAATACTTGTATCTGTGGCAATTATAGTAGTGTCATTTGTAGGAATATATTTACAAGAAGGTAATAAATTATCAAATATAATTCCAAATTATACATTTGGAAGCGAGATAGATGGAGTAGTAGAATATCGCTTTTTAGTAGATAATACTACTGAAGAAAAGGAAGTATATGTTGACTCAGAAGGAAAGATTAGAGGAGAAGTTGTAAAAGATACTTCTAATAATACTGAAGAAGAAGGACAAGCTAAGGAAAATAATACAGGGTTTAATATAGAAAAAAGACCAATAAAGAAAAACGAAGAAACTAGTTTAACAGAAGAAAACTTTGAGAAAGCTAAAAGTATAATAGAAAAGAGATTAGAAAAGGATGGAGCAACAGAATATTCAATTAGAATGGATGATGTTACAGGAACTTTAGTAGTAGAATTATCACAAAATGATAACATTCAATATTTATATCAATCAGCTTTAGCTAATAAAGGAAAATTTGAAATAATAGATTATCAAACAGGAGTTGTATTATTAGATAGAAGTCATTTAAAAAAAGCTGGAGAATATACATACTATGATCAAACAACAGACTCATATACAGTATTATTACAACTAGAATTGACAGATGAAGGTACTAATTTGTTAAGGGAAGTTAGTAAAAAGTATGTACAATATGTAAATGAAAGTGGAGAAACAGTTACAGATGCAATTGCAATAAAAAGAGATAATGATATTTTATATAAAATGTATTTTGATAGAGAATATACAGAAAGTATAATAAATATTCCACTTGCAGAAAATCTTAATGATACTAACGAAATACAAAGTTATAGAAATTATGTTGCTTCAATTGCTAATATATTTAATTTAGATGAATTGCCAATTGAATATAAACTAGATACTAGTTTATTTGTAAAATCTTCATTAAATGATAACTGGTTTAAAACAGTAGAGATTATTTTAATAATATTTTTAGTACTTATTACTATTGTATTTTTAATTAAATTTAAATTAAATGGATTATTAGCTGGTGTTTTAAATGCAGCTTTTATAGGCACTGTTACTTTAGTATTAAGATACTTAGATATTGTAATAACATTTAGTTCACTTATTTCATTATTTGGAATTTTAGTTATAAATATTATATTTATGAAAAAATATTTAAATAATTTGAAGAATAAACAAGATGTTCCATTTTTAACTACTTTAAAATCTTTTTATTCTATAATGGTACCAGTTATAATTATAGCATTTGTATTTACATTTTTTGCATATGCAACAGTTACAGGAATGGGATATGTACTATTCTGGGGATTGTTAATTCAGATTTTATTTAATTTAATTATAAGTAAAAATGTATTAGATGTATAAAAATAGAGTGAAAGGAAAAAAGAATATGAAATCAGAAAATAAAAAAATTATTATATTTGGTTTAGCACTTTTAATTTTGGCAGGTATTATAGTAGTTGTATTAAAAGGATTTAATGTAAGTTTAGATTTAAGAGCACATGATAAAATGAGATTTGTATTTGGACAAAAAATTGAAAAAGATAAAATAGATAAAGTATGTCAAGATGTTTTTGGAAAAAAAGAATATGAAATAAAACCAGTTGGTTTATTTTCAGATACAGTTTATATTGTAAGTCCAACAATTACTAATGAAGAAAAGATTAAATTAGCAGAAAAATTAAATGAAATATATCCTAAAAAAGAAACTAAGACTACAGGAGAAAATGGAGAAGAAATATTAGAAGAGTATTATTATTTTTATTCTGATGCAAAAGTTAGACTTCGTGATATTGTAAAACCATACATTTTTCCAAGTGTAATATCAGCAGTAATTATAGTTATATATATGTCTATTAGATATAGAAAATTATCGTTTACTACAGTATTAAAAACATTAGGAGAGTTATTAATTGTTCTTTTATCAGTACTTAGTATAATTGCAATACTAAGAATACAAGTAGAAAGAATTCTAATACCAATAATAATGTTTATAGAAGTAGCATATTTGGTATTAAGATTTTGTAGTTATGAAAAAGAATTAAGAAATCAAGAATAATTTTTAAGGAGTGAAAGTTTTATGGCATATAATTTTAAAGAAGTAGAAAAAAAATGGCAAGAAAAATGGTATAGTGAAGGTACATTTAATGCTAAAGAAGATTATTCAAAGGAAAAATGGTATGGACTAATAGAATTTCCATATCCATCAGGACAAGGACTTCATGTTGGACACCCAAGAAGTTATACAGCTTTAGATATTATAGCTAGGAAAAAAAGAATGGAAGGATTTAATGTTTTATATCCAATTGGTTTTGATGCATTTGGACTTCCAGCAGAAAATTATGCTATAAAAAATCATGTTCATCCTAAAATAACAACAGAAAATAATGTTAATCATTTTAGAGAGCAATTAAAATCATTAGGATTTTCTTTTGATTGGTCTAGAGAAGTTGATACAACAGATCCAAATTATTATAGATGGACACAATGGATATTTTTACAATTATATAAAAAAGGTTTAGCGTATAAAGCAACTATGCCAATTAATTTTTGTACAGGATGTAAAGTAGGATTAGCAAATGAAGAAGTTGTAAATGGAGTCTGCGAAAGATGTGGCAGTCCAGTTGTACAAAAAGAAAAAAGTCAATGGATGCTTAAAATCACTGAATATGCAGAAAGACTAGTAAAAGATTTAGATGATGTTAATTATTTAGATAAAATAAAAGCTCAACAAGTAAATTGGATAGGAAAAAGTGAAGGAGCAGAAGTAAATTTTAGGATTGAAGGTACTGATGATAGTTTACTTGTATATACAACAAGACCAGATACGATTTTTGGTGCAACATATATGGTAGTAGCTCCTGAACATAAGTTAATAGAGAAATATAAGGAAAAAATTGTAAATTTAAATGAAGTAGAGGAATATAAACATAAATCTAGTTTAAAATCTGATTTTGAAAGATCTGAATTAAATAAAGAAAAAACTGGTGTAGAAATTAAAGGAATAAAAGCGATAAATCCTTTAACTAATGAAAAAATTCCAATTTGGGTTTCAGACTATGTTTTAATTACATATGGAACTGGTAGTATTATGGCTGTTCCAGCTCATGATGATAGAGACTTTGAATTTGCTAAAAAATTCAATTTACCTATAAAACAAGTTATAAAGTCAAAAGAAAATGATATAGTAATAGATTCTAATTCAGAAGAACCATTTACTGATGTAGAAAATGGAATTTCTATAAATTCAGGATTTTTAGATGGATTAGAAACTAAAGAAGCAATAAATAAAGCAATAGAATATATTGAGCAAAATAAATTAGGACAAAGAAAAGTAAATTATAAATTACGTGATTGGGTATTTTCTCGTCAAAGATATTGGGGTGAACCAATACCTATGGTATATTGTGAGGAATGTGGTTGGGTTCCAATTCCAGAAGAGGAATTACCACTTGTTCTTCCAGATATTGAAGACTATGAGCCAGGAGAAAATGGAGAATCACCTCTTAGTAAACAAACTGAATGGATAAATACAAAATGTCCACATTGCGGAAAACCAGCCAAAAGAGAAACAGATACAATGCCTCAATGGGCAGGTTCTTCATGGTATTTCTTAAGATATATGGATCCACATAATGATAAAGAATTAGCTTCAAAAGAAGCATTAAAATATTGGGGCCCAGTTGATTGGTATAATGGTGGAATGGAACATACAACACTTCATTTATTATATTCAAGATTTTGGCATAAATTTTTATATGATATAGGAGTGGTTCCTACAAAAGAGCCATATGCAAAACGTACTTCACATGGAATGATACTTCGGTTCTAATGGAGAAAAGATGTCTAAATCAAAGGGTAATGTTGTAAATCCTGATGACATAGTTAGAGATTTTGGAGCAGATACTTTAAGAGTATATGAAATGTTTATGGGACCATTTGAAGGAACAGCACCATGGTCAATGGAAAGTATTAGAGGATGTGGTAAATTTTTAGACAGAGTATGGAATATGCAAGATTTTCTAGTAGAAGGAGATGAGTATTCAACAAAATTTGAAAAAATGATGCATAAAGCTGTAAAGAAAGTAACAAATGATATTGAAGAAATGAAATTTAATACATCGGTAGCTTTATTTATGACAATGGTTAATGAGTTTGTAAAAGAAAAACAAATAAATAAAGCAGAATATAAAACATTTTTACAATTATTAAATCCATTTGCACCACATATAACAGAAGAAATATTTGAAAGAATAGGAGAAAAGCAAACAATAAGTGATACTCCTTGGCCAATATATGATGAAGCTAAAACTATAGATGAAGAGATAGAAATACCAGTTCAAGTAAATGGAAAGCTAAAAGGATTAATTAAAGTTTCAAAAGATGCAGAAGAAATAATTGTTAAAGAAGAAGCACATAAGTTAGAGGCAGTAGAAAAAATATTACAAGAAAAAACTTTAATTAAAGAAATATATGTTAAAGGAAAAGTTTATAATATAGTAGTAAAATAATTAAAAGTCGGATGTTATAGATAATACATCCGACTTTTATGTTTTTTAAAAAGTATAACTAAATTTGTCTACTTTCCAATTATCTCCATCTTTTATTATTGAAAATTCATTAGAAACTTCATAAGTTTCATTATAATCTTCATCATCAGGAGAAAAGCCTTTTCTAAAAGTTCTGACTACTGTACAAGATATTGAATTACTAGATTTTTTTATGTTGTTAAATTTTATATGTTCAAGATATTCTGCTATATTAATATCTCCTGGTTGAATATAAATCTTGTCTTCTTTAAACATAAATAATTCCATTTGTTCTTTATATATTGGTAATGCATTTTCAGTATAAATAGAAGCTAATTCATTAAAATTTTTTACTTCAGCTTCGTTATTATCATATAAATCTTCATAGTCATAGTTTATGTACAGTATTTCAAAAGTATTTTGCATATTTTTATAAGTATTTGCTAAAATATCTTCACTTTTAATATCTAAATATTTACAAGATTTAATGTGATATTCATGAGTTTTTTTATCTAATTCTATTGTAAGAAGTTTTCTAGATAGTTTATTTTTGTTATTTAGAATTTTATCAGAATAATCTGTATTAAGAGTATTTAAAGAGACAATAGGAGTTGCATTATAACTATTTAATTTAAAATCATTTATATTAAATATATCAATAGTATTTGTTGGATTATTTCCTAATGTATTATACATTGAAATAGTATAGTCAATTATAGTTACATTAAATATATTTTTGTTTTTTTCAATATTTTCAATTTTATATGCATAATATTCTTCTAAATTGTAAGCTGGTGGACCATATTTATTATTATAATCATCATAAAGCATAAAATTATTTCCAGTTGGAACAGATTTATTTAAATTATTTCCATAAAGAGTTTTAGCAATTTGGGAAATTTCTTCATATGAGTAATCACAATATTTATTATTTCTTTCTTCATTTTCTGGAATATTCCATAAATATTGATTAATATTATTCCAAAGCCATTCTTCGTCAGCATTATTAATGTTATCAAATTCAGGAATTAAATGTGCTTCTCCATAAATATTTTTTATATATTTTATTAAAATACTATAATCATCATCAAATTTAGATTTTTTAATTAGTAAAAAACAAATTATTATTAAAATTATTACAATAATAGTGTAAATTAAGAATTTAATTTTTTTCTTCATAAACTTATATACATTTATAACCTTTCTTTTAGAATATAGATATTTTATGCTTAATTATAATTTGTGTCAAGAAATTAGTCATAATTGACTTTTGTGAGAAATATAGGGTATTATTTGTATAGTAAGTGTATTCAGTTTTAAAAATTCAAAAAGGACTCATTAATTTGAGTCCTTTATTTCTAAAACTTTATGAGTATAATCTAAATTAGAAACAGAGTTATTTTTATAAGCTAATGTATATATATTGGTTGCTAAAATATCTTTCATCATCATATTTTGAAGATGTATATCTTTATTTGTTTCTAAAAATCTTTTTACAGATACTACAATTTTTGCTTTTGGGTTATGTTCTGCAATAGCTGATATAATACGTTTTCCATGTTTATTAAATCCTAAGACACGAATGTAAGGAGTAACTTTTGTTGACATTTGAATATCCTTTTTAGTTATATTTAATAGAGCATATAGTAAAATTCGTTGAATTCTGCTTTGGGTAAATCTCTTAGATTTTATCTTACTAATTAGTTCTTCTAAATTATTAGTAGAATTAGCAGCAATTTTTATTTTATTTTCTAAACCTTCAGTAACATCAGGTAAATTTGCAATTTGAGACAAAGTCATTTTTCTTAAAGTATAAATTATTTCTTTTTCGAAAGCTCCAATATTTGGCACAACACGATTTTGATTTATAGCATTTTCTAATATTTCATATGTTTCAAAAGGTACAACAGAATGAATATTTTTGTTTTCTAAAATCATACTTCTGATTGCAGTTGCACTTGCTATACCATTTTTCATTTCTTTACTATTATAATCACTAGTATTTCTTTTTAATGTGAAAGGTGTAATTTCACTTTTTGATTTTTTTATAGCTTTTAGATATTCAACACCTAAAATATTATTAGGTTTTTGAAGAATTTCTGTGTATAGAGGGGAATTTCCAAAATACATTTTTAATGCAAGTTCACGAGCTTTTGGGTATGAAAGTCCAGATTTTAGTTCTCTTTTTATTAAATCTGAGAATTCTTTTGGTTCTTTAGCTAATATACTTGCAACATCATCAATAGGTTTTAATTCGCCAACTTCTGAGCCAAATGATATATAATCAATTATTCCTAAAGAGTTTAAAATCTTGATTGCACCATCTGCAAAATTTTCAGCACTTGATATAGCATATAAAACAGGTAGCTCTATAACTAAATCAATTCCTTGTTTTAAGGCCATTTCTGCTTTAGTCCATTTATCTACAATAGAAGTATCACCGACGTTCTACAAAGTTACCACTCATAATTGCAATAGTAAAATCTGCTTTAGTTTTTTTCAAAGATTCTTTAAGATGTAAAATATGCCCATTATGAAAAGGATTATATTCTGATACAATACCTAAAATTCCACTCAAATAAAATCACCTCAATATATTGTAAAATTTTAACTTTATTGCTATAATATCATAGAAAAGTTAATTTGTAAATATTAGTTTAAGTTTTATAAAGTTAGTAATTAGTTTATAAAAATCTAAAGATATAAAAGAAATTTATTTTAATATTAAGATTTTGAAAGGAAATAGTATGATATATAAAGTTGATATATATACAGATGGTGCTTGTTCTGGTAATCCAGGTCCACGGAGGTTGGGGAGCAATACTTATGTATGACGATTATAAAAAGGAAATATCAGGTTTTAATTCAAATACTACTAATAATATTATGGAAATAACAGCAGTATTAGAAGCAGTAAAGCTTTTGAAATTTGAATCAGATATACGTATTTATAGTGATAGTGCATATGTTGTAAATTGTTTTAAACAAAAATGGATTTATAATTGGCAAAAAAATGATTGGAAAACAGCAGATAAGAAGCCAGTTAAAAATAAAGAGCTTTGGCAAGAATTGTATAATTTACTTTCTAAGCATAAATTTGAGTTTATAAAGGTTAAAGGTCATAGTGATAACGAATATAATAATAGATGTGATTTTTTAGCTACAAATGAAATAAAAAATAACAGTAAGGAGATATAAAATAAAATGATAATTATAGGAGTTACAGGAAATAGTGGTGCAGGAAAAACAACAGTAAGTACAATAATGAAGAATAATTTAAATGCTCCAATAGTAAATGCAGATATTATTGCTAGAGAGCAGATGGAAGAAGGAAAAGATTATTATAATTCAGTACTTAAAATGTTTGGAAAAGAAATATTAAATACATCTAAGAATAAGACAAAAATAAATAGAGCAAAGATTGCTAAAATTATTTTTGTTGATAAACAAAAAAGAGATGAGTTAAATAAACTAACATTTAAGTTCGTTGGAAATGAAATGAAGAAAAAAATAATGGAATATAAAGAACAAAGTCAAGAATATTTAATTTTAGATGTTCCATTATTATATGAAAGTAAATTTAATAAAGTATGTAATTATGTAATAGCAGTTATTGCAGATGAAAAAACTAAAGTAGAAAGATTACGTGTAAGAGATAAATTACCATCTGATGAAGATGCTATAAATAGGATACATTCACAAAAAGATGAAGAATTTTATAAGGAAAATGCTAATTTTATTATAAGAAATGATAAAAATGTAAAATATATAGAATTAGTAAAACAGACTCTTTCTGTAATACATAAGATAAAAGATGAGAAAAAAGATTAAAAACAAAGGGGAAGAAATGAAAGTATCAGATTTTAATTATAACTTGCCAGAAGAACTTATTGCACAACATCCATATGACAAAAGAGATGAAGCTAGGCTTATGGTACTAGATAGAGAAAACAAGACTATAGAACATAAGATATTTAAAAATATAATAGATTATTTTAAAACAGGAGATTGCTTAGTTATAAATAATACAAAAGTATTACCAGCAAGGCTTTATGGAGTAAAAGATTCTGGAGCAAAGATAGAGTTTTTACTTTTAAAACAAATAGAAGGAGACTTTTGGGAAGTAATGGTAAGACCTGGTAATAAATTAAAACCTGGAATTAAAGTTTCTTTTGGAGATGGTTTATTAAAAGCTGAAATTTTAGAAATATTAGAAGGTGGAAATAGGAAAGTAAAGTTTGAATATGATGGAATATTTAATGAAATATTAGATAAGATTGGGCTTATGCCTTTACCACCATATATAAAAGAAAGATTAAAAGAAAATGATAAATATCAAACAGTATATGCAAAATATGATGGTTCAAGTGCAGCTCCAACAGCTGGGTTACATTTTACTGAAGAACTTTTAAAAGCTTTGGAAGAAAAAGGTGTAGTAATTGCAAATGTTACACTTCATGTTGGAATTGGAACTTTTAGACCTGTTAAGGTAGAAAATATAGAAGAACATAATATGCATTCAGAACATTTTTATATAAGAAAAGAAGATTGCGAAAAGATAAATAATGCTAAAAAAAATGGAAATAAGATAATTGCATGTGGGACTACATCTTGTAGAGTTTTAGAAACAGTGGCAGATGAAAAAGGATATCTTAAAGAATCAGAAGGAGATACAAGTATTTTTATCTATCCAGGATATAAATTTAAATGTATAGATAATTTAATTACAAATTTCCATTTGCCAGAATCTACATTGATTATGCTAGTTTCAAGTTTAGCTGGAAAAGATTTTATAATGAAGGCTTATAATGAAGCTGTAATTGAAAAATATAAGTTTTTTAGTTTTGGAGATGCAATGATTATAAAGTGAGGAGAGAAAAATGAGACAAGCAATAACATATGAATTATTACATATAGATAAAAATTCAGGAGCAAGAAGAGGAGTGATTCACACTCCTCATGGAGATATACAAACTCCAATATTTATGCCAGTTGGTACACAAGCTACTGTAAAGGCAATGACACCAGAAGAATTAAAAGAAGAAGTACAAGCTCAAATAATTTTAGCAAATACTTATCATTTGTTTTTAAGACCTGGACATGAACTTGTAAAAGAAGCAGGAGGGCTTCATAAATTTATGAATTGGGATAGACCAATTCTTACAGACAGTGGGGGATTTCAGGTATTTAGTCTAGGTCCTCTTAGAAAAATTAAAGAAGAAGGTGTTGAGTTTAGATCACATTTAGATGGAAGTAAAAAGTTTATTAGTCCAGAAGTAGCAATGGAGATACAGGAAGCTTTGGGTTCAGATATAATGATGGCTTTTGATGAATGTTGTCCATATCCTTCTACATATGAATATACTAAAAATTCAATGGAAAGAACTACAAGATGGGCAGTAAGATGTAAAGAAGCACATAAAACTGTTGATAAACAAGGGCTTTTTGGCATTATACAAGGAGGGTTTTTTAAAGATTTAAGAGAAAAAAGCGCTAAAGATTTAATAGAATTAGATTTACCTGGATATGCAATAGGTGGAATTAGTGTTGGAGAACCAAAAGAGGAATTTTTAGATATTTTAAATTATACAACACCATTTATGCCAGACAATAAGCCTAGATATTTAATGGGAGTAGGTACTCCAGATTATTTAATAGAAGCTGCTTTAGCAGGGATAGATATGTGTGATTGTGTATTACCAACTAGAATTGCACGCCATGGAACTGCTATGACAAGTAAACGGAAAAGTAGTAGTTAGAAATGCGGTTTATGAAAGAGATTTTACTCCTCTTGATAGTAAATGTGATTGTTATACTTGTAAAAATTATACACGTGCATATATTAGACATTTAATTAATACAAAGGAGATTTTGGGGGTTAGATTATTGTCAATACATAACTTGAGATTCTTGACTAATCTAATGGAAAGAGTTAGAATAGAAATAGAGCGTGATAATTTAAAAGGCTTTAGAGATGAATTCTATTCTGAATATGGATATTAAATAAATTTATACAAGAGAGGAGAATTTAAATGGATGAATTTGATAGAACAAAGGTATATGAAAATGCACAAAAAAAGAAAAAGAAGGCTATTATAATAGCAATAGTTGTATGTATAGTATTAATTATTTTACTCGCTTGTTTAGTTTTATTTTATCAGTATAGAGATTCTAAAACATTTAAGCTTTTTATAGATGGTAAAAAAGTAACTTGTTCTGAAGATTTTATGATAACAGATAATAATGGAAATTGTTATGTTAAAGCAAAAGAATTAGCAAGTTTAATTGGATGGACATACCAAAATGGAGAGTTTGGTTCATATACAGAAGATGTAAGTAGTGGATATTTGCAAAATGAGTATGAAGCATCTTCTTTTAAATCAGGTTCAAGTACATTAAAGAAATATATACAATTATCAACATCAGTTATTGCACCTAGTGATGATGATAGTGAAGAGAATTTTATAAAAGTTAATTCTGAAAATGGTACATTGGAAAGTATGGAGTTGGAGTTACCAGTTATAACATATAATAATCAAATTTATATACCATTTTCACATATAAACGATATATGTAATTGCTATGGAACTTATGAAAGTTTTCAGATGAATATTTATGAACAGAATTATTTAATGAATGTTGCATCCCAAAATGCTTATAATTATGGTTATTCAAATATTAGTGGTGTTTATGAAAATATAAGAGCATTAGCATATGGAATGATGGTAGTTAGTAAGAATGAAAATTATGGTGTAGTTTCATTATTTAATGGAGAACAAGTATTAGGATTTAAATATTCAGATATAGTATTTAATCAAAATGTTAAAGAATTTTTTGTTAAGGGTACGGGAATAGATAAAGATACAGTTGGTTTAATTGGAGTAGATGGAAATGTTATTATTTCTCCAAAGGCATATGATAATATTTCGGTTTTAAGTGATGAATTAGGTCTATATTTAATAGAAAAAGATGGGAAATATGGAGTATTAAATAGACAAGGAGATATTATAGTTTATGATGAATTTGATAGTATAGGATTGTCAGAAGAAATAGCACAGGAATATGGTTATACATCTGAAGATAATAGATATTTAATATATAATAAAGCAATAATAGTAGAAAATGATGGAATGTATGGACTTTATAATTTAGAAGGAAGAGAGATTTTACCAGTTAGTTATTTAGGTTTTGGCTGTATAGTTAATAGTTCTAATAAGATTTCTAATGATGATAAAAGTAATAAAAATGATAATAATACAAATACAACACAAAAAAGAAATGACAGAGATGATGGAATTCAGAATGTTTTAAAAATGGAAACAGAAGTAGAGGTTAATGGTGAAATAATAGAAGTTGAAGGTATTGTTGTTGAAAGTGATAATTTGGGAACATCATTATATGGAGTATTTGATGTAAATTCAGAAAAGTTAATAATTCCGTGTGGATGTGAACGTATGTATTCTAAGACTAAATCAGGAGTAGTAACAAATTATATGCAGTTCCAAGGAGAAGAGTTAGAATTTTCTTCTTATATAGAACAACAAAAAAATAATTTATATTTTGGTAATTCCGAAAGAACTGAAACTAATTAGATTTCATTTCTTTTGAGGAATTATATATTATTTGTAATATAGAACTTTTTAAGTACTATATTCTAAAAGGTAGTGGGCTATAAGCCTGCTATTTTTTTCGTAATATTAAAAAAAATAAAGAATATAATTTTAGTAGAATTAGAAAATAAAGGAGGAATTTTTTTATGGAGGAAACAAGTATTTCACCTAATATTTTAAAAATTTTTTTTAAAAATTTAGGAATTGAATTTTTATTATCTATTATATTATTAGTAATTCTATCAGTTCTATTAAGTACAACATCTTTAAATGAGAATGTTATAAATCCGAGTATAATATTTATATCTGCATTTAGTATTTTGTTTGGAAGTTTTTTATCTAGTAAGAAAATAAAAACAAAAGGAATAATAATTGGAGCTATACAAGGAATTATATATATGTTAATTTTGTACTTAATATCTAGTTTTTCTAGTATGAATTTTAGTATTGGTACAGAGAGTATCACAATGATATTAATAGGAGTGGTTTGTGGAGCTTTGGGTGGAATTATTGGTGTAAATATAAAATAATTGAGCATTTGATTAATGCTCTTTTTATTCGTCATAAGCAAATAAAATCACGATTATCATACTGCTTATTTTAGCTCGGAGTGTCTCTAAATTCA
>CANRSD010000049.1 GCA_947642355.1 uncultured Clostridia bacterium
CTTTGGTATTTCCTTTTTACATTTTGTGTGACATATCTATTGTAAACCTATATATGTTAATTTTACCACTAGCCTATAGTAATAAAATTATAGTGAAAACTAAATAATTCATTTAATACAAAATTTTAGTTCTTTAATATATCTAACATCACAAGCAAAATGTTGTGTTTTCACTATAGGTTCATCTATTTTAACAAAATCATATTTTTCATAAAACTTCTGAGCTGCAATCATATTACTTAATGTTTCTAAATAACATTTGGAATAATATTTCTTTGCATAATCTAAAGCTATATCCATTAGTTTATAAGATATTCCTGTACCTCTTATTTTTGGCAAACAATACATTTTTTGTAATTCGCATACATCATTTATTCCATTTAATTTTCCTATTCCAACTCCACCAACAATTTTTCCTTCATTATTTTCTACAACCCAATATTTATTTCCTTCTGTATTATATATTTCTGAAAATCTACCTAAATCGGGGTCTTCCCAAGCAGTTCCTTCGTGATTTGCTCCAAACTCTATTAAACAAGTTCTTATTACATTTTCAATTTCTTTATTATCTTTTGCTTCAATTTCTCTAATTTTATATTCCATGGTTTTAATTTTCCTCCATTAGTGCTATATATTTATAAAATGCTTTACTAAATATAATTAATATCTTTATAGATTTGTGATAGGTATCTATCATGTAAAACGAAAAATACTCCCTTACAAAGAGAGTATTTCTGCATTTTGAGCCATTATATTATACTTTGTGATACTCTGTATCATTTGCTTAAAAGGCTAATTTTTTGGAGGCGTAAACCAAATTAGAAGAACCTACAAAGTCAGTAAAATAGCTGTATTCAAGACTTCATATTCTTTAATGTACAGCTATTGTACAGCATATTTTTAAAAGTATTGCTAAAAAACAGTATAAAGCATTACTTTAGTATATTTGTTAGTTTTTCTCCATAGTTCAATTTAACCTTTTTATTTTATTATACTTTGGGCAATTTTCGTTTCCCTGACAACTTATTGATTTTTATCTTATAGACGTTAGTCATAGGAAGTGTTTTGCATTTTTCAATAGGATATTCTGTATAATTATAGTGTGCACAAATAGCTTTTAATCCTTCAACAATTTCGTCATTTTCAACTTTTTCAATAACACCATATCCTATTACACTTTCATATTTAGCTGTAATACCATATGATGTTTGTTCAGCCTTGTAAAATATATCTCCTTCAATACATACGTTTGGGCATTTTTGAATTTGTTCTATTTTATTACCTTCCTTTGCACCATGAAAGTAAAGTAAAATATCATTTCCATTCTTTTTTATTCCAAAAGAAACTGGTACAATATATGGATATTCATTTCCTCTAAAAGCAATTCTTAATACATTACATCTTTCTAATACATCAACTATTTCGTTAAAATCATTAATTTCACGACTTTTTAATCTCATGATATAGTTCCTCCTAATTTTTTTAGTTATTAACCTAAAAAACTATTTGACTTTTGTAAAAAATCTGTGTATAATATAGATAGAAAGTGAGAGTCACAGAAATGTGACTACCACATAAATTGGTTTAACAACACATTTCCACCGACCAAAGCAGAATGTGTTGTTTTTTATTGTTTATTAGTCCACATTATGTATATAATACACAATAAGGCTACGTTTACAGTTAGGGAAAATCCCAAAGCATATATTAGAGTTAATATAAATCCCATAAACAACCACCTCCTTGCTCTCGAATATATCGAGTATTGAAAGTGGTAGCCACAACATATCTACTATCTCATTTCTATCTTTAACTCTACTATACTACATATTTTACAATAATACAAGCGAACAAAACAAAATTTTGTATATTTTTAACTTAAGTAAAGTAACAAAATTAATGTATGAATTATGCTGTTAAAAAATCTAAATAAAGAGCAATAAACTACTAAATAATAGGTTATTATATAAAACTTATTATTTAGTAGTTTTTAATCTATACTATAAAAAATTTTTTTACACCAATGTACACCAATTGTACAGCAAATTTTATAATAAATTGTGATAATCTATGATAGGTATATATGCTCTAAAACGAAAAATACTCCCTTACAAAGAGAGTATTTCTGCATTTTGTGCTAATATATGATACTTTGTGATACTCGGTATCATTTGCTTAAAATGCTAATTTTTTGGAGGCGTTGGGCGGATTCGAACCGCCGAATCAGAGTTTTGCAGACTCGTGCCTTACCACTTGGCTACAACGCCATATAAAAAATTATATGATACAATATAAATAAATATGATAAAAAATTATGAATTTATGGAGCGAAAGACGGGGCTCGAACCCGCTACCTTCGCCTTGGCAAGGCGACGCTCTACCAGATGAGCTACTTTCGCATTAAAATAAGCAAACATTATAATAACAAAAAAAGAAAATAAAGTCAAGGTAAACTATAAAAAAAGATTCATTTTTAGTTGTAATTAGAATATATCTAGTTTAAGTAATAGTATATAAATATTAACAAGTTTTGTTATTAATTTATTTATATGTTTTTAAAATTTAAATATGATAAAAATATAAATATAAATATAAATGGTTAAATCTTACGCTTTTGTAAAAAAATCAATATATTTTACATAACTAGTTGAAAATATTACAAAAATGATATATAATTGTAACATATTGGCTCTAAAGAAGCCAATCTTTTAAAAATAAGCTTCCGTAAAGCAATTTTTTAGCAGTAAATATAGAGTAAAAAAATTGGAAAAACCTGCTATTGACTTGCTAACAGTAGAGAAGTAAAATATAGATAGTATAATTGTATTTACTAAGAAAGGAAAGAAAATATATGAAACTTAAAAGGATAATAGGAATGTTAGTACTAATGATAATAACAATACTAACAGTTGGTATTACAAATGTACAAGCAGCAAATAATAGTTACATATTAGGAATAACAAATGTAAGAGAAGCACAAAATGGAAAAAGAGGAGGGGCATATGAAATCCATGCAAATGGACTTGTAAAAAAAGTATGGAAAATGGTGTCATATCCAACATTACAAAGCCCAACCATAGATTATAGTAATGCTTTTTATTGTTTACGTGCAGAACATGGTTTTATGACAGATGGTACAAATGTATCTGCTGTTAGAAAAACATATAATACACGATTTGATATGAAAACGCAAAAATCAAATGTAATGGAAAAATTAAATAGTATTAATGTATTTAAAACAGATCCAACATCTTATAATAAAATAATGTGGATTGCAGATAACATGTATTTACCAAAAGCAAGTGGTGCATTAGCATATAAAGAGGACTTATTAAGAAAAGCAGGTATTGTAACAAATGCAATTCCATTAGAACACGTAAGAATTACAGATGATGATATTGAAGTAGTACAACAATTAGCAATTTGGTATTTTACAAACTATGACATACCAGTAATTGTGGAAATTGATGGAGTAGAAAGAGCAATATATAATTATAGAAATGAACAATTACCAACACTATACTTTAACAATTGGTCAGGAACAGACGGAAATTACCAAAATTTTGAAGACTTATATAATAATCAAACAACAGGGACAAGAGAAGGACTATATCGTCAACAAGAATGTAACATGTTATATAAATATTTCTTAGATAATGCAAAGACAAAAGGAAATTATGTTTCACCAGATGTAAAAGCGCCAATAACATTAGATAAATCAAGAGCAGAAATTATTGAAAGAGATGAAGACTATTTAGCAGGACCATTTAAAATAAATCAAAACTCAACAATTGCATATACTGTTAATAAATTAGGATTTACAGACCAAAATGGTCAAGCACTTACATATACATTATTAAATGAAAACAAAGTACAAATAGGAAGTATACAATATGGTAAAGATTTTTATATTTCTATACCATTAACCACAAAAGCAACATCAATTAAATTCAATATGGGGATTACATATTCTTCTACAACAGTTAATTATTATACAACAGAAGGTTCTAGTTATTTACAAGAACAACCAGCAATGTTAGTAGAAAGAAAACCAATTAATTACACAGATAGTATTACATTAAATATACCAGCACCAAAAGCATTTGACTTATCTTTAAGAAAATTTATTAGTAGTATAAATGGTATAAAACCACAAGTAAGTAGAGAGCCAATAGTAAATTTAGAAAATTTACAAAATAAAACTGCAAATACTGCTATATATAATCACACAAAAGCACCAATACAAGTAAAAAAAGGAGATATTATAACATATACAATTAGAGTATATAATGAAGGTGCAAAAGATGGGTATGTTAGTCAAATAACAGATCATTTACCACCAGAACTTGAATTTTTACCAGATGATGAACAAAATATAGCAAATGGATGGGTTTATGACGAAAATGATACAAGTTTAAGAACAATTAGAACTAATCATTTATCAAAAGCAAATGATACAGAAAATTTAATAAAAGCATTTAATGGTACAAAATTAGAATATAAAGATATTACAATAAAATGTAGAGTAAAATCAACAGCAGAATTTGCAAAAAGAATTGTAAATATTGCACAAATTACTGGATTTACAGATAAAAATGGAAATACAGTAACAGACCGTGATTCACAAGCAAGTAATGTAAACTTACCTACAGATGAACAATTGCCACATTATGAAGAAGTTAAAATAAACCGTGGTGATAAATATATTCCTGGACAACAAGATGATGATGACTTTGATAACATCATTATAAAAGAAGAATATTTTGACTTAGCACTAAGAAAATTTATTACTAAAGTAAATAATGAAACAATTACAAATAGAATTCCACAATTAAAACTTAGTCAAACTGGAAATATAATATCATATAACCATACAAAAGAGCCAATAGGAGTTAAAAATGGAGATATTATAACATATACACTTAGAATTTATAATGAAGGTATGATAGATGGGTATGCAAAAGAAATAACAGATAATTTACCAGAAGGATTACTATACCTACCAGAAAATGAAACAAATAAATTATATCGTTGGGAAATGATAGATAAAAATGGAAATAAAACACAAGATATAACAAAAGCTGTAAAAGTGACAACAGATTATTTATCAAAAGAGCAAGAAAAAGTAGCAGGAGAAAATTTGATAAAGGCATTTGATAAAACTGCTCCTATTACAAATACAAATCCAGATTATAGAGATATAAAAATAGCATTCAAAGTAACAGAACCAAATACATCTGATAAAATATTAATAAATATTGCAGAAATATCAGACGATTCAGATAAAAATGGAGATCCAATTGAAGACATTGATTCAATACCAGGCAATGGAAAAGAAGGAGAAGACGACATAGATATTGAAAAAGTAAAACTAGTATACTTTGATTTAGCATTAAGAAAATTTATTACAAAAGTAGATAATTTAGATATTAATAACCGTTATCCAGCATTAAGTATAGGTGAAGATGGAAACATTAAATATACACATACAAAAGAACCAGTATTAGTAGCAAATGGAAATATTGTAACATATACGCTTAGAATTTATAATGAAGGAAAAATGGATGGATATGCAAAAGAAATAACAGATAATTTACCACAAGGATTACAATACTTGCCAGACAACGAATTAAATAAACAATATCGTTGGGAAATGATAGATAAAGATGGAAATAAGACACAAGATGTAACAAAAGCTGTAAAAGTAACAACAGACTATTTATCAAAACAGCAAGAAAAGCAAGTAGGAGAAAACTTAATAAAAGCATTTAATCAAAAACAAGGTATTACACAAAACAATCCAGATTATAAAGATGTAAAAATAGCATTTAAAGTAACAGAACCAAATACATCTGATAGAATTTTAATAAATACTGCAGAAATATCAGATGATTCAGATAAAAATGATAAACCAGTAGAAGATATCGACTCAGTACCAGGCAATGGAAAAGAAGGAGAAGATGACATTGATATTGAAAAAGTAAAAGTAAAATACTTTGATTTAGCACTTAAAAAATGGGTAACACAAGCCATTGTTATGGAAAACGGAAAACAAACAATTACAAATACAAATCATACAGGAGATGAAAATCCAGAACCAGTAGTAAAAGTAGACCTAAAAGCAAAAGACTTAAATAAAGTAACAGTAAAATTTAAATATAGCATTAAAGTAACCAATGAAGGACAAATAGAAGGATATGTTAAAGAACTAAAAGATTATATTCCAGAAGGATTAAAATTCATTGCACAAGATAACCCTAAATGGAAACAAATAAGTGATAAAATTGTTACAACAGACCAATTAAAAGATCATTTATTAAAACCAGGAGAAAGTGCAAGTGTTGATATTATACTAACTTGGGAAAATAGTGAAAAAAATTTAGGATTAAAAGTAAATTGGGCAGAAATTAGTAAAGATTATAATGAATATGAAGATACACCAGATATTGATTCTACACCAGATAACTTTAAACAAGGAGAAGATGATATAGATAATGCACCAGTAATACTATCTGTTAAAACAGGTGAGGTAAAAATTTATTTTGGATTATCAATAATTATTTTAACAATGCTAGCAGGAGGAGTATACTTAATTAAAAAATATGTATTATAAGAAAAGTGAATTCACCATATGTCATGCACTTGGTGTAAACAGTAAAAAAACATAACTGTATTATATAAGAAGGAGTTAATATAAACTCCTTCTTAAACTTTATATAAAAAATATAATAATAAAGTAGAAAAATAAATAGATTTAATTACAAAAAACTATATTACTAATTTTTTGCAAGTCATGTCTGAATTGTAACTAAAATTCTTTAAATAATTTAAATTATTATTTACAATAAAAAATGCTTATGATATAATTTTTTAAAAGTAGAGGTGTAAAAACAAATGAATCAAATTTTGCAAGTAGAAAAAGAGAAAAACAAAGGAACGATTGAGATTGGTAAAATTGCCATATTTTTTGCAATTGCTTGTATTATTTTTGGTATAATTTTAGTAGGACAAGGTGTATATGCAATAATAGCAAAAGAAGAACAAGTACAACAACCAAACATTAATCAAGAAGTTCCAAAAATTACAATTAATCAAATAGAAGAAAACTTAAATATATATATAGAACACACTAAACCAATTTTAAAACTTCAATATCATTGGAATGACGAACAAGAACAAACAATTGAAATCAATGCACAAACAACAGTATCAAAAGATATATCTATGCCAATAGGTGAAAATACTTTATATTTAACAGTAGTAGATAGTACTGGTAAAGAAACAAAATATGAAAAACAATATATATTAGAACAAAGTAAAAAACCAGTTGTTGAATTACTATTAACAAAAGAAAATAAAATACGTATAAAAGTAGAAGACACAATAGGATTAAGATATATTCGATATACTTGGAATAATGGAAATTATGTAACAATAGAAGCAAATATAGAAAACCTAAATCTAATTGATGAACTAGTAGAAATTCCTTTGGGACAAAATACTTTAAGAGTAGAAGCAGTTAACACTCAAAACATTATAACAACAAAAGAATTAGAAGTAAAAGGAGTAAGAATACCAACAGTTACATTAAGACAAGAAGGACGTGCACTAGTAATAAGAGCAGAAGATCAAGATGCTATGAAATCTGTAAGATATACATTAAATGGACAATCATATAAAATAGATTTTGGTGAAGTAAAAGTAATTGAATATAGACAAGAATTACAACAAGGTGAAAATAGAATTGAACTAGTAGCAGAAAATAAAGATGGTGGAATTAGAGAAGTTAAAGGAATATGTAATGTAGAATAAACAGTATAAGAGAAGGTAGAAATGCCTTCTCTATTATACATAATGTAAAAGGAATGAAAAAACAATGGGAAATGAAATAGAAATAATAAAAATAATTGCATACTTTATTATTTACTCTTTTTTAGGATGGGTAATGGAATCTGTATTAAAAACATATTTACAAAAAAAGCCAGTAAATAGTGGGTTTTTATATGGACCACTTTGTCCAATATATGGATTTGGTGCAATGATTATGCTTTTATTTTTACAAGGATTTAAAGAAAAACCAATACTACTATTTATAATTTCTGTTATTATATTATCTATTTGGGAATATATAGTAGGATGGTTATTAGAAAAAATATTTCATACAAAATATTGGGATTATACACAAAACAAATTTAATATAAAAGGAAGAATTTGTTTAATGAATTCTCTATTTTGGGGAGTTTTAGGAGTAATATTCATTAGATATATGCATCCGTTTTTTATAAGTATTATTAATGAAATTCCAAAAAAATTATTAGTATTTGTAACAATTTTATTTAGTATTAGTGCAATAATAGATTCAATAATAACTATAATTAGAGTATGCAATTTAAAAGATAAATTAGAACACTTAAAAGAAATAACAAATACAATAAAAGAAAAATTAGAAGAATTAAACACAAAATCAATTACAAAAGTAAACAAAGAAAACTTACAAAAAGTAATTGAAGAACTAAAACATAAACAAACAAAATTAAAAAGAAGATTATTAAAACAAACAAATAGATTAAAAAAAGCATTTCCTACAATAAAATCTGATGCAATTGAGAAACTAAATGAATTTCTAAAAGACAAAAAAGAAAATATGAAAAAAGGAAAAAATTAGAGGAGAAACTATGGTACAAGAAATTTATATTATAGATGATAATACAGATTTGATAAAAATGTTAAAAGAACTATTCCAAAAAGAAAAGCAATATAAATTTAAAAGTGTAAAAACACAAGATATAGATATTGCACTAAAAAATATACCTTCTTTAATAATGATTAATGAAGATGGAATACGGAAAAGATATACAAGAACTATGTAGTCAAATTAGACAAGATGAAGACAATAACATTACTCCAATTATAGTGATGGGAGAATGTAAAGAAAAACAACACCGTGTTTCAATATTAAAACACAATGTAGAATATTATATTGTAAAACCAATTGATAAAGATTATTTATACTATACTGTTCAAAACTTAGTAAGATTAATGTATATGAATAGGAGAGTAAGTCCATTAACTGGTCTTCCAGGAAATTTACAAATCCAAACAGAAATTAAAAAAAGAATATTAAAAAAAGAAAAATTTGCTATATTTTATTTAGACTTAGATAATTTCAAATCATATAATGACTTATATGGATTTACAAAAGGTGATGAAATCATAAAATTCACAGCAAAAACTATAATGAAAAATATACATAAATTAGATATAGATAATAGTTTTGTAGGTCATATTGGTGGAGATGATTTTGTAATTATTGTATCAGGAATTAACTATGAAAAATTATGCCAAGATATAATATGTGAATTTGATCAAAACGTAGGAGAATATTTTACAAAAGAAGATTATAAAAGGGGATATTTAGAAGTAGCAAATAGACGAGGAATTATAGAACAATTTCCACTAACTTCTATTTCAATAGGAGTAGTTGAAGTAGATGAGTACAGATTTAAAAATATTTTAGAAATAGGAGAAGTAGCAGCACAAGTAAAACACTTAGCAAAAACAGTTATGGGAAGTTCTTATATAATAGACAAAAGAAAAAATATATAGAAAAATAAAATATTGTAAGGTAATAGAAAAAATATAATCATTCATAATAAATATAAAAAGAGAATAAAATTAAAAGAAAACAAAAAGAAGGGTGAAAAAAATGATTCTATTACCAAAAAAAAGAATTTTATTAATAATTACTGTAATTTTTATTTCTGTATTTAGTTACTTATTAGGTAATTATGAAAAACAAAATACTATTCAAACTGTCAGTTTACCAGTAACAAACAAAATAGTTGTAATTGATGCACGGTCATGGAGGTGAAGATCGGAGGAGCCTCTTCTAAAAATGGCATAACAGAGGCACAAATCAATTTAAAAATAGCATTAAAACTACAAAATCTATTAGAACAAAGTGGATGTACAGTTATATTAACAAGATCAGATGAAAATGCAATTTATGATATAGACAAACAAACATTAAGGCAAAAGAAAGTATCAGATATTAAAAATCGTGTAAAAATTGGAAATCAAAGTAGTGCAGATGTTTTTATTAGCATACATCTAAACAAAATACCACAGTCACAATATTATGGTTGGCAAACATTTTATAAACAAGGTAATGAACAAAGTCAAAAACTAGCTACTTGTATTCAAAACAATTTAAATACTTCAATACAAAAAGAAAATAAAAGACAACCATTAAAATTAGACAATATTTATATTATGAAAAATGTAGAAATACCAACAAGCATTGTAGAATGTGGATTTTTATCTAACCAAGAAGAAGAAAAACAGTTATTACAAGATGAATATCAAAATAGATTAGCATGGGGAATTTATATAGGAATTATAGAATATTTTTATGAATAAATAAAAAACAATAATAAAAGAGGAAGCAGAAAGGAAAAATATGAAAGAAATATTAGAAGGATTAAATGACAAACAATATGAAGCAGTAATAAACTATGAAGGACCAAGTTTAGTAATAGCAGGAGCAGGAAGTGGAAAAACAAAAGTACTAACACATAAAATAGCATATCTTATACAAGATTTAGGTATAAAGCCATGGAACATATTGGCAATTACATTTACCAATAAAGCAGCAAATGAAATGAAGCAAAGGGTAGAAAACTTAGTAGGAGAACTATCACATGATATGTGGATTGGTACATTTCACTCAATCTGTGTTAGAATCTTAAGAAGATATATTGACCGTATTGGATTTGATTCATCTTTTATTATTTTTGATACAAGTGACCAAAGAACCATGATAAAAAACTGCTTAAAAGACTTACAAATAGATGATAAAATGTTTACAGAACGTATAGTTCAATTTGAAATTAGTAATGCTAAAAACGAGATGTTAGAGCCAGATTCATATCTTGCAAGAGTAAATGGGGATTTTAGAAAAGAAAAAATAGCAAATATATATTCAATGTATCAAAAAAGATTAAAAGAAAATAATGCAATAGATTTTGACGATATTATAAATTTTACTATAAAAATACTAACTGAAAATCCAGATGTATTAGAAGATTATACTGAAAAATTTAAATATATCTTAGTAGATGAGTATCAAGATACAAACAAAGCACAATTTATGCTAGTTTCCCTTTTAGCATCAAGATATGGAAACATAACAGTAGTAGGTGATAATGACCAAGGAATATATAGTTTTAGAGGTGCTGATATATCAAATATTTTAAACTTTGAACGTGATTTTCCAGGAACAAAAATAATAAAATTAGAACAGAATTATCGTTGTAGTAAAAACATATTAAATGTAGCAAATTCAGTTATTAAAAACAATGAAATAAAATATGATAAAAAATTATGGACACAAAATGAACAAGGCAATTTACCCAATGTGTATAAAGCAGAAGATGAATATGATGAAGCAAGATATATTGTAGAACAAATAAATCATTTAAAAAAAGAAGAATATTATAAATATTCTGATTTTGCAATACTATATCGTATGAATACACAATCTCGTGCTATAGAAGAAATATTAGTAAGAGAAGACATACCATACAAGATTATAGGTGGACTAAAATTCTATGAAAGAAAAGAAATAAAAGATATTATTGCATACTTAAGATTAATATATAATCCAAATGATAATTTAAGCCTAATTCGTATTATTAATGAACCAAAACGTGGAATTGGAAACACAAGTCTAGAAAAAGTTCAGATAATAGCACAAGATAACGATACATCAATGTATGAAGTAATTAAAAATGCAGATAAATATGGACTAAATCGTGTATTTGCAAATTCAAGGGAATTTATACAAACAATAGAAGAATTAAGACAAACTAAAAATGATATGCTAATTTCAGAATTAATTACACAAACTCTAAAAAAAACCGGATATATAAAAGCATTAGAGGTAGAAAATACAGTAGAAGCAGAAAATAGAATTGCAAACTTAGAAGAGTTTTTAACAGTTGCGATAGAATTCGAAGAACAAATTGCAGAAAATACACTTGCAGAATTTTTAGAAAGTATAACATTATCAAATGATGTTGATAATTTAGAAGAAATGAAAGATAGTGTAACATTAATGACACTACATAGTGCAAAAGGACTTGAATTTAATACAGTATTTTTAGTAGGAATGGAAGAAGGAATATTTCCAGGATATAAATCTATTGGAGAACCAAAAGAACTAGAAGAAGAAAGAAGACTTTGCTATGTAGGAATTACAAGAGCAAAAAATAACTTATATTTTACATGTGCAAAACATAGAACAATATTTGGTTCAACTAGCTATAATAGTATGTCTAGATTTATAGAAGAAATTCCAGAGCAATATTTAGAAGGAATACAACAAATACAAAATAGTTCTAAAGAAGATGACGAATACCAAAGTCCATATACATGGGGATATAAAAATATGAATACATATAAAATAGACACAAACAAAAAACAAGAAGTAGAAAATGTAGTAAATAAGAATAAACCAAACACATATAATTTCCGTACGCCAGAAAGCTTCCTAAAATCTATTACGAATAAATCTAATGAAGAACAAGTAGATTTATCAAAATATAAAGCTGGAATACGTATATATCATAAAAAATTTGGAGAAGGAACAATAAATTACGTAGAAAAAGAAGGGGATGACTTAAAAGTAGATATTACATTTGATAAAGTAGGACATAAACGTTTAATGGCAAAATTTGCAAAATTAGAAATAATATAATAAGAAAAGTGAACAAAGTTCACTTTTTTTTGAATAGAAATGAAAAAATAGGTACAAAATAGTAAGAAATAAAAACAGAAAGGAATGATTTTCATATGGCAGACCTAAATCAAGTAGAACTTCAAAACTTAAGACACCTTATTGGCGCACATGAGACAGTTTATCAAAAACTAAATAATTATTCATCACAAGCAGTAGATCCACAAATAAAGCAGATATTTACTAAATCTGCACAAGATGCTTTAAATACAAAACAAAAACTAATGTCGTTTTTAAATAATTAAAGGAG
>CANRSD010000050.1 GCA_947642355.1 uncultured Clostridia bacterium
ATATTAAAAAAAGAAAATATAACAGCATTAATGGTAACACATGATATATCAGAAGGAAGATTCCAAAGTAGACACCAAGTGAAATATGATTGATAAAGTGATTTGAATTCAAGTTAAATAAAAAAGAAATCACATACTTTATTAATAAAAAATTAGTGAAGTATGTATTTTTTTGTTTAAAATAATTACTCAAATGAAGAATTTTTTTGTTAAATAGTATCAAATTTTTGATAATTTGTAAAGTAATAAAATTTGATAGGTATCAAAATGAGCAAATCATTGAAAACAAAAGAGTTTAGGATATTGATTTGATAGTTTTGTGAGTGGAGGTAAGTAGGCGATAGCGTATGCTATCGAATATCTTACCAAAAGGGACAATTTAGTGATAAACTTATTAATTTTTTTATGATGATAAGGTAGATAAAATTTTGGTATGTCTCTTTATTTTTTTATTTAATTTATGCTATAATCATATTGACTAATAGTAATTTGTAGGTGGAAAATTTATTATGCTAGGAATAGCAAAAACAACAAAAGAAGAGATAATATATTAATATATATCATATAAAATTCAAAAAGGTTTGAAAAAATCAATCAAAAATTTTCTCAAACCATTTTTTTATATTAACAAGTAGTTCATCCAAAGTATAATCACTTTGAGATTTAAAGTAAATAATTATTTCTTCCACCATTCCAGCAATAAAAAAAGAAACATCTAATTCTAGGGTATCATAATTTTTATAATTATTCTTTAGTGTGTAATATAATTTTTGATTTGCCATTTTCCTTAATACAATTAGAAAATTGAGTGAATCATTAGAAGAAAGAAGTAATTTATAAATATGTTCATTTTGTTTTAAGCAATTTATAATTTCATCAAAATAATTAAGAATATCATCCTTTGAATTTAAAATTTTATCATCATTAATTAACAAATCAATAGTTTCTAATTGATAATCGTTAGCTACTTCATATATGCTGTCATAGTGAGTATAAAATGTACTTCTTGTTATATCTGCTCTTTTTACAAGTTCAGTTACAGTTATTTTATTTAATTCCTTTTTTTCATTAATAAGTTCTGCAAATGCAGTTTTTATATATCTTCTTGTTTTCCTAGAAGAAGAATTTGCACCTTGTACTTTCATTGCTAAAATCCCTTCATAAATAAATTTATAAAAATTATAGCATAAAATGAAGAATTAAAAAACACGAGTTGTAAAATAAATACAATTTAATAAAAAGTGTCTAAATTCATACATTTTTAAGAAATTTATACTAGAATAAATTGGAAAAAATATTTATAATAAAAGATAACTCTAAAGAAAGGAAGGATTGAGTTTGAAAAAAATTACAGATTTTATTATTAACAAAAGACACTTCATACTGATTCTGTTTATTATATTATCTATTATATCAGCATTTATGTCTAAAAAAGTTAATATCAATTATGACATTGCAGAATATTTACCTAATACATCAGAAACAAGAATTGGAATGGATATTATGGAGAAAGAATTTAAAGAAATAAAATCAAGTTCTCTTGACGTAATGTTTGAAGATTTGCAAGGCGATAAAAAAGAAGAAATATATAACGAACTCACACAGATAAATGGAGTAAGCAGTGTAGATTATAATAATACAGAGGAATACAACAAAGACAACTATACTTTATATGTAATTAATGTAGATGATACAGAAGATTCTAAAATAGCAACTGATATTTATAATGAAGTAAAAACGAAATATGAAAATTATAAAATTTACACAAATGGAAATATTTCAGAAAGAAATAATCCTGTTTTACAAACTTGGATAGTTGCTCTTGCAGTAGGATGTGCATTAATAATATTAATAATAATGTGTGAATCTTATGTAGAACCATTTTTATTTTTAACATCAATACTAATAGCAGTTTTACTAAATAATGGTACTAATATAATATTTGGAACATTATCTAATATCACGAGTTCAATATCAGCAATATTACAAATGGCATTATCAATGGACTATTCAATTATGCTAATGAATAGATATGCTCAAGAAAAACAAAATGAAAAAGATAAAGTAAAAGCAATGAAAAATGCTTTATATAATGCTTTTAAATCAATATCAAGTAGTTCGGTAACAACAATAGTAGGCTTACTTGCACTTGTATTTATGAGCTTTACAATTGGTCGTGATCTAGGATTTGTATTAGCAAAAGGTGTATTATTTAGTCTGATTAGTATATTCTTTGTACTACCATCATTAATATTAATGTTTGATAAATGGATTGTAAAAACAAAGAAGAAAAGCCCAAACTTTAAAATGGGTGGTTTAGGTAAAATAAGCTATAAAATAAGACATGTAGCATTAATATTATTTATTATAGCATTTGCAGGAAGTTATTTAGTAAAAGGCAATTTAGGCATTTCATATACAGATACAACATCAAATGAGATTAATAAAGTATTTTCTGAAAATAATCAAATTGCATTAATATATAAAAGTGAAGATGAAGAAAATGTGTCAAAATACTTACAAGAAATAGAAAAACAAGATAAAGTAGAAGAAGTTTTGGCATATGGCAATACAATAAATGAAAGCCTTACATATGATGAATTAAATGATAAGTTTAATGAATTAGAAGTAGATACAAGAGTAGAGGACTATCTATTAAAAATAATATATTATAACTATTATAATCAAGATGAAAAGAATACAATAACTTTTGATGAATTTGTGAAATTTATACAAGAAGATGTATATAAAAATCAAAATGTTGCAAACAAAATAGATGATGAAACAAAGAGAAATATAGATAGAATTTCTAATTTTACAAATAATACACAAATGAATAAAAAAAGATCATCATTAGAAATAGCGACTATTTTAGAAATAGATGAACAAGATGTAAGAGATATATTAATTTATTATAATTCTAAAAACACTAATATTAAATTAAGTTTAAATGGATTTATAAATTTTGTAAATAAAGATGTTTTAACAAATGAAAAATATGCAAGTAAAGTTGATAGTAAAGCAAGAGAAAGTTTAGATACATTATCTAAATTTACAAATAGTAATATAATAAAAAAGAAAATGACAAGTAAAGAAATGGCAGAGCTATTTGGAATGCCCAAGACTACGATAAATGATTTATATACTTATTACATAAATGTAAATGAAATAGACACAAAAATGACTATTTCTGAATTTTCAAATTTTGTATTAACAGATGTTGTAAATAATACTAACTATTCTAGCAGTTTAAAGGAAGAAACAATAAATAATATAAAAATGTTACAAACATTTAGTAATAATGATACAATAACAAAAAATATGAATTCGCAAGAGCTATCTAATTTATTTGGAATAGATAAACAAACGGTAGAACAATTAATGCTGTTAAAATACATGAATACAGATAATGGAACTAAATTGAGTATAGCAGAATTTATTAATAATACAATTAGCTTAAAAAACAATACTTCATACTTAAATGATGTAGATACAAGTAATCTTGAAAAATTATCTATGTTTGCTAATAATCAAAATAATATTAATACTACAAAAATGAATAAAGCAGGACTTAGCATTATATTTGATAATATAAGTAATGGTCTAGTAAATACTGTTTATATTGCATCTAACTTACCAGATGAATATGAAATGACACCACAAGAATTTCTTAAATTTGTATTAACTAATTTTTCAGATAATATGGATCAGAACTCTATAAATAGTTTGAAACTTATTAAAAATGTAATAGATGAGAACTTAAAAACTACACCTACTAAATATACAGCAACTGAATTATCTAAAATATTAAATATGGAAAAAAGTAAGATGTATACTATATATGGATTAATTGATTTTACAAATAACAATACATCCAACTGGAAAATGACACCAAATGAATTAGTAAATTTAATATTAGAAAATGAAAATATAAAAGGCAATATAGATGAGCAAACAATCGGTAAATTAAAATTACTTTCAAACATTATGACAAGCACAATTAATAAAACGGGATATTCATATAAAGAATTAGCAAAAGTTATAGGAATAGATGAAACTACAGTCAGAAACATATATACACTATATACTTCAAAAAATTCTACAATGAAGCTAACAGCACAAGAATTTGTGAATTTTGTATTGGAACATAAAAATGATGAAACTTTATCAAATAGCTTAAATGGCTCTACTATAAAAGAATTAAATTTATTGCAAAATGTTATGAATGGAGTAATAAATAATAAAAAGTATTTAAGTAAAGAATTATCAGATTTATTAGGAATGGACAGCAGTAATTTGGATTTATTGTATGGTTTATACAGTTCAAAATATGTTAATAAAAATCAAACAATATCATTAAAAGAATTTGTAAATTTTATATTAAATGATGTAATAACAAATCCTGAATATTCAAGAAATTTTGATGAAGATATAAAATCAAAATTAAAAACTATAAATGGAATTATGAATGCTAGTTTAAATAATACAAAATATACAAAAGAAGAAATATTTGGTCTTTTGAGTAGTTTAGCGGACAATTTAGATAAAGATCAAGTTGAAATATTATATGTATATTACGGTAGTAGTAAAGAATACAATAATGATTGGCAATTAACAGTAGAGCAATTTGTTAATTACTTAAATAATGACATATTGCAAGATAGTAGATTTGATGATTTTATAGAAGATGATATGAGAAAAAATATTACAGATGCGAAAGAAGCGGTAAATGAAGCAAAAGATTTATTAATTGGAAATGGTTATTCAAGAATAGTAATAAATTCAAAACTAGAGCCAGAAAATGAGGAAACCTTTAAATTTATACAAAAAATTAAAGATGAATTAGGAGGAAATTTAGATAAATTCTATATAATAGGAGATTCACCAATGGCATATGAAATGAGCCAAACTTTCCAAGATGAGTTAGATTTTATTACAATATTGACAATGATAGCAATATTTATTGTAGTTGCAGTAACATTCAAATCATTTATTATACCATTAATATTAGTATTTATGATTCAATGTGCAGTATATATGACAATGGGGATACTATCATTTACAGGAGAAAAAGTATATTTTATTGCTCTTTTAATAATACAAAGTATTTTAATGGGTGCAACAATTGATTATGCAATTTTATATACATCATATTACATTGAACATAGAAAGAGTATGAGTATAAAAGATGCAATTATAGACTCTTATAATAAATCGATTCATACAATATTGACATCAGCGTCAATACTAATTATTGTAACATTAATTGTAGGAAATTTTGCTTCAGCAATAGCTGCAAAAATTTGCATAACAATATCAAGAGGAACTACATGTTCAGCAATATTAATATTATTATTATTACCAGCAGTATTAGCAAGTTGTGATAAAATAATTATGAAGAAAAGAAGATGATGGTAATTTAATATAAAAAAGAAATTTTACTATTTATCGAGCAGATGATTTATTGAAAATCATCTGCTTTTGTGCTATTATTTATTCAGTATAAAACTATTAAAAAACATAAAATTCAATAAAACTTCAATGTTTAACTTATACAATATAAAAAGGTGATAGTAATGAGAATTTTAATAATAGAAGATGAATATAGTTTAGCTGATGCTATATCAGAAACTCTACAAAGAGAAAAATTCCAAGTTAATATAATAACAAATGGAGAAGATGGAGAGAATGAGGCTTTAACCAATATTTATGACTTAATCTTGCTAGATGTAATGCTACCTAAAAAAGATGGATTTGAAATACTAGCAAATTTAAGGAAAGAGAAAATAGATACTCCAATTATAATGCTTACAGCAAAGTCAGAAATGTCCGATAAATTGAATGGATTAGAAAATGGTGCTGATGATTACATTACCAAACCATTTCACACAAGAGAATTAGTTGCTAGAGTAAAAGTTATATTAAAAAGAAAAATTAATGTAGAAGATACAAATGTATTAGAATATAGTGATTTAAAACTAGATTTAAGTACAGGCAAGATGAGTGTTAATGATACTGAAATTGCTATTAACGGAAAAGAATTAGATTTACTAGAAATATTATTAGTAAATAAAAATCAAATAGTTAATCGAGAAATACTAGCAAATAAAATATGGGGATATAATAGTGAAACAGAATACAACAATGTAGAAGTTTATGTATCATTTTTAAGGAAGAAACTAAAACTTCTTAAATCAAAAGTAAAAATAAAAGCTGTACGAGGTATAGGATATAAATTGGAGGAAGAAAATGATTAAAAAACTAAATCAAAGAATATTTTTACTAATTATGGCATCATTATCTATTATTATATTGGGAACAATTATATTATTTGCTGTTTTAAATTATAGTAATACAATTAATACAGCTACTTTTATGCTAGATAGATTTATGGGTGAAGAACCAAAGAAAAGTCCAGATGATAGACTAGAAGATTATAAGATAAAGCCAGAAACTATTATTGATGGTGTATATAATTTTCTAATACAAAATTCTATCATTGTGCAAAGTTCAGTTCCATCAAATGACAAAGCAATAAATGAATATGCTCTGAAAATAGCAAAGAAAAATACTGAAAAAGGAATAATAGGAAAATATATCTATAAAGTTAGGAAAATAAATCCAAATACAGTAAGAATTACTTTTGTAGAGAATGAGGATACTATTTCTCATATAAAAAAAATATTTATAGTATCAATCATTATAGCCATTGCTTCTCTTTTTGCAATTTATAAATTAGCAAAAAAAGTATCTAAAATGATTGTAAAACCAGTAGAAGAAACATTTGAGAAACAAAAACAATTTATATCAGATGCTTCACACGAACTAAAGACACCACTTGCAGTAATAGAAGCAAATGCAGATGTACTAGAAAATGAAATTGGAACAAATAAATGGATAGGTTATATCCAAAATGAAACTGATAGCATGGATAAATTAATTAATGAACTATTGCTACTTGCAAAAATAGAAAATATAGATAATTTAAAAGAATATAAACAATTAAATCTTTCAAAAGAAGTAGAAATTATACTTTCTATGTTTGAAAGTATGGCTTATGAAAAACAAGTAATCATAAAAAGTAAAATTAGCGAAAATATTACAATGAATGGAAACAAAGAAGATATAGAACATATTGTATCTACTTTGACAGATAATGCCATTAAGCATACAGGAGCACAAAAAGAAGTTGTAGTAGAACTAAAAAAAGAGAAAAGTGAAATTATATTAGAAGTAAAAAATATGGGAGATCCGATTCCACAAGAAGAAAGAGAAAAAATATTTGAAAGATTTTATCGTATTGATAAATCAAGAAATAGAAATGAAAAAAGATATGGTTTAGGCTTAGCAATTGCAAAGTCTACCATAGAAAAATATAATGGAAAAATAGAAGTGTTTTATAAAGATAATTTTACAGTATTTAAAGTAACAATTCCTAATTAATAGATAAGAAGTATTAACGAAATTAAAAAAAGTTAATACTTTTTTCTTTTTTCAATAATTCTTCAATCTTTATGTATTATATTATGAATAGATTAGGAGGTAAAAAGATGTATATTTTAAAAAATAGTTTAGTTTCAATTATTAGAAATAAAGGGAGAAACATTTTAATAGGAATTATTATATTGGTAATTGCAGCTAGTTCTACTGTAACTCTAGCAATTAGAAATACTGCAAATAGGCTTGTAAAAAATTATGAAGAATCACACGATATTATTGCTAGTATTTCATTTGACAGAAAAGGAATGTCAGCAAATTTTAAAGGTGGAGAAGATGCTAAAAAAGAAACATAGAGGCATTTAATAATATAGAATCATTTACAATTGATGATGTGAAAAACTATGGAAATAGCGAATATCTAAAAGGATTTTATTATCTATATGCAACATCTCTAAATAGTGATAGTTTAACAAAAGCAACTGATTCATTTGAATATGAAGTAGAAGATAGGCAAACAACTACAAGTTCAACAAGTAAAACAACAGGTGGAAATAGTGGAATGGGAAAAGGACCAGGAGGAGAAAATGGTGGTGGAGAAAGACACACTACAATAAATAATAATACAACTACTGTAATAACAAAATCAAAAGAAGTATTCCAAAGTTCAAGAAATTTAACAGGAGATTTTGAAATAGATGGATATTCTTCTTATGAGGCAATGACTGATTTTGTGAGTGGAACATACCAAATAACAGATGGAGAAATGATAGCTGATTTCAATAGTTATGAATGTGTTATAAGTTCAGAACTTGCGACATTAAATGAAATAACTGTTGGAAGTAAAATAACATTTAAAAATCCTAACAATACCGAGAAAACCTATGAATTTACAGTAACAGGAATTTATACTGATAATTCTAATACAGATGACACAAAAAATATGTATTCGCCATCTGCAAATAAGATTATAACTGGAAGTGGAGTAATTGATTTATTGTTACAAGATGACAGCACTCTTACAACTAATATAACACCATCATTTATAATTCAAAGTAAAGATGTTGTAGATTCATTTATAGAAGAAGTAAAACAAAAAGGATTAAATGAATATTACACAATAAATACAAATTTAGAAGAATTAGAAAGTGCTACGAAATCCATTGAAAATGTAAAAACTTTTGCCACAACATTTTTGATTATTACATTGATTATATCTTCCATTGTCTTATTTGTAATTAATATGATTAATATTAGAGAAAGAAAATACGAGATAGGTGTATTTAGAACAATAGGAGTAAGTAAATTCAAATTAACAATGCAATTTGTTTTAGAATTGCTAATAGTAAGTATCATTATGCTAATGATTGGTGCAACTTGTGGAAGTTATTTATCAAAACCAATAGGAAATATGCTATTACAAAATGAAATAGAAGACACACAAGTTCAAGAACAAGAAATTTCAAACAATTTTGGAAAAGGTCCAATTGATATGAAATTTAATGGTAATAAACAAGTAGAAGAAATTAGTACAATTGATGCAGTTGTAGATATTAATGTTGTAATAGAGTTGCTTGGAATAGGAATACTTTTAACATTGATTAGTAGTTTAGCCTCTATGATAAGTATTCAGAGATTCAGTCCACTTACTATATTGAAAGAGAGGTCTTAAAGTATGGGAATATTAAAATTAGAAAATGTAGGATATAGGTATAAAGATGCACCAAAAGATTCGTATGTGTTTAAAGATATAAATTATGAATTTGAACAAGGTAAAATGTATGCGATTAAAGGAAAAAGTGGTAGTGGAAAAACAACATTATTATCACTTATAACAGGTCTTGAAAAATGCACAGAGGGAAAAGTATTGTATGATAAAAAAGACTTGAAAAAGATGAATTTAGATAAATATAGAAATACAGATATAGGAATTGTATTTCAAAGTTATAACTTATTGCCAAGATTAACAGCAATAGAAAATATTATATTATCTATGGATGTAAGCAAAGTAAAAATAAAAGATAAAAAGAAAAAAGCACTAGAACTTATGAAAAGTGTAGGCTTATCTGAAGAACATAGTAAAAGGAAAATACTAAAACTATCTGGAGGAGAACAACAAAGAATTGCTATTGCAAGAAGTTTATCGTATGATCCAAAAATAATTATTGCAGATGAACCAACAGGAAATTTAGATAAAGATACAGAAAATGAGATTTTAAAAATATTTAGAAGGCTTGCGAAAGAAGAAAATAAATGTATCATAATTGTTACACACTCACAAAATGTTTGTGATGCAGTAGACACAGTATATGAATTAGTAAAGGAGTAAAAAGTTATGAAAAATAAAATTTTGATTTTAATTATTGGTATTCTAATTGGAGCAATTATTACAACATCAGCATTTTTAATTTATAATAAAGCAGTTGTAAAAAATCCAAAAGAACAAGAAACAATGCGAATGGATGGAAATGGACAAATGCAACCACCATCAAATGGAAACATGGGAGAACCACCTTCAATGCCGAATGGTGGGACACCGAAAGAATTGCCATCAAATTCAAACAATAATAATGTATAATGGAGGAAAATATGAAAAAAGAAACAAAAATAGAAATAGGTATTATTATAGTTCTAGTGATAATTTTAGGAATACTTATGGCAATAGCAATAAAAGAATTGAATCCTAATAATCAAATTAATGGTAGAGATGGAATAAGGCAAGAATTTGGAAATCCAAATGAGGAAAAAACAGAAAAAGAAACGAAAGCAAGTGATGTAGATGCAGGTCAAGAAGTGCTAAATAGTAATATAGATTTAAGTCAATATAACTCAAATATAACAATAACAAAAGCAGGAGAATATACATTAAAAGGAGAATTTAAAAATGCAGTTATAGTAAATGCAGAAGGAAAAGTTACATTAGTATTAGATGGAGTAAATATAGAAAATAACATTACAGCAGCAATAGCAAACATAGGAACAAGTGAATTAACTATTAAATTGGCAGATAATTCAAACAATACTTTATCAGATGGTGGAGCAAGTGAATATGATAGCTGTATATATTCTAATGGAAAACTTACAATAGAAGGCAATGGAACATTAAATGTATATGGAAATCAAGAAGAAGGAGAAGGAATTGCAACTGAAACAAATGACATAACTATAAATGGTGGCATTATAAATATTGAATGCCAAGATGATGGAATAAATGCAGGAGGAGATAGAGGCTTAATCACAATAAATGATGGAGAAATTTATATTAAAGCAAATGGAGATGGTATAGATTCTAATAAAAATCTAGTTATCAATGGAGGAAATGTATATACTATGGGTTCATCTGTTGGAGGAGATGCAGGAATTGATACTGATGAGGGATTTGAAATTAATGGTGGAACTGTAATTGCTTTAGGAACAGATATGCTAGAAAAACCAGAGAAAACATCTAAACAAAAATCAGTATGCTTTACATTAAATAACAAAACTTCTAAAGGTACTAAAATTACTTTAAGAAATGAACTTGATGAAGAAGCTATCTCTTTTGAAGCAAAAGAGGATTTTAAAACTTTAATAATAAGTAATTCAAAAATAACAAGTGGAACATACTATTTATATGAAAATGGAAATAAAACTGATTATATATCCAAAGTAGAATAGCTTGTTAAATAATAATTATAAGGAAAGTAGTTTATTGATAATTACTTTCTTTTGTGTTATTATACTTAAAGATAAATTACAGGTATACTGTTAGATGTAAATAAATGAGTTTACATCTAATTTTTTTGGTTGTAAAATTATTTACAAAGAATTTAAGTTAGAACATCAAATTACAGAGGTCTTAGAATCTACCAAATTGACAGTTCGACTTTTATTCCTATTATTAATTTAGTTTTAGATAGTGAGGGCGATTTCGACTCTATATAACAAGCCTGATGAAATAATAGTAGAGGTAAAAGACTTAGATTCAAAAAGAAAGTAGGTGAATAATTTTGAAAACAGTATTAAGTGTAGATGTTGCTAAAAATAAAAGTATGATAATGCTTATGAATAGTGATGGAGAGATACTTATTGATACAAGAGAAATAAAGCATAACTTAGATGATTTTGAGAAAGTAAAAGAAGAAATAAAAGATATTAATCCACAAAATCTAACAGTATTTATGGAATCAACGGGTACATATCATTTACCAGTAGAAAGATATTTTAAAGAAAATGGCTTTAATACTTTAGTTATCAATAGTCTAACAACTAAAAACAACTATGATACCATTAGAAAAACGAAAACGGATAAAAAAGATTGTTACAGATTAGCAAAGTTATTTTTTATAAATGAAGTAGAATATCACGAAATATCAAAAAAAGATTTATATGCTAATTTAAAAGCAATGACAAGGCAATATTTTTATTTAACGCAAGTAAATATTCGTTGTAAAAATCGATATAAAAGACTAATAAATATTTGCTTTCCAGAGTTTGAAGGATTCTTTGCTCGTAATAGGATTTATGAAGATACAGCATTAAATTTTATAAAAGCATTTCCACATGCTTATATAGTTAGAGAAAAAAGAATTGATGCTTTATATAATAATTTACGCAAAGTAGATGCTAGACATGATTACTATTATAAAAGATTAGCTAGACAGCTAAAAGATACTGCAATGAATTCGTTTCCAGGAGTAGATAAAGACCATGCTGATGTAAGAAACTTATCAGATATGGCTAGTATATTACAAGAAAACAATAGATTAATAGATGAAATAAGAAAAAATATGATTGAATTAGCAAAACAATCTCCATATTTTGAAATAGTAAATTCATTTTATGGTATAGGAGAAGTATTAGCAGCAGAGTTGTTAGGCGAATTAGGAAATATTACAAGATTTGATAATCATAAGCAATTGATTGCTTTTTGTGGATTAGATCCATCAATTGTTCAGTCTGGAAAAAGTATAAATGTGAAAGGAGCAATATCAAAAAGAGGAGATAAATATGCAAGGTGGATATTATTTAATATAAGTCAAATGGTAGTGAAATTAGGACATCAATGTCCTAGTCATCCAGTATATAATTATTATTTAATAAAGAAAGCAGAAGGCAAACACTATTATGAAAGCCTAACTGCTTGTTCAACAAAAATCTTGAGAATGTTGTATTCTATGTGCAAAAATAATAAAACATTCTTAAGTGATTAATTAAATAAAGTTT
>CANRSD010000051.1 GCA_947642355.1 uncultured Clostridia bacterium
GATACCTCTAAATCTGTTATAGTACTTATGTCCGTTTCTACTTCATTTATTTTTATCTTCCCATTTGCTCCTAGTTCTTGCTTAATTATCTTCATTTCAAGCACCATCCTTTCTTGGATGATATTTTTGAGCAAACAAAAAAATTATCCATTTACTGAATGATTTTTATATCTCTCTGTTCTTTTAGTTCGAACAGAAACGTCGTTGGTGCCTCGAACTGGAATCGAACCAGTGACACAAGGATTTTCAGTCCTTTGCTCTACCAACTGAGCTATCGAGGCAAATATTAATAATTAAAATCAAATATTTATACAAAAAATATCTAGTAAACTAGATATTATATGGCGACCTGGAACGGGCTCGAACCGTCGACCTCCGCCGTGACAGGGCGGCATTCTAACCAAACTGAACTACCAGGCCAAAAATGGTGGTCGCTATAGGGTTCGAACCTATGACCTCCTGCTTGTAAGGCAGATGCTCTCCCAGCTGAGCTAAGCGACCATTTTTTAATACATATTTAATTTTTGCTATTATCTCATCGACGAAATTTATTTTAACATACAGTATATTTTTTGTCAATATTTTTTTAAAATTTTTTTATATAAATTAATTTTTACTCTAACCAGCTCTAATTTAATATATTTTAAGAAATGAATTTTTACAATTCATCCCTTGTCTATTACTTTTTCTAAACAGCACCTTCTCTTTTTATAACTGAAATTATTGTTTTAAATAAAATCTTTATATCTAACCATAGTGACATATTTTCTGCATAATACACTTCCATTTCTACTCTTTCTTCATATGTTGTGTTACTTCTACCATTTGCAGCCCAATATCCTGTAATCCCTGGCTTTACTGATAAAAATTTATCTTTTTTATCTCCAAATAAATCTATTTCATCATCTACTACTGCCCTTGGACCAACTATACTCATTTCCCCTTTTAATACATTTATAAATTGCGGAAATTCATCTAAACTAGTTTTTCTTAAAATTTTACCTATTCTAGTTATACGTGGATCATTTTGAAGTTTACGAGTTTCTTCAAATTCTTTTTTCAAATTCTCATCTTCCTCAAGCATTTGCTTTAACTTTTCTTCTGCATCCACTACCATAGATCTAAATTTATACATTTTAAATTTTTTTCCATTTTTTCCTATTCTTTCATGTGAATAAAATACTGGTCCACTCTCTTTAGCTATAATATTTATAATCCAAACTACTAAAGTTAATGGTATAAGCGCTATAATTCCTATAATTGACCCTATTATATCAATAATTCTTTTAAAAAATAAATTTATTTTTTGTATTACTATTTCTCCAATTGTCTCTTTGGGAATTTGATAATACATTAGTTCATTAAAATGCTCTCTTCTATTTTTTCTAACTGTAACTAAAATAGTAATAAGAAGAATTTTAATATTTAACTTCATTGATTTATTTAATAAATAATTTAAATCTAAATCAAGTCTTTCTTCAAATGTTATTCTTCTTTTGCCTGATATTTGATAAACACCCGTTAATCCAGGTTTAACTTTTGTTATTATATTAAAATATTTTTCCATTTTGTCTTTTTCATTTGACATATATGGACGAGGTCCAACTAAAGTCATTTGTCCTAACAAAACATTTATAAACTGTGGAAATTCAGAAAAAACTGGTCCTGAATTTAATTTATACATTCTAAATATTTTACCATTTTTACCTATTCTTTTTTGAGTATAAAATAATGGCCCATTTTTTTCACCAATTTTTATTCTATTTATTAAAACATAAATACTTAATGGAATTAATATTATAATTCCTACTATTGCACCAATTATATCTACAAGTCTTATTAAAAATTTTGTTAAAATAGAAATTGTTTTTTGTTCATAAATAGGATTAACTAATGAACTAATCTTAGAATCACTATTTACGTTTAAATTCAATTTCACTCTATATTACCTCCAAAATATATTATTAGTTATAATACTACTTATATTATTATACCATTTCACATTATATATTTCAACAAAATTAGACTTTTTTTATAGATTTTTCTTAAAATTTAAGTCTTTTCTATTTCAAAAACTGGTATTCCACTAGAATATGGCGCTATATCGTATTGTTGAAAATATATATTTACTTTACTATTTTTTACAAAATAGCTTTTTAAATTAAATGTTTGTAATACTAACTCACAATAATTATCAAAATATTGATTACTTCCGTTTTCAATTTGAGCTTTTATTTGCTGATTAATTGATTGTAAAATTTTAATAACATAATTTTCGTCATTTGGATAAAAATATTGTAAAGGAATTTCTCTGCCAATTTGAACATTAAAATTTTGAGATGTTCTTATTGTATTACCATGAGCTCCACCTGTAAAAGTATATTCATCACTATATAAACTAATGAACAATGCATTATTCTCAGTAATTTCATATTGTTTAATTAATTCATAAACCATTATAGGATAATTATTGTTTTTATTATATTCATATGTTTTTTTGGCATCTTCAAATAATTCTCCTTTAGCATATTTTTCTAATTTTAATGCATCAGCCTTATTTCTATCATTAAAAATAGAAATTCCAAATTCACATTTATTAAATTTAATTTCTGGATAATTTATCTCATATTTTAATATAACCATTCCATCATATTTTAACTCATCTTTTAAAACATTATTTATAATTTCATACATAAATTAAAAACACTCCTTTTTAATTTAGTATATGTTTTTTAAAATTTATTTATTCTTAGAAGCTTTTATAAATTCCTTAAATAATGGTGCTGGTCTATCTGGTCTTGATTTAAACTCTGGGTGAAATTGACCAGCTATAAAAAATGGATGGTCTGTAACTTCTACAATCTCTACTAAGTTTCCATCTGGTGAAGTGCCAGATGCAATCATTCCAGCTTTTTCTAATCTTTCTTTAAAACTATTATTATATTCAAATCTATGTCTATGTCTTTCTATAATATTTTCTTCTCCATAAATTTTATAAGCTAAAGTATCCTTTTTTATTTTACAAGGATATGCTCCAAGTCTCATTGTGCCACCTTTTTTAGTTATATCTTTTTGTTCATCCATAATATGTATAACCTGATTTACAGTATTAAAATCAAATTCCTCAGAATTTGCATCTGTTAAACCTAATACATCCCTTGCATATTCAACAACAGACATTTGCATTCCTAAACAAATTCCCAAAAATGGAACTTTATTTTCTCTTGCATACTTTATAGAAGTAATCATTCCTTCTATTCCTCTTTGACCAAAACCACCTGGAACTAAAATTCCATCATAATCTCTTAATATATTTTCTACATTGCTAGAGTTAATTTGTTCTGAATCTATAAATCCTATTTTAACATTTGTTCCATTTGCAAAACCACCATGTCTTAAACTTTCCACAACTGATAAATAAGAATCCTGAAGTTGCATATATTTTCCAACTATAGCAATATTTACTTCTCCACTTAAATTTTTAATATTATTTATCATATCTTCCCAATGTTCATTTTTAGGTTCAATATTTTCTAAATGTAAATGCTTACAAACAACTTTAGCTAATCCTCGTTCTTCTAATAAAAGTGGTACTTCATATAAATTAGATGCTGTTAAATTTGGAATAACATTTTCTGGTCTAACATTACAAAATAGAGCTATTTTTCTTCTTGTATCATCTGGAATATCAATTTCACTTCTACAAACTAATATATCTGGCTTAATTCCAAAAGATTGTAGTTCTTTTACTGAATGCTGTGTAGGTTTAGATTTTAACTCATTTGAACCTGATATATATGGTAATAATGTAACATGAACATATACTACATCTTCTGGATCTTTTTCTAGTCCTACTTGTCTTATAGCCTCTACTAGAGCTAAACCTTCAATATCTCCAATTGTTCCACCTAATTCAGTAATTACAATATCTACATCAGAATTTTCAAAACTATATATGTTTTCTTTTATTTCATTTGTAATATGAGGAATAACTTGTACTGTTTTTCCAAGATAATCTCCTTTTCTTTCTTTATTTAAAACACTTTGATAAATCTTTCCAGAAGTTACACTACAGTTTCTAGTTAAATTAACATCAGTAAACCTTTCATAATGTCCTAAATCTAAATCTGTTTCAGCTCCATCATCTGTTACAAAAACTTCTCCATGCTCATATGGACTCATAGTTCCTGGATCTACATTAATATATGGATCAAATTTTTGATTAACTACTTTATATCCTCTATTTTTTAATAATCTTCCTAAAGATGCTGCTGTTATTCCTTTTCCTAACCCTGATACAACTCCTCCTGTTACAAAAATATACTTAGTTCCCATTTTTTCTCCTTTCAATACTACCTTTTTATAAAAACAAAAAAGACTTAAAAAAAGGGTTTTTTTTTTTAAGTCTTCTTAAAATTTACTTTTCTTGACAGAAATATTTTATCATTTTTCTTTAAATATTGCAATAGTTTTATATCATATTTTCCAAATCTATATATAAACTTTGAAGAGGCACTTGCTTTTAGCGCCTCCTCAAAGCTTAATCTAACTTACGCAAAGAAACCATGGCATAATGCTCATTATATTTCTGACAAATTCTTTCTTCTGGTGAAAATTCTTCTATCATCTCTTTGTATATTAATATCATTCTATAAACTTGGTCGCTGTCTGTTGTTATAACTGTTAGCCGATAAACATCATCTACACGTTCATACTTGACTATATCTTCTTTAATTACACCAAGTTCCCGTAAATCGCTAACCAGTTGTGCCATTCTTCTTCTCATAATATTGTCCTCCATATATTTTATTTTTGAGGACCTTTTTGCCCTCAAAATTTACTCAAGAGCATTTATAAACCATTCTACATAATATATATTATACTAAAATTATGTAAAATTGTCAAATTGTTTATACCCTCAAAATCACTAATAACCTGCCATACTATACTATTTTTTACTATTACAATAATATATATCTTATATCATATTTTCCAAAAGATCTACTATTTCAATTCCATCTTCAGAAACTATATCAAAATTATTTTTTAGCTCTTCTATATGTTCTTCTTTATTTGCAAATGCTATTGATAAAGTTTTTTCTCTATCTTTTCCTTCTATTAACCTAATATCTCCTGGTGCATCTCCGAAGTAATACTATATTTTCTCTTCCTCTAATCTTTAATTTTATATCTTCTGAAAAAACTACTTTATTTTTATTTGCGGGATTTATTATAAATTCTGGAAATTTTTTTATATGTCCATTATCATCAAACTCAATTTGATTTGATATAATTTCTATATTATCATAAAATGCATTATATTTTTGTAAGAACATCTCAATACAATTTTTTACTCCAGCAGAAACAATTATGACTGGTATATTTTTTTCATATAAAAATTTAAATAAATTTTCAAATCCTTCTCTAAATCTAATATTAGAATTATTTACAATTTCTTTTAATAAATCTTCTGTTAAATTATATTTCTTAAATAATTCAAAAAATCCTCTCAAAGTTTTATTCCACATTTCATTTTTTACACTATAATCTTTAGAGTATATTGCTTTTTCCTTATATTTAATACATAATTCATTATGCTCATTTCTAAAATTTATATCAAACACTTCTGAATTATTAATCACTCCCATGCTACTTTTACTTTCTTTTGAAGTTATAGTATTATCAAAATCGGCTAATATATAAAAATTATTAGAATTTAATTTTTCTATTTTCTCTTTATCTATTTTAATCATCTTTTACTCCTATAACATAAATAATTAGCTTAAATCATAAGTATCCATTTTAAATTTTGGACACATATCTATTTTATTTTCTAAAACATCTTTAGGTTTTCCATTTGGATACTTAACACATATATTTTTATTATCTGTATTATTATAAATACAAGCATCGCATATAGTATCTACAATTTCTATATCCCCAGCCTGATATGTAAATTTATCTAAATTAATTATTTTTGAATTCTTTTCATTTTCTTCATTTAAATCTTCTGTCGATTGACTTAATTTACTTTCAGCATATTTATTTGAATCATAAGGCAACTCATCTAATTCATCTAAATCTTCAAATAATTTGCTTAATTCATCTTCATTCTCTTTTCGTTGTTTTTTAGTATTCTTTAATCCTTCTTTTCTCTCATCTACTAATTCTTCTATTTTTTTTAAATATTTTTTATCAACACCACTAGCCTTAGCTTCATAATATACACTTTCTGCAACTTTTATAATTTGAACTAATAAGTCTAAATCTAAATCATTTGGTATTTCTTTTAATATATCATATGCTTCATCAACACTTTTAATTTTTTCATCCATACTCATATTTTTTATTTCATTAGTTAAATTATGCTTTGCTTTAATAAATTTTAAAAAATTATTTTTCATACTACAACTCCTAATATAAAATTTCAATAACTAAATTATAACATATCTATTAGAAGATTATTATAATTAAATGATTGATTTTTTATCTAACATATTATATACTATCTATGTATTTTTAATATGAAAGGAACTTTATATGAAAGAAGAATTAATTGATATATTAGATGAAAATGGAATAAAAACTGGTGAAATATTAACTAGAAAAGAAGCTCATAAGAGAGGATTATAGCATAGAGCAATAGTTGTTGCAATAATTAATGAAAAAAATGAAATCTTAATACAACAACGCAGTAACAATAAAGAAAAAAATCCTAATATGTGGGATATTTCAGTTGCAGGTCATTTATCAGCTGGTCAAGATTCGTTATCTGCAGCTACTAGAGAAATTAGTGAAGAAGTAAGTGTTAGTTTAGGATATACTGTTGAGGTAAGAAATTTTAGATTTATGTTTTCTTATAGGAAAGAGCAAAAATATTCAGATGATTTTATTGAAAGACAATTCTACGACTTCTTTATTTTAAGGCAATCTGGTCTTACAGCCGAAAATATTACATTTCAAGACAATGAAGTTCAAGCTATAAAATTTGTTAATATTAGTGAACTTAATAAAATGAGAGAAAAAAGTCTATTAGTAGAAAGAAATGAAATTTATGATGCTTTATCTGAGTATTTATTTAGAATATAAAAAATGGGCTAAATTCTATATTTAATATAGAATAGCCCATTTTTCTGTTTTCTATTTATCTATTTAATCCTTTTCTTCCTGGAAAAATAGCAATTTCTCCTAATTCATTTTCAATATTTAATAATCTATTGTATTTTGCTACTCTATCAGTTCTACAAGGTGCACCTGTTTTAATTTGGCCAGCATTTGTAGCTACCGCAACATCTGCTAAAGTTGTATCTTCTGTTTCTCCACTTCTGTGTGATACAACTGCTGTATATCCATTCTTTTTAGCAAGTTCAATAGCATCTAATGTTTCTGTTAATGTTCCAATTTGATTTAATTTAATTAATATACTATTAGCTGTTTTATTATCTAATCCTTTTTGTAATCTCTTAATATTTGTAACAAATAAATCATCACCAACTAATTGAATTTTATCTCCTAATCTATCTGTTAACTTTTTCCAGTTTTCCCAATCTTCTTCTGCTAAGCCATCTTCAATTGAAATAATTGGATATTTTTCTACTAAACTAGCTAAGAAATCTATCATTTCATCAGCTGTTTTTAATTCATCTGTTTTCCAGAAATAATAACATCCTTCTTTTCCAATTTTCTTAGCTTCATCATACATTTCTGTTGCAGCAACATCAAGAGCTAAGCAAACTTCTTCTCCTGGTTTGTAACCAGCTTTTTCTATAGCTTCTACTATTAATTTAAGAGCTTCTTCATCACTTGATAAGTTTGGTGCAAAACCACCTTCATCTCCAACACCTGAAGCTAATCCTTTTTCTTTTAATACTTTCTTTAATGTATGATAAATTTCTGTACTCATACGTAAACATTCTGTAAATGACTTTGCACCAACTGGCATAATCATAAATTCTTGAGTACTTACTGTATTATCAGCATGCTTACCACCATTTAAAATATTCATCATTGGAACTGGTAATGTTTTGCTATTAACTCCACCAATGTAATTATATAATGTCATTCCAAGTGAACTAGCTGCAGCTTTTGCTACTGCTAATGAAATTCCAAGTGTAGCATTTGCTCCTAATTTTGCTTTATTTTCTGTTCCATCTATTTCTATAAGAGTTTTATCTATTTCAGCTTGATTGTAAACATTCATTCCCTCTAATTTTGTTGCAACTACTTTGTTTACATTTTCTACTGCTTTTAAAACACCCTTTCCCATATATCTTGATTTATCATCATCTCTTAACTCTACTGCTTCAAAGCTTCCTGTAGATGCTCCTGAAGGAACCATAGCAACTCCACTAAATCCTCCTTCTGTAACAACTTCAACTTGAACTGTTGGGTTTCCTCTAGAGTCTAAAACTTCTAAAGCTTTTACTTCTTCAATACCTAAATAATCTTTCATTTTAAATACTTCCTTTCCTTTAAGATTCTTTAGCTTAAACCATTGGTTATTCTATCACAAAAATACAAGCCTTTCAATAGTTAGTTTCCATAATTTTTAAGTTTTTATAACATATATTTTTCAATAAAATGAGCAACTCCATTTTCATTATTAGTAAGTGTTATGTAATCTGCCTTTTCCTTAAGATCTTGCATTCCATTTCCCATAGCAACTTTTGTACCTACTGATTCAAACATTGAAAAATCATTTATATGATCTCCAAAACATATTGCATTCTTTTTTTCTAAATTCAAAAATTCTAATAATCTTTTTATTGCATTTCCTTTTCCATTTCCTTTATTTGCTGTATCAAACCAATATTTTTTACTATCTTTAATTTTATTTATTAAATTTGGAGAAATATTATTTATTTCTAAATCATCAAAAGTTTCAATAAATTCTTTTGCTTTACATAATTTTAAATAATCATCACTATCAAAAACAATTTGTGTTATATTGCCTTTAATATCATCTACATCATTCATAACAACTGCTCCCTTGGTATATTCATTATGAGAATTTTTGGTTCTATATCTTTCATATGTTGAATTTAAACTACAAATTATTTCATTTTTTTCCACAAAATCAATTATTTTTTCTATTTTCTCTTTTGATATACTGCTTTCCCAAATTTTATTATCATTATTATAGTCATATATTAAAGCACCATTATCTGAAATAACTATATTAGAAGCACTTGCCATCTTACTTCTTTCTACTGTATAATGATTAGTTCTTCCAGAACAAATAATCATATATATACCTTTAGATACAGCATTTCTTATTGTATTTTTAGTATATTCAGTAATTTCATTGTTATCATTTGCTAAAGTTCCATCTATATCTATAAAAGCTATTTTTATATTTTTTAAGTTATTCATAAATCCTCTCTATTAAAACTTTCTTACTTTATTTACCCAATCTTTTATTAATTCTTTTTGAACAGCTATATTATTGTTTATTCCTGTTCCTATTGCAGTTTCTGGTTTATTTTCCGCGTGATAATCAGAACCTCCTGACATATACTTATTATGTTTTTTACATAAATTCATTATAGTTTCCATTTGTTCTTTACTAAATAATGGATATATACACTCTGCCCCATCAATCTCTGTTGTTTCAAATATTTTTTCTATTGTTTTTTCTTTATCTTTATATGGATATATAAATCCATGTGCCAAAAATGCTAATCCACCAGCACTATGTATATTTTGAATTACAGTATTAATATCATCATAACATTTAGCTGTATTATAATAAAATGGACTTTCTTTATTTGATTGATGATCTCTATAAAAAGTTGTCCTATTAAAATTAAACTTTTTTATTATTCCTTCATTTTCTTTATATTTTATAATATCATCGTAAAACACAGGATTTGCATATTGTTTTAAAGGATTTGATAAATCAACTTTTAAAGTATCAGAAACCTTCAGTCCTATATCTCTTCCAACTTTTATAAAATGTTTTAAAATATCATTTTGTACATCTTCTAAATTAAACTTTTTAATTTTAAGTTTTTTATAGTCTAGTCCATATCCCAAAACTTCAATATTTACATCATCAAATGTAGTGTTTATCTCTGCACCTATTATTAGTTCTCCACTATATTTTTTACGAATTTCTAAATTATTTTCTAGCTCTATATATGCATCTATTGAATCATGGTCTGTAATTGATATAATTTCTAATTTATTTTTTTCTGCATTTTCAAGTAGTTTTTCTACTGTATCAGCTCCATCAGAATGGTTTGTATGCAAATGTAAATCAATCATAAATTTATTCTCCTCTCAAATTTCCATAAATACTTCACCTAATGCTTCATTAATTACTAAATCAGCTAAATTATCAAAAGGTGTTGCCTCTTTATTTATAAGAACTAAATTTCTACCTCTAAAATAATTTATAAGACCGACTGGCAGGATATACTGTAAGTGATGTTCCTGCTACAATTAATAAATCTGCTCTCTCTATTGCTCTAACAGCTTTCTCTATAACATCTTCATTTAACATTTCTTCATATAATACAACATCTGGTTTAACAATTCCATCACATCTTTTATTTTGACAAATTGGAACTCCATCTGATTCAAAAACATATTCCGCTGAATGCACACGTTTACATTTTGTACAATAATTTCTTAAAACACTTCCATGCAACTCATATACATTTTCTGAACCAGCCTTGCTATGCAAACTATCAATATTTTGTGTAATAATAGCTTTCAATTTACCTTTCTTTTCTAATAATGCAAGTTTTTTATGTGTTATATTAGGTTCATATTTTAAAGAATTCATTTTCTCTTTATAAAATTCAAAAAATTCTTTGGGATGATTAATAAAAAAAGTATGACTCAAAATCTCTTCTGGATTATAATTATATTTTTGATTATATAAACCATCTTTACTTCTAAAATCTGGTATACCGGCTTTCTGTGGAAACTCCAGCTCCACCAAAAAATACTATATTATCACTATTATTTACAAGTTTTATTAAATTTTTAACTTTTCCATCTCTCATAATAAAAAACCACTTTCTACTATAAAATTATAGATATTTTATCATAATAAAATATAAAAATAAAGTAAATAAGAGAAATTGCTTAAAAATTATATAAAAGCATTCACCCCATTGGCAAATGCTCTAACATAATTTATATTTTCAAAAATCTTAAAATATAAAAATTATATATTTATATCTTTATAATATCCGCCTACAATAGTGCCAATACTTACAGTTCCAGCTCCACCTGTTCCACCAATTTTTCCTCCAGTTTCACTAACTCCTCCATCAACATCTGTAGATTGTATTTTACAACTAACTTTAGCAAATAAATTAATACTTCCTCCACCAGAACATCCTCCACAAAAGTTCCAGCCAAAATTAACATAGCTTCCTCCTGAAGAGCCTCTTGCAATAAAAGTTCCTCCATAAAATTCATTAGCATAGCAAACAATAAGTCCTCCAGTCCCATTAACTGGGTTTCCTGCTCCTAAAATTCCGTCTATTATAACCACTAATTTCAATTGGTGCATATCCTCCTGTCTGACCATATTCAGAACCAGCAATACCATTTACTTCACTTACACCTGGTCCTCCACCACAGCCTCCACTAAATGAAGTTCCATTACCACCATTGCCACCTACTACCGTTCTTCCCGCACGAGGATTAGCAGAACCTGATCCACCTCCTCCGAGTAGATCTAAAAGCACCCATATCCCCCTGAATACCTTTTGCCATTCCAGCAACTCCTCCTCCAGGTCCATATGCTGATGGTCCTTTTCCACCGAGCTCCTCCAACTTTAGGCACAAACTCATATGTTCCATCAAAATCTTTAAACAAATAAACATTCTGTCCTTCTGCTTTTGCTCCTCTTGCAGTCATACTTATTGTTCCATTATTTGTTAATGTTCCGTTCACAATATATATACATTCCTTTTGGACCTCCGAATCCTCCTGTACTTGCTACTGCTGTTAGTGTTGTATCTTCTCCTATTTTTAAATCTCCTTCTACTTTTAATACTACTCCATTTTTTGCATATTCATTTGCTGTTGCTACATCATTTTGATTTCCTACTGAATATATTTTTCCATCACTTGATACCTCTAAATCTGTTATAGTACTTATATCTGTTTCTACTTCATTTATTTTTACCTTCCCATTTGCTCCTAACTCTGCACTTAATTCTAAGTCTCCATCTATTCTTATTACATTAAAATTATATATTTCTTCTTCATATACTGTTTCTTCTGTTATGCTACTATCTGGTGTTCCTTTTACTCTTATCATCTTTTTTCCACTACTATTCATAGCTGCTATTCCACTCAATATATCATCTCTTACTGGTGCTGCATTTGTTATTTCTTCACTTGTAATTTTTATACTTCTTCCGATTACTTGCTTTTATTCTAAATACATATTTTCCGTTATCTGTTACTTTAAACATTTGTGAGTTTTGTCCGATTACTCTCATCTTCTATTTCTTCCACTTTTTCTTTATCTATTGCT
>CANRSD010000052.1 GCA_947642355.1 uncultured Clostridia bacterium
AAATCCCTATACCAAGGTATACATCATTTGTAAGTTATGAAACTGATAATGAAAACATGATAGGTATATATACAGGAGATAAAGTAATATTTGAAATGGATTTATTAGATGCTAGAAGTGAAGTAAATTTAACAGTAGTATTAAATGTTGATAATGTATTTGCAGATGGAGAAGATGAGCTGTTTTTTGAGGTTTATTCATTAATAACAGCAAAAGATTTACTTGTTAATTTACAAACAGAGAGTCAAAAAGTTATGGTAAAACTTTCTGATATGCAAGTTTCTATTGAAACAAATCATATTACAAGTGGTATAAAAGCAAAAGATGAAAAGGCCATATTTGGTATAAAAGTTAGAAATTTAAGAGCAGAAAAGATAGATAATGTTATTGTAACTATGTTATTACCAGAAGAATTAGAAATGGAAAAAGGTTATGTAGGAGCTTATGCTGAAGATCGGAGTATCTATGATAGAAGAATCTATGGCAGAGTTTGATGAGAAAACAAGAATAATAACATGGAGATTTAGTAACTTAGAATCTTTAGATGTTAAAACATTAAGATTAGAAATAAAAATAAAAGGATTAAAAGAAAATATATCTTCAAAAGAAATACAATTAGTAGCAAAAGCTTTTGAAGATGGAAAAAATGGAACTTATGAATCAATACCATTTAAGTTTAGTGTTGGTCAACCAATACTTTCAATAACACAAACATCTCCAACTTTAAATACATATGTAAAAGAAGGAGAAACAATAACTTATAAATTTATTGTTGAGAATAAAGGATCAACTATGGCAAAAGGAGTTATTTTAACAGATAGAATTCCTGAAGGATTAGTGGCTCAGTCAGTTAAATATAAATCAAATGGTCCAACAATGAATCAACAAGTATCTGAAAAGAATGAAGCTATAATAAGGACTTCAATAAGTGCTGAATGTATTTTAGAAGTAGAAATTGTAGCAATGGCAACTGACTTAAAAGGAGAGAAAGAACTTAAAGTTACAAATATAGCAACAGTGGAAGGGGATAATATAGAAAAATTAACTTCAAATGAAATTACTCATATTGTTGAAGGTAGTGAAATAAAGGTTACAGAAATAGGTGAAAGCTCAAGTGGAAATCCAAGTTCTGTTACAGACAATACACCAGGTTCTACTTCTAAAACATATAAAATTGAAGGTGTAGCTTGGCTTGATGAAAACAAAGATGGAATGAGAACAGATAATGAAAAACTTATGAAAGATATAAAAGCGACATTAGTAGAATCAAATACTGGTACAATAAAACAAGTAGTATCTACAAATTCAAATGGAGAATATGTATTTAATGATGTAACAGTTGGAAATTATATGATAATTTTTGATTATGATACAGTTTCATATACAGTAACTACTTATAAAAAGGAAAATGTACCAGTAAATGTAAATTCAGATGCGATATCAACAAAAGTTGAACAAGATGGTATTTTAAGAAATGGAGCAGTAACAGATATTATAGCTGTTACAGATAGAAGTATATCAAATATAGATATTGGTTTAGCAAAAGCATTAAAGTTTGACTTATCTTTAAATATGGGAATTTCAAAAATTACAGTTCAAAATAGTAAGGGAACTAATGCAGTATCATATAAAAATGTTTCATTAGCAAAAACTGAAATAGGTTCAAAACAACTTTCAGGTTCAGAAGTGTATATAGAATATACATTTACTGTGAAAAATGAAGGAGAAGTTCCAGGATATGCTAAGAAAATAGTAGATTATATACCAAGTGGAATGAATTTTAATTCAGGATTAAATTCAAGCTGGTATACAGGAAGTGATGGAAATTTATATACAAATCAACTTGATAACTCAGAGATACAACCAGGAGAGACAAAAACATTTAAATTAGTTCTTTCAAAAACGATGACAAATGATAATTTAGGAGTAGTTACAAATACAGCAGAAATTTGTGAAGACTATAATATTTATGGTATATCTGATATAGATTCTGTACCAGGAAATAAATCACAAAATGAAGATGATTTTGCAAGAGCAGATACATATGTATCTGTAAGAACTGGTGAAGAATATATATATATATCAGTAACAATTATAACACTAGGAATAGTTGGAACTATGATATTAATAACAACTTTAAAATTAAAAGTTAAAGTAAAAGAAGGAGGTACTGAGTAATGAGTAAAAAGCAAATAGTAGTATATGTGTTAATTGCTATATTAGGTACTTTACTTACAACTACAGTTTTAGCAGCATTTCCTCCAGGAGCAGCTAATCCAAATGGAATAGTATCAAAAAAGAAAAATAATTTAAATCCAGATGGACTATGGGTTGAATATGACATGATAATGGAAGAAGAATATGATATGCTTTGTAGTGAAAATGGAACATATTTACCTTCTAAAAGTGATGGCTCAACAATTTTAAGTGCTACTTGTTCATGTGGGAAAACACATACAGAGGATTTACCATATCTTACTGCAAATAATAAAGGTAATAAAAAGTTTAGTCACACAGTTGCTTATAAATCAGCTCCTTCTTCAGCTGATTTTGGTCAAAAAAGTTATCAAACTAAGACTTATGGATATTATAAACGTGTATCTTCACATACACCTACACCAAAAGAAGCTTATATATTAGCAGAAATGAAAGATAATTATGTAAATGAGAAAAATTATGTACAATATGCTTGGTGGGATACTGATGCAGGAACAAACTGGGGAAAAGGTGACAGGTCAAGTGGAAATGGTGTTTCTAAAACAGCAGATGATTTTGAAGCATATATATATGGTCTAGCTGGTACATCTTCACCTACTTATAAAAATCAAACATATAATACAGGTTCAGAAACAGGAACAGTAAAAGCTCCAGTTATAAAATATGAACCTAGCTGGAATAAGGATGCAGATCAAAATGGTGTTGTAAATGAAGCGGATGAAGTTACTGTTAGCTTTGATGGAAATAAGCAAGAATATATAGTAGGACCATTTTCAATAGATTATGTAAAATCAGTAACTGAGCATAATGGTGAAAAATATGTTTTTTCAGATATAGTAAATGCAACTTTAATATCAAATTTAGGTCAGTTAACACGTGGAACAGATTGGGAATTTGTATGGCTTGCAAATCAACAAAGAGATTTGGAAGAAGGATATAATTTTCCGAATCCAAATGAGGTATTTTATGTATCTATAAAATATAAAGTAGGATTAACTAATATTACAGGATTTAATTTTGATTTTAAATATATGAATGCTGGTGGAACTTTTGATACATACGAAGGTAAATATGGTATATGTACTTGGACAGCAAAATATAAAAATAATTATCATACAGAAAGTTATGAAGTTACAAATGATGATGGGACAACTACAACAAAAACTAAGAAAGTATATGATGATACAACTCAATGGTTACAAATGACAGGATATGAACAAGAAGATGCACAAACATTTACACATGGAATTATAGCTGCAAGATGGTATAATTATACTAATATTTCTCGTTCATGGGATTTAGGACAGGCAGGATATATTAGAATAGAAAAAGAAACTGTAGATGCTAATGGAGCAAGACTTCCAATAAATGATACATTTTATTTTAATATATATGTAGATGGTAAACTTTTTCAAACAGTATCAATAAAAACAAAAGATGGATATGGAGCAAGAACATCAGAAATTATAAAATGGGCAGAGGTAGCTCCATCATATAGAGTAGAAGAAGTAAACTATGATTCTACAAGATTTGTTCCAAATGGTCCTTGGGAAGGAACAATGTCAGCAGCTCAAACAATAGAAATAAAAGCTAAAAATACAGTTAAACCTAGAGAAGGATATTTGCAAATTAATAAAAAATTAGTCAACCCAAGTGCAGGTATGCAAAATAGAACATATAATTTTAGAGTAATAGTTACAGGAGATTTTACATATGGAGGCCAAAGATATAATGCAACTGTTATAAATCCTTTTGTAATGAATGTAAGTATTAATTCAGGAAGTGGTTGGAAATGGATATCTAATAAATTTACTTGGAATGATGATGCACCTCGTTATACAGTAGAAGAGATAATACCAGATAATGCAAATTTTGAATTACTTGGTATGATTCAAGGAATGGGATATTTGATAAGTGGTGAAACCAAAAATGTAACAGCAACTAACTCTGGTATACCAAAAGATAGATATGATAGAGGAAGAATACAACTTAAGAAAACATATGTAGATGCAAATGGTAATGAAATAGAAGGTAAAGTATTCAAATTTAGAATAACTGTAGGAAATGAAAGTTATATAGTAGAAGTTGAATCAGGAACAATGTGGAGATCAGGATATTTCTACTGGGAAAAAGGAACTTCAGCTCCATCTTATACAATAGAAGAAATTGAAATTCCAAGTGGATGTACAGTATCAATTGATAAACCAAGAGGAAGATTAGAAGCGGAAAATCAAGAAAATAATGTAAAAGGAATAGTTAATGTTATAGCTAGAAATACAGCAAGAAGAGTTAATCAGTCAAGAATTAAGATTGATAAAAATATTACAGTTAAAGATAATAGATTAACACCTAATGATGTAACAGGTATATTTACATTTAATGTAACAGTTACAGGTACATTTTTCTATAATGGTGTAAGTTATGTAGATACTTCAATGACAATTGGGACTCAAATATCTAAAGGAACAAATTGGAGTTGGACTTCAATGCCAATTTATTGGTATGATAAAGCACCAACATATTCAGTAGAGGAAGTTGATATTCCGGAAAATTGGAGACTAGTATCAATGTCACCAAATGCATCAGGAAGTTTAACAGCTGGGTCTACAGTAAATGTAGTTTGTGCAAATGAATGGGAATATGTTGAAAAACTTGTACTTACTATGAAAATAGGAGGAAAAGTTTGGGATGATACAGATAGAAGTCAAAATAAACATGTTGATGCAAGAGAGAATGGTAAAATAGATGAAGGTGAAGCAGGAATTGCAAATATTTTTGTTAAAGTTTATAGAGTTATAAGTAAAGCTGATGGAAGTATAGTAGAAAGATTAGAAGATGTATATGCATATGATGATAAGAATTTAACTAGTAGAATATCTGCTACTACTTATACAGATGATACAGGTAATTGGTCAATAGGAGCGATTTCAGTACCAGCATTTAGAGATGCTGGAGAAAAAGCATCATTTGAAAGTAGATATGGAAGTGGATTAAGGGTATCATATGATGTAGAATTTTATTATGATGGACAAACTTATGAACCTACAACATTTTTAGCAACATCAAATGGAGATGCAAGTAGATATAAAAATGCTTCAACAGCGGGAAGAGATGCTTATCTTTATAACTCAATGGCAATAGATGATCCTAATGGGAGAATTGCATTTAATAACACATTTGAGAATATTACAGGTGAAAAAGCAATGGATGAAAATGGTTTGACAGATGGATTAGCTAAAAATGGATCAGGTACAAGTGTTAAAGAATTACATTATTCATCAAAGGACTCAGCATCATTAATAAATGCAGATAATATAAGAAAGATTTCTACATTAAATACTACTAATAAAGATGGGCAAATATATAATGAATTAATAATGACATCAAGAACATCTAATGGAGGACTAACATATCCTTTTGATGATAAGATGCATTTAATGCATTGGGATAAAACAATAACAGATATAAATTTAACTCAATATAAATATTCAGCATTATATAATTATTGCTTAAGTATAAATTTAGGATTAATTGAAAGAGAAGCAACAGATTTGGCTTTAGAAAAAGATTTAACTATGGCTACTGTTGTTGTAAATGGAAAAGTATTAAAATATAGATATAATAGTGCAATAGATTTAGATGATCCAGATAACTGGGAATTATTATATAAACAAATTGCAGTAGCAGATGAGCAAATAGAATATAATTTAGGATTATATTCATCAGATTATTATTATAGAGCAAGTGTATATAATGGAAGTGTGGCAGGAGGAGCAATAGACGGATTTTATAAAAAGGTATTAAATTTACCAAAAGAAACAACTGAGATGGAAATATTCTTAACTTATACAATTAGAGTTCATAATCAATCTGAAACATATACAGCAAGAGTAAATGAAATAGCAGATTATTTTGATAGTACATTTGAACTTATTAAGCCGTCAGGTTCATCACAAACAGATTATGAGAAGATGTATAGATATGTTCAAAAAGTAAATGGAAAATCAGTGGATAATGTAATACAAGTAGCTTATCCATCGACAGTAACTTATTATACTTCAGGAAATAGAGAGAATGGAACATATAATGTAGACTGGGTAGAAGGACGAAATAGAAGAGGTAGTGATGGAGTAGAATATACAAGGATGACAACAAATTCATTAAGGGGAAAAACATTAGAAAGTGGAGAAAGAGCTGAGATTTCTGTGACATTTAGAGTAGAAAAAGATAACTTTAATAATGCAGGAGTTCAAGATGTAATAAAACTTGGAAAGAAACATAATGTAGCAGAAATTACAAACTTTACATCATTCTATTCAAACACATCTAAAAATAAATGGGGAAGACCAGGACAAATTGCAGGACGTGTTGATGAGGATTCAGCTCCAAACAATATTAACTTAGAATATGCAAATGAAAAATCATATTATGAAGATGACACAGATAGTGCACCAATAATAACAATATCACTTTATGATGTAGACAGAGCAATTACAGGTATGGTATGGGACGATAGTCAAACACAGGCAATAGAATATAATCAAACAGTTGGTAATGGTATATATAATCCAAATGAGGGAGATAAGGTAATAAAGAATTTAACGACAGAAATAATTGAAGCGATTAGTATTCCTCAAGCGGAAACAGATGCAAGGCGGAAATGTAAGAAAAGATGCTAATGGAAATATAATTTATAAAAAAGACACAAATGGAAATACAATTTATAAAGAATATGAATTTGAATGGCCTACTCATGTACCAATTCCAGCATTAGGAAATTCTACAATTGAAAGATTGACAGGATTTAAACAATCAATAGTTACTAATGATAAAGGAGAATATTCATTTACAGCAATACCAGCAGGTAATTATAGAGTAAGATTTGTGTATGGAGATAAAGAAATAAGTACAGGAAATTCTGGATATGAAGAAGTTTATAATGGTCAAGATTATAAATCAACAGCATATCAAATAGGATTTAATAATGACTCAGATGGAGATGGATATACAGACAATGAATGGCATGATTTATCAAATAAAGATTTAGCAGAAGCAAATGTTTCTGATAGTCGTGATAATGAAGCAAGAAGATTATATATAACATATAAATCACATATGTTAACTTATGACAATTCACATATTCTTGATACAGCAGATAATATTTCTCAAAATCATAATGAATTATTTGGATATTATAATTCTGCTGATGCAGACGATGATAATAAGGTTTTAGGTACAGGATATCATATGTATTCTGAAACATCGAAAATAAATTTATCTGTTGAAAATATTCATAATATAGGTTATTCATCACAGGCAACTGCAAATGTTGATATTGGATTAATAAATGGAGACATAATACAAGCAGGAAGAAAAATAGGAACACCAGATTTTAGTTATATTGTTAAGAAGATAGATTGTGGTATTGAAGAAAGATCACAAACAAAATTAACAATAGACAAACAAATAAAAGAAATAATATTAAAAACTTCTGATAATAGAGTTATATTAGACGCGATATATGATATAAGTTATGAAATAAAAGATGATGGAACAATAGTACCAACAGTAGTATTAAATGAAGAAGCATCTATAGGATATGAAAATATAGCATCATTAAATAGAACTTCAAATACACAAGGATATAGGTATATAATGGCAGAGGCTTCAGCTCTTCAAGGAACAACAATAACTGTAAAATACCAAATGACAGTATTTAATACAAGTGAAACAGATAGAACAGCAAGATTATTAGATGATGTATGGAAACAAATAGATTCTACTACAACTCAGCAAGGAATAGATGCAATTATAAATAAAGCATTAAGTGAAGTTTCAACACCATATTATACACAAGCATTAGGAAGAGTATATACTCATAATAATACAAATTACTTTAAAGCACCATATGGTAGATACTTTGGAAGTATTTACTATTTAGGAAGTCAGGCAGTTGGAGTAAGAAAAGAAGCAGAAGCAGATATTATAGTAAAAACAAAAGTACACCAAATAGTAGATTATGTAGATACAGATGTTGACTTTATTGATTTGAATAATGTAACAAGAGACCAAAGCTGGCTAAATGCAACAGTAGAATATTTATTAGATAATAAATTAATAGATCCAGCAGTAGTACAAATTATAGACAAAAATGGAAAAGTTACAGGACAAACAAGGGCAAATCGTATGGCAAATAATGATGAAAGATATGCTATTATAGATAAGGGTCAAAGAGAGTATATGACAGAAAGCAAAAATAATATAATATTAAATGTGGATAATAATGCAGATGTAGATACAGCTACTAACCCAGATATGATAAGAGAATTATTACCATATAGTTCAAACAAAAATTATGATGAAGCAGTGGCTAAGATAAACTTAGAAGTTTCAAGATATTACTCATCAGAACTTGATAATAGTGATATAGAAAATATAGCAGAAATTATAAAATTAGAAAATACAGTAGGTAGAAGAGATGTAAGGTCGATAGTAGGAAATGCAAATCCATATGCATTAAATGAAGTAAAAATGCCAATAGGAGAATTTGCAGAAGCAGCAAAAGAACCAGATACAGATGCAACAGAGTTAATTACACTATCACCACCAACAGGTTTAGATAGTAAAATCATTAGAGAAACACAAATGGTAATAGTATGTACAGTTGCAGTAGGAATATTACTAATAGGAATAATTCTTATTAAGAAGAAGGTTTTACCAAATAGAAAAATAAGATAATAAAATAAAAACCCGTTTTGAAAAATAAATTCAAATCGGGTTTTTACTTGTCTATTGCATTTTGAGACAAAATGTAATAGAATATAAAACGTAATTTGACAAAATAATAGTCAATTTACATTAAATTATCACAAATTGTAAAAATATTTTATAAATAAATTAGTAAATATGACAAAATTTAAAGTGTAAATTAAGTAAAATATTTACATAATTTATTTTAAAATGAGGTGGTTAAGGATGTTTCAAAATATTAATGCGGATGGTGGAGTAAGTAATTCTAACTATGTTAGAGAAAATAAGATTAACTTGATGTTAAAAGAAATTTTTAAATTACATAATTGCGTTATATACATATTAGCATTTTTGGTATCAGTAGCTTCAATAAAAAATGAGATACTTCCATTTGGACTAGCTATAGTTGCTGCTTGTATGGGAAGTACAGTTCCGATATTTGTTGTATATATTATTTCTTTTATTTCAACAGCAGTGTTTCATGGTTTAGATGGATTATCAGCTTATTTTTATACATCAATTATATTCTTCTTAACAGTATTTATGTTTAAGCCAAAAGTTTCTTTAGAAGATAGAAACGAAGTTTTTAAAGTTGGTACGAGAATTTTTATAGCAAGTTTTTTATATAATTTAATAAATAATTTAAGAGATATATTTTTAATATATGATTTATTTTTAGGAACAATTATAGCAGCTTTAACATATACATTTTACAAAATATTTGTAAATGGTATAGTTGTAATACGAGATTTTAAAGATAAAAAAGCATTTACAATAGAGGAGATTATATCTGCAGCGCTTATATGTTCAATTGCAATTTCTGCTTTTAGTAATGTTAAATTTTTTTCTTTAAGTATAACTAATATATTAGTTATATTTATTATATTATTATTTGGATTAAAAAATGGAATGTTAGTAGGTGGGACTGTAGGACTTTCAATTGGACTAACTTTGACTTTAATTGGAAATATAACATTATTGCAACTTACAGTATTTGCTGTTTCAGGTATTTTAGCAGGTGTTTTAAATAAATTTGGGAAAATAGGAGTTATTGTAGGTTTTATTTTAGGAAATGCGATTTTAACATACTTAGCAAATGGAAATACAGCTACAATAATTTATTTTAGAGAAATTTTTATTTCAGCAGTTTTACTTATTTTTGTTCCTTCTAAAGTAAAAATTCAAATTGAGGACTTAATGGGAAAGGAAAAATTACTTACAAACCGTGGAGAGCACAGATTGAATTATTATCAAGAAATAAAAGATAAGCTTAGTGCAGTTGCAAATACAATTTCTGAGATGAATAATAATTTTTATATAAATAATGCTACATCAGATTTATCAAAGGAAATATATATAGATAATTTTTTAGAAAATATGGAAGACTATGGAACTAATATTTTTTATGAGGATGTTGTAAATAATCAAAATATTATAGAAGATATTTTTGATGAATTTAAAATAAATGATATTATTACTGAAAATATAATAGTAAATATATTTAAAAAGTATAATAATTATATTTTAATGAGAGATCAAAAAATAAAAGAAGACTTGCAAGAATTAATAAAAATTGCAAATAGAACTTATAGGGAAATGCAAATAAAAAAAGTGAAAGCAGAAACTAAAAAAGAAGAGAATAAAAAAATGAGTAGTGAACTCAAGAATGTAACTAATATGATTAATAAGGTTTCAAGTGAGACAGGAATAAATGATAATAAATTTGAAACTAAAGAAAAAGAAATACAAGTTTTACTCACAGGAAAAGGATATAATGTGAATAACGTTTCAGTGGTACAAGCTTTAAATGGAAAATATATTGTTAATTTAGATTTAGAATATAATGATGAAACTATTAGGGATAAAAGTAAAATAGCAAATATTTCAGATATTATTTCTAAATCTTTTGGGGAAAAGTTTTCATTTCAAAAAGATAAAAAGAACTTATCCACAGGTGTGTATATTCAAACTTATTCAGCTGAGGATAAATATATAATGCAAGTAGGAAGTTCTAAAACTACTAAGGAAAATAGCACAGTATCTGGTGACTCAAATTTGCAAGTTAGATTGGAAGATGGAAAATATTTATTAGTAATTAGTGATGGAATGGGAAGTGGAAAAGAAGCTAAACAAAGTAGTAAATTTGTTGTAAATACTTTAAATAATTTGTTAGCAAAAGGCTTTGAAGAAGATGATATTGTTAACCTTATAAATTCAGAACTTAATTTAAATAAAGAAGATGAGATGTATGCTAGTGTTGATATGAGTGTGTTTGATTTATATTCTGGGACATTATCTCTTATGAAAAATGGTGCATGTAATACATATATAAAAACTAATAAAAAAGTAAATATATATCCATCAGATGGGATGCCAATAGGAATAGTAAATGATATAAACTTATCTCGTAATACTATAGAATTAAATGAAGGAGATATAGTATTAATGTGTAGTGATGGTTTATTAGAGGTACAAGATGAGATAAAAAAGGATTGGATTGCTGATTTTTTAAAAAATGTTAATACTAATAATGTTCAAAAGATTGCAGATCTAATTGTTTCAGAAGCAATTGATAATTCATATGGCATTGCAAAAGATGATATAACAGTTATTGTAGCAAAGATTATAAGACATAAATAAAATAAAAGCGTTGGAGTTTTTAAATTCTAGCGCTTTTTTGATGTAAGAATTATGATATTAAAAATTAATTACTAATTATTTTTAGAACTATATTTTTATGAATGAATTTCGTTAAGTAATATACTTAAGGAAAAAGATTAGAGGAAATAAGTGATTAAAAATAATAACACAAAAGAATCAAGTAAAAGCTTGAATAATAAAACTTTTAATGATATAGTGAGATTAAATAAGAGAAAAAAGCATAATAAGAATAAAAATTGATTAAACTAAAATAAAATTTTTTTACAAAGGATAAGGAGGAGTAATGCATACAAAAAATAAATTAAAGAAAGATAAGCGGAATAACTCTAATAGCCCTAATAATAACAATAATAGTACTATTGATATTAGCAGGAATATCGATAAATTTGATAATGGGAGATAATAGTGTAATAAAGAAGTCGAAGACAGCAAAACAAAGAACGAATATTTCAGGAGTAGAAGAAGAAGCAAACTTAATATATGCAGATTTAAAAATGGACAATTATGAAGACATAATGAAAGAAGAAGAAAAAGTAAAAATGCAAGATATAGTAA
>CANRSD010000053.1 GCA_947642355.1 uncultured Clostridia bacterium
TTCTTTTCTATAAACATTTCTTTATTATTATTAAATTTATTATCTTTCGTGAATGCTATTTTTTTGTTAATTCATAACTTTGTTCAATCAATTCCTCTACTAAAGAATTATCTACTTTATCACTTATAATAATTGTATTCCAGTGTTCTTTATTCATATGATAAGCTGGTATTATATAATCATAAGAATTTCGTAATAACTCTGAATAGTTTGGATCAGTTTTTACATTTAAGTACAATTCCCCTTTAACATCCATTAACAATGCAAACCATTTTTTATTTTCTAAATGTTTCATTGCTACAGTAATATTATCATCTGGAAATGGATAATCTTCAAATGTACTAGGCAATGTAGTACAATATTTTATAATTTCTTGCTTATTCATTATATTATTTTCCTTTTACTAAAGTATTTAAAATACTACTAAATTGATTACTTAATTTACTAATATCTCCGTTTTTAGTGCTATGGCTCATTATAAAATCTTCTATTTGATTTTCATATCTTCTTAATTCTTCATTTGTGTATTCTTTATCTTCTATATTAATTCCAATGTTTTTTAATAATTTTATTTCATTTGTAGTGCATTTATTTAATAGATTCATTTTTTCGATTTATCTCCTTTTATTTTTTCATTAAAATTATAGCACAGAAATTCTTTTTTGCAATAAAATTTTCTGTTTTTATTTTACAGCGATCATCAATTCATTAGGCTGTACTGTCATTCTTGCATTTTGGTATGTATATTTTGCATCTGTAAAATATACATTATATCCCATATTTTCAAATTTGTTTTTCGCCAATTCTAAAAGTGTATTTGTTTCACTTTCCGTTAAGCCATATTTTACTCTTATTTCATAAAATGTAATTCTAATAAAATTTTCATTTTGCTCTATTTTTTTATCTAAATAATCTACAAATTCTTGCATTGTCATTTATATCTTCCTTCTTTCTTTGTATATATTAACACAAAATGGCAAAAAAATAAAGCCAGATTATAACCTGACTTTGTAAGACTAATTTATTTTTTCCATAATTTCTATAGGTGGAAATGTGCATATATAACATGGCCTTTTTGTATTGATTTTTCTTTTCATATAGTTTTTAGTTTCAATAATAATTATTAACTTATCAGCTTTTGAAATAGTGTCTATATTTTGGTACAGATTATCTACTTCTTGTTCTTTAATTGCTATAATATCATAACTAACATATCTTGTTTTTAATGTTACATTTACTGGATGTTTTCCTTTTTTTATTTCTGGGTTTCTTTCCAAATAATCCATAACAACATCAAATGCTGCAACATTTCTATTGTTTATTTCTTTTGTTCTATATCTTATGATATTTGTTTTTTTATCTCTAACTAATACTTTATTTGCTACTAAAACATCTATGTCATTTATGCTACATTCACATACTTTTAAAATATGTTCTTCTCTTAAAGATTGAAAATCCCATAATAGTTTTGCTATTTTATTTTGCTTTTCATTCATTTGCATCACTTCCTATTACTTTTACTAGAGAACTATAGATTTTTCTTTTTTCTGGTACTATTTTATAAATTTTAATAATTACTTTATCTCCTGGAAGTGGTGGTCTATCTAACCAAGTTGGAAGAGTACAAACCGAATCCACTCCTTGCATAATGTTTGCAAAGATGCCGATTGTCTGTATAGCCTGTTATTGTTGCTAGATATTCTCCTTTTTCTGTAAAATCTTTTCTAATATTTTTAAATGGATCTTCTAATAATTCTTTTATTGATATTTTGATGTTTTTCTTTTCTTCATCAATTTCTTTTACTACTACTTTTATCTGTTCATTTATCTTATATAATTTAGAAACATCTTCAACATATCCATATTGCAAGTCTTGTGCTTTTATTATGAAATCCATTCCTAAACATTCGATTCTTATGTATTTTTTCCAAACTCCAACTACTTTACTATAAACTTTATCTCCTACTTCTATCTTTTTTAGGTTGATGTCTCTTATTCTTTCCATTGCTTTTATTCTTGAACCTACAGCTTTATTGCTTATTTTGTCCGCTTCTATAATTATAAATTTTATTTCTGCTCCCATCATATTTCTTAATAGTTTTTTATCATTTTTTCCATCTTTTATAATTTCTGTAGCTGGTATTAGTACCTTTATACCTTTAAAATCTACTATTGCACAAGTAATATTAGTATCTTTCATTTTTTCTGTTTCTATTGCAATAATATTTCCTGTTAAAATTTTTCCTTTTGTCTTAGATGAATTAATGTTTTGCCAAGTTATTTTTTCTTGTAATTCATCTGTCATAATTCTTCACCTCTTTCCTAATTTTTAAAAATTCTTAAATGATAATTCTTCTTTCTTTTCTTTCTGCATTTTCATGTTTTCTTGTTCAATGTTATCTTTAAATTTCTTCTTTTGTTCTTCAAGTGTAATATCTTTTAATTTACTAGCTTCAGAATGTTGTGAATAATCAAATTTATTACATATAAATGGCTTTTTTCCTCTTACCATTACAATTTCTTTGTTATTATCCATCTTTAGTAATTCATCTGGATTCATTAAATTTCTTTTATTTGTTGCTACATTTGCCATTCCATAAGTAAAATTACCATCAAATCCGAGCTTCTTTTCTTATGGCATTTGTTTCTACTGTTGCCACTCCTAGATATTCTGTAATATATTCAGCTGTCAGAATATCTCCGACATCCGCATACATATTTTTGTATCACAATTACCGTAATATTTCTTGCCATACATCATCATCATAACGATTTTTCAATTGTGCAATATTTTGAAATATTAGGCATAAATTCAGCAAACGGCTTCTGGTTGTGCTAATCTTCTTCTGTAGGTCTAATATCTTTCCTATGTTGGTGAACTCATCTAAAATTAATGTTGTTTCTACTGGTAGTCTACCATCTGGCATACTATCTGCTAATTTGATTAATTTGATAAATAAAAATGAAAAAAACAGCGTATTTAAAAAATCAAATGTTGAATTAGTATCACTTGTTATTACAAATACACAAGTCTTTCTCTTTCCTATCATTTCAAAATTAATTTCATCTTTATTGGTTATATTTCTTATTCTATCTGTTTGAAAAATCTGTAATCTAGTTGCAAGTCCTGTTACGATACTTTGTTTTACTATATCTGTAGCTTGTGCATATATGTTATAAGACAATCTAGTTGGACCTTCTGTATCGAAAAACAGATTATCTATTTCTTTTATATTTCCACTTGCTAGACAGTCATAAATAAATCCTAGATTTTTATTTTCTTCTTTATCAACATAGTGGATTACATATAGCAATAATGCTTTTAATAAGTTTTGTTCTCCACGATTCCAAAACTCATCTCCTCCAGATTTTCTTTCAATCTGTGTTCCTTCTATTACAATTTGACTAAATATTTGTGCATCTGTTTCATCTTCAACAAATCCTATAAATCTTGAGCCATTTGAATAAGTAGGATTTACAAGATTAAATACTTCAACATCATAACCTTTTTCATCTTCTAAATATTTTCCTAATTTTCTATATTGTTCTCCTTTTGGATCTGTGATGACTAAACTCATATCTCTATTAATTGATTTTTGTAATTCTTCTTGTGCTAATTCAATTGCATTTGGTATAGCAAATCCCCTTGACTTTTTACTTCCACTTGAACCGAAACACTGCTATATTTTTGTTTAAATATGTATCTAGTGGCAATGTTATTAACTCATTTTCTTCTGTTTGACCTATTATAATTCCGTTTCTTTTTCCTATTCCTAAATACTCATTAATTTCTTCTTTTGTTCCCCAGTCTGCTGTTCCAAATGTTCCATCTTTTTTCTTTAGATTAACTCCTTCAACCTCTATTTTTGCATTTTCTTTTGTTGTTTTAACACAGTTTATTGCTAGTATTACAATTGTATCTAGCAATAGCCAAGTTATCAAAATTATTCCTATACTAAAACTTGTACTAAAACATTTTTCTAATAGTTTTAAATACCCATTAATTAATGGCAATAGAATTATTCCAGAAAGTACAAAAAATAAAGGTATTTTAAACCTTTTTACTTTCTCCATCTATACCCCCTAACAAATTGTCTATTTCTATTATGTTTGTTCTGTTAGTTAGTATTTCATCTATTTTTTCTTTGTTTTCCTTTAATGTAATAATATCAATTTTTCTGTTTGTATTTTTATTGTTGTTGTAAAATATATTTAATTTGTGCAACTTCTCTGTATCTATAAATGGCATTAAAATAATATACTCTCTATCTTGTGTCATATAATCTGCTTTTACCCAATTAGACAATAATACTTCTTGTCCTTTGTATATCTGTTTTAAAATTTCATACAAATCTATTTTTTGAAAATATCTCATCTTTTCTAAATTTTCTTTACTGGCTTTTATTACTATTGTTGATTCTTTTCCAAACATAAAATACTGATTGCTGTTATTAAGCATTTTAATATCTTCCAAAAATACGATAGCATTTTTATATTCTATTGTTTTTTGTATATCGCTTACTGTCTGGCTAACATATACTCTTTTTTTGTCTTTAGAAATGTAATATGTAATATAATCTTTTTCTTGGTAGATCAGTTCCCCTATGAACTTTCTTCCCATTTCTGTATGAATATTATTATTTTTCATCTCCCAACTAGGTAGAAATTGTATTGTACTATCTATTGTTAATGTTGCAATCTTTACGATTTCTTTTACTCGATATTGATAATCTTGCCTTCTACAGATTTTATAATAATCATATCCCATTTCTCGCATCAGCTTTGTTCCTTTTATATCTAGCTTAATATAATATCTGTCTACTCTTTTGATATATCTTTCTTTTTCTAATACCTTTAGCCTTTTATGATGATATCCTTTTGATTTATAAATCTTTTTACTATCTGTCGCTAACATAACTTTGTACTTTTTCAAAAACGCTAATAGCTCTATATCTTTTTCACTTAATCTTAAATTCACATCTTCAATTCTCCCTTCTTGTTATTTGTTACTCCCAACACTGTTATTTTTCGTTTTTCTCCCTTTCCTGTATCATACTCTTTAAACCCCAAACAACTTTTTTTGAGTTTTTGTTTATTTTTCAACTATTTGGACACTGTCAAAATATCCACTACTTTATACTTAAAATTTGCCTAAAGTGGATACATTAGACATATCCATTTCACCCCTGTTTTCTATCCACTTTAGCAAAGATTCGCCTTTAAAAATGGATACCTCTGTAAATGGTTTTTTAGTCTTATTTGTTGTTCCTAATACACCATAAAACATATTATTTATATTATCATCTGCTATTACTTTTGATAGTACAAGACCATCTACAATAGGCTTTATGAATTTATTATCTATATCAATATTCTTTTGATTTTCTGATACTTTTATAAATACAAATACTAATTCATTGTTGAATAAGTCTTTATATTGTTTTGTCTTTTCCATTACATTAATCATAATGTTTTTATAAGCATAGTTATTAATGTTTTTAAATTTTGGTATTACTTCAGGAATATAAATTTTTAAAACATCATTTTCAACTGTAGCTTTATATCTATTGTTTAAATAATTTATTTTGTCTGCTTCATCTATTTGACATTTTTGTTTTAAGCTAATTTTATTAAATATGTTATATCTAATTCGTTCTAAACTTCGTAAGTAATTTTCTACATGCTTATTTTCTACAATTTCTTCATTGTTAATAATAAATTCTGTTTCATCTCTTAAATCTTCTAATTCTGATAAAATTTCTTTTTGCATTTTCTTTCCTCCTTTCGCAAAATAATAAAAGATACAAAAGTTTTAACTCTTGCATCCTCCTTAATAATCTACTTGATAATTGTAAATATCTTTATTATCGACACTTTGGACATTTGCCAAATCCTTGTACTCGTGTATATATTTGTGCCTCCCATTCATGTCCTTTGCTACATTTCCACCAAATCTTTTTTTTACTTCCTATAGTTAATATATCTAAATCTAAATCTTGATTTTTATCATAATTATATTCTTTCATAATTTGATTATTTTTCAATAATCTTTCATTTGAAACTAATTTTCGATTTTGAGCAGCTTTTTTTCTACCACATCTAGGACAACCTGTTCCAAGTGATGTTCTATTATTAATTTTCGTTTCCCATTCGTATCCACATTTTTTACATTTCCACCATACTTTTTTGTTAGATGCATATGAGAAATATGATGGCTTTAAATTTCCATTTTTAGTATTATTCCATTCTTCTACTAATTTTGGAAATTTATTTTTTATGTTATTATTTTTTTCAATAGTTTGTAATTCATTCAAGATTTTTGTTCTATCTCGTTCATAGTCTACATCTATATCAATATTAATATTATATCTTGTATTAATTAATTTTATAATATCTAACATCATTTCTGTTAATGTGTTTTCATATATTCCTTTTCTTATATATGTAAAATATTCTTTTGGTATCGTTGGACATCCTGGTTCTCTTATTCTTAATAATGTAATATTATTTTCTTCACATAGTGAATTCTTTTTTATATCTCTGTCAATATTTTTATGGAATCTTTCACCATCATATTCAATTCCTAATAATAATTCAGGTATAAAAATATCTATTTCTCCTCTTTTTAAAAAAGATGGTTTATAAGATTCTTTTATATTTTTAAAATATTTTGATAAATAAAATGTAATTGTTTTTTCTGGAATTGAACTTTTTCTTTCTGAATCACATATTGGACATCCAGTATTATTCTTTTTAGCTCTATTTGATATACTAGCTTGCCATTCATGACCTCTTACACATTTCCACCATACTTTAGTATTTGTTCCAACTGAAACTTTTTTAGGATCTATATTATTGTTTTTCTCATAATTCCATTCTTTCATTAATTCAGGTCTTAATGTTTTTAAATCATTTAAGCCAAAGATAATAACTTTATTAGCACAAACAGGACATCCTGAATTCCTTTTCGTTCTATTGTGTGGTATTTGTACCCATTTATAGCCACACTTTGAACATTTCCAATGTATTTTTCTTTCTGATGATGTTGCAGTATTACTAGGAGTATATTCTCCATTTAATTCATAATCCCATTCTTTTATCAGTTCTGGATATAAAGTTGCTATATCATTTATTCCTGGTGTAGCAAATCTCTTACTACAATAAGGGCATCCTGAACCTTGCACTCTAGAATTTATTGTTGCCTCCCACTCATGCCCATTATTACATTTCCACCATACTTTTTTATCAGAGCCTCTTGAAAAATTTTCTGGTAATAAGTTCCCATTTTTATTATAATTCCATTCTTGTGCTAATTCTTTATTTGTAGTACTTAAATCATTATATCCTTTTAAAACCTTTTTTCCTTTACAATATGGACAAGTTGTATGTTTTTTAGTCCTATCACAAATTGTCGCTTCCCATTTATGACCTTTACTACATTGCCACCATATTTTTATTTTAGAGTTATTACCAATTTTTTTAGGATCTATATTTTTATTTTTCTCATAATTCCATTCTTTTATTAAACTGGGATTTAAAGTAGCAAAATCATTGTATCCTTCTAATATAAGTTTATTTGAGCAATATGGACAATGTGGATTTTTACTCATATTTCTTATTGCTTTTTCCCATTCATGTCCTTTTTCACATTTCCACCATACAATTCTATTGCTATTAGGTCTAAACATATATGGAAATAAATTTAAATTTTTACTATAATTCCACATACTAGCTACTTTAGGATACAAAGTAGCTAGGTCATTCTCTCCTTGAAGAGCTAATGAATTTGTTATTGATAACTTTTTTATTTTACAATTAGGACATCCTGTTTTTTTCCCTATTGTACGACTTTTAACTACTGTTTCCCATTCATGTCCACATTTAGAACATTTCCACCATACTTTTTTATGACTTCCTATAGTTATATTATCAACTTCTATATTTGTATTCAGTTCGTAGTTCCATTCCTTCATTAATAGCTCGTTATCTTTTAGAAAAATTTTTTCCATCAATATCACATCTTTTCACCAAATTACTATCTTTCTAATTATTATAATTTATATAAGTAGATTCGCTTTATAAAATTTTCAGTATTTCATCATCTTTTACCCTTTTATATGTTGATTTTGCAATCTGTCTTAATTCAAAATCATTTTCCCTAGTTAAACTATCTTTTTCATCAATTTGTATAGAAACTGTTTCTTTATTATTCATTACATTATAAAAAAACTCTTTATGTGCTATAAAATAATCCTGTAAAGCCACATAGTAAACTTCCTTTGTGTTAATGTCAACTAAAATAAACACAAAGCCATTCCTACAATTCAATCCATAATTTATGGTTTTTATATCTAAAGGATACGATATGTATTTTTTCCTTTTATAATTTTCTATGTTTGCAGTACCTTTTATTTGACATTCTATTTTGTTATTATGATATTCTTCATTTTCTATATATTCAATTATCATATCTGTTCCATGATCTGTACCAGTTTGTTCATGATGTTCCCAATATATAGAATTTAAGTTATTAGGAAATATTTTCCTTGCTTCTGTGTTTATAATTCTAGCACTACAATCTTTTGGATATCTCATATACTATTCCTTCTTTTTAATTACTTTTTATTACTAAATATAAAAAAATCAAATAAATATCAATTAACTATCTACTGCATATAAGTTGTATTTTGCTTTTATCTTATAATAAAATATCAATAATCTTCATTTTTCTTACCAGTTATATTTTCAATATTTATTTTACCTATACATACAGCTTTTATATACTTTTCTATTACTTCTTTTCTTCTTTTTATTTCATTAGGTGCAAATTTATCACACAAAAGTATTAATTTTTTTTCGTATTTCATCTTCATCTAATATAATGCTAGCTTTACCAGTTACAATAACACTTTCATAGTGTGTTATATATCTATCTGGTATAACCTTTTGATTTCCTAATATAAATAAAGAAACATTAGGATTATTTTTAATATTATCTATTTTAGTACCTATCTTTTTTGTATGAAAATATAAACAATTTTCTTCCTCTACATAAAAATAATTAATTGCTACTCCATATGGAATATTATCTTTTGATGATGTTGACAATACAGCATATTCTGAGTCTTTTAATATTTCAATTGCCCTTAATTCTTCCATTCTTCTATTAATTGGTATCATACAAATTTCTCCTTTACAAATCACTATTCTTAAGGCAAATTATATCATAAAAATTGTAAATTTCTACATATTTTAACTAAAAATATATAAAGAAAATGAAAAGCACTATTTTAGCACCTTTCATTCTCCTTTTTTATTCTTCTATCATATCATCATATGCTTCTGAAATAGCATCTAATAATTGGATTCTTGTTTCATTATTAATAGGATATGAGAAATTTCTTCTAATATCCTTATTCTTTAGTTTTCTATTAGGCATATTAATATACCTTCCATTCTTTCCACTTAACAATTTAATTTCATTTACTATAAAGCAACCATCTATACATACACTTGCTGCTCCTAGTAAATCTCCCTTATTTATTTTTTTAATTCTAATTTCTGTAATATTTAACATATACAAATTCCTCCTTCTTCTTAATTATCCATACCTGTTTTAGGTAGTTCTTTATCTATATCTGGTGTCTTAGTATAAACTACTGTATGTGCATCATCTTTAGTTTCTAATTTTGTTTCTTGATAAGATGCTGTTACATAAGTGTTATTTACAAATATTTTATTATTTTGCACATCTTCATTTACTTTTGCTTTAACAACTGGTGTTGTTGTAGCTTCAAATCCTTCTTTTACTTCTGTACTAAATACAAGTTTAAATTCTTTTACATATTCATCTTGTTCTAATCCTAAACTTTCACTTGTTAGGTCTATTTTGTGATTTTCTGTTGTTGAATACTTTTCTCCAATATTTTTCCAGTTTGTATTTTTATTTGTTATATATTTAATTTCATATTCTAATTCTTCGTTCCAGATTCCTGTTTGTAATTCTTGAACTCTTACTTGTCTAGGTAGTTTATCTCCCCATACAAAATTAGATACTTTTGTATTTGAGAAATTTCCTAAATGATTAAATGTGTAGTCTATTATTTCTCCTTTTTGTGCTTCTGTTGGAGCTTCTTTTTGAACATCAACTACTAGATTTACATTATCATTTTTTACTGTTAATTCTACTACTTGTCCATTTTTCTCAAATTTGAATGGTATTAAGTCTTTACTAATTACATAGTATGGAATTGTAGAAACTTCTTTTAAATAATATTGTTTTCCTGTTTCTAAATATTTATATTCAATTTTTCCACCATTTGCTGTTTTAACTGTTGCTACATATTTTTGGTTTTCATCTAAAATCTCAAAAACTGTATCATCAATTGGTGTTCCAGCTTCTTTGTCTAAATATTGGTTATATTCTTTGCTTACTTTATTAATTTTCAAAATATTTTCATATACTGTTACAGGAACATCATCTTTGTCTTCTGTTTTAGCTTTTAAATATGTTCCAGAAACTTTTACATTGTTAATGAATTTTGATTTATCAGCTAATCCTTCAATTACTTTTGTTGCAACTTTCATTTTTGTAGTGTTTGAGAATCCTATTTTTACTGTTCCAAAATTCAAACTATAAGATGTTATATATTCACCATCTGCTAATTTAATTTTAGTAAAATCTATTTTATTATTTACTTTTGTACTTAAATTTTCTTGTAGTTTTACATTAGTCTTTTTATTTGTATTGTATGTAACTGAATATTTTAAATCTTCGTTATAAATACCTGTTTCTAGATTTTGTATTCTAACTCCTTTTGGTAAATCATCTGTTAGTGTGAAATCATTTAACTTAACATTAGATAAATTCTTTATTTTATCAATTTCATAAGTAACAATTTCTCTTCCTTGTGCTTCTGTTTTGTCTGCACCTTTTTCTACATTTACTTTAATATCAACTGGAGTATTTTCAACTATTACTTTTTTGTCATCTCCATCATATACTAAATTTACTTCAAATTTAGTGTTCTTTCCTTTTAAGAAATAATCTGGAGCTAATTTTTCTGAAATAATGTATTCGCCTAAATCAAGCCCTGAAAGTAAAAATTTTCCGTATTCATCTGTTGTTACTTCTTTTGTAAATTTTCCATCTTTAGATGTTACTGTAAATACAGCTCCCTTTAATCCTGAACCTGCTGTTGCTCCTGTAATTTTACTATCACCACTTGTTACTTTTTCTATTTCTAATTCTGCTGATGGTTTATATTGCATATTTCCTTTTGCTGTGCTTAATATAAATGGATCAGTTGTTAATACATAGTTTTGTAAATTTGCATTAGGTGCTTTTCCAAATAGAATTGGATATGTTTCACATTGTCCTGTAATACTAAATTGAACATTTATATCGTTTCTAATATTAACTCTTGGAACTAATACTTTGAATTGTTCTCCTCTATTAAATGTAGTTTTTTCATTATTATTTATATCTGTAATTTTGGTTTGTTCTGGTGCTGATGCTCCATTTAAAATAATTTGTATATCTCTCATATTTACTGAACTATTAACGGTAAATGTTTGAGATACATATTTTGAGTCTTTATTATCAACTCCTGCTTGTGAATTTGCTGTTGCTGATATAACTGGATCTGTGTATGTTTGTGTTCCATTTCTTCCTATATTTGCAAGTTCTCTTATTTTGTTTGCCATTCTATTTCCTGCATCTGTTGCTCCAAAATATCTATTAGTATCTCTTCCATCTAAAACAGAATATACTGCTTGTTTTGTAACTGCAAAGGCTTGATAATCATTATCTAATCCCATTTCTCTTGCTGATTTATATGGAAATCCATTTAGTAATACTCTCCAAACTGCTTGATTATTTGCAATTTGGCTCATATCTCCAACTTCAACTCCATAACTATCATTATCATCAACTCCATGTAGATTTACATTAAGACAATAGGCTGGGTAGCTTCTTCCATTTTCATTATAGACTACATAGTGAGTTAAAACTTCCATTGTTACACCTTCTGAATTTGTGTATTTTAAATCGTTTCCACATTCTCCTAAAGAGACTATGTCTTTTATTTCTCCAATCTGTGCTGCAAATACGCCACTAAATTGACTTACTATCATAAATATTAATAATATTGAACTTATTATTTTTT
>CANRSD010000054.1 GCA_947642355.1 uncultured Clostridia bacterium
CTTTATTTCCTTTAGCTAGTCCTTCTAACTTATAATCTTCTGGTGTAGTACTTTCATGTACTATTTTTCCATTTATTGCATATTGATATTTTGCTATTGCCTTATCTGTACTTGTTGTTATATTTTTTATTGTTATTGATGTTGGTGTTGCTGTTGTACTAAAGTCTACCCTATATGTATCACTATCTACTAGTTCAGATAATTGATATTTTGATACCCAATATCCTGGTATTGCTTTATTTTCTAAATAATTATCAGAATCTCCATAATAAAATGCTTCTGGTACTTTATATCCTTGGCTTTGTAATGTCTCCCAACTTGTTGTTTCTTCTGTTTCTCCATCTGTATAATTATTATTTATATCTACAAATTTTGCATCTATTCTTTCTCCTTCTACTTCTTTATACACATACCTTGGTATCCATACATAATAGCTTTCTATTCCATTACTTTCTACATACAAATTTGCCCATCTTTGCTTCTTATAATCATACCAATCATCATCTGGTTTTTTATTTATCCAGTTTCCTGGTGTTAAGTTTCCATCTTTTTCTTTTATATATCTTGTTTTTTCTTTTACAAATCCTGTATTTAATTTTGGTGTACACATATACATTCCATTTATATTTTCATAATTACCATTTACTACTTTTATTCCTGTATTTCCTACATAGTCCCATATTTTTATTCCTATTTCTTCACACCATTTTGTTTGATTTTCATTGTTCTTTATACTTTTTTGCGATACATAGTATAACTCTCCTTCAAATACTATTACATATGCCTCTTCTTCTTTTCCTACTTTTTCTAGCATTTGTCTTATATCTTCTATTTTTTCCTCTTCTACTTCTAGCTCTTCATCTGCTATTATATCTCTTATCAAATTTCCTCCTGCATATACTTCTTTTTGATTTAATTCTCCTAATGTATTTACATTCATTGAATTCATATATAAATCAAAATCTTCTGCTATTTGTGACATTTTTGCTTTAAATTTACTTTCTTTTGCTTTTCCTATTATTCCATTTTCTCCAAATAGTAAATTTATTGAGATTGCTGCTAATATTATTAATATTATTATTGTTATTATCAAGGCTATTAGAGTTATACCTTTTTTATTTTTATAATTTACTTTTTCTTTCATTAGTATTTCCTTTCTTTTAAGGATTAAACTCCACTTCCTACAACTACTACTGCTCGTGATGACCATGGTTTTGTATAATGTGCATCTTTTCTTAATCGTTCATTATCACCAGAATATGGATTATCATAACTATATCCATAATATGAAAATATACTACCTGAATAGCTACGTAATAAACAAGCATATAACATTGTATTAACATTATTACTATGAGAACTAATCCATGTAGTACTACCACTTCCATGCCATCCTCCAACTGTTGATACTGCATCTCCTACTTTTTCTGTATATGTTGGTGCTGTATATTGATTTTTATATCTTCCTGCTGCATTTTTCATTGAAGCTGCGGCTGTATTTGCCATTCCTGCTGCTACCCATTCTTTATTTATATTCATATATACTCCTGTTGCATTTCCTGTTGTCGTTCCTCCATTTTCTATCTTTTCTGGATTTCCATAACTTGACGCTGATAATAATACCATTGCTCCATATTCTGTATTTTTCTGCATATGTATGTCTAAATTTGTATTTGTACTTGTTAAATCTGCTCCTATTGTATCTGTTAATCCCAAAGCTCCTCCAGATGCTTGCATTTGTCTAATTTGTGTTATCCATCCGTTTACATCTTTTGTTGCTGGTGTTCCTCCATTTGATTGGAGTGCTGCATTGATTTTTAATGGAGTAAATATACAAATTAATCCTACAACTATTATTGATATCAATAATTTTTCTTTAATTTTACTTAACATCTTCTGTTTCCTCCTATATTTTTTTCATTAAGTAAGTTCCTTAACGAAAAAATTAAAAGGATGTAAGAATTGATACTACTATATTTTTTTAATTTCATCTTTAATAATTCTTATATCAGAATACGTTAACTATTTTATAAAAATAACTTGACATTATTAGTATTTATTGGTAATTTATTAATATAAAAAAATTCGTTAAGGAACTTACTTAACGAAATTTTTTATACCTTTAATTCTCACTTTATAAAAATAACACTTAAAATCTATATTAGAAATTAAGTGTTATATATAATAAATAAATTTTTACACACCCATAATATTATAGCCATTATCTGCATAAACTACCTGTCCAGTAATTGCTCCAGACATTGAACTTAACATAAATGCTACTGCATTTCCTACTTCCTCTTTTGTCACATTTCTTTTAAGTGGTGCTTTTTCTTCAACAATATCTAGTATTGAATTAAAATCTTTTATTCCTTTAGAAGATAATGTTTTTATAGGTCCTGCTGAAATTGCATTTACTCTTATTCCTGCTGGTCCTAAATTATCTGCTAGATATCTTATACTACATTCTAATGCAGCTTTTGCAACTCCCATTACATTATATCCTGGCAATACTTTTGTTGAACCATGATATGTTAAAGCTACTAAACTTGCATTCTCATTTAAAACTTCTAAATTTCTTGCATATCTTGCAATTGATACTAGAGTATAAGCACTTACATCATTTGCATGTGCAAATCCCTCTTTACTTGTTTCTATAAAATCATTATGTAATTCTTCTGTAAATGCATGAGCTATACAATGCACTATACCATCAATTTTACCAAAATCAGATTTTATATTTTTAAATAAATTTTCTATATCATCATCTATTGATGCATCACAAGTATACGCTTTTGCTCCTTCAAATTCAGATATTAATTCTTCAATCTTTGATCTATTATCTTCTCCCATAAAAGTAAAGCACAATTTAGCACCTTGTTCACTTGCAGCTTTTGCAGCTCCATAAGCTATACTCCATTTGTTTCTAATACCCATAATTAAAATTACTTTGTCTTTTAAAATCATTTTTACACTCTCCTTTTTTAATTTTCTTTAATATATTCTCCCATATTACGGAATTTTTGATATCTTTTTTCTACTAATTCCTCTACTGGAACATTTTTTAATTCATCTATATATTTTAAAATAGATTTTTTAATTCTATTTGCAACTAAATTTATATCTTTTTCTGCTCCACCGGTCTTTAGGCTCTTTAATTATTTCATCTATTACTTTAAAATTATATAAATCATCTGCTGTAAGTTTCATTATCTCTGCTGCCTCTTTTGCTCTTGTATTATCTTTCCATAAAATACTTGCATATCCTTCTGGAGATAATATTGAATATACAGCATTTTCAAGCATTAAAATTTTATCTCCTACTCCAATTGCTAAGGCTCCTCCACTTGAACCTTCACCTATTACAATAGCTATTACAATAGTTTTCAAACTAGCTAAAGCAAGCATACTTCTAGCAATAGCTTCTCCTTGACCTCTTTCTTCTGCCTCTAATCCTGGATATGCTCCTTTTGTATCTATAAAAGTTATTACAGGTCTTCTAAATTTCTCTGCTTGTTTCATAAATCTAATTCCCTTTTTATAACTCTCTGGACTAGGCATTCCAAAATTTCTTTCAATATTTTCTTTAGTATTTCTTCCTTTTTGTTCAGCTATAATTGTAAAATTCTGATTTCCAATACTTGCTAATCCACATACCATTGTTTTATCATCTTTAAATTCTCTATCTCCGTGCAATTCTAAAAAGTCATCAAATATAATATTTATATAATCTAAAGCAGTTGGTCTTGTTTGGCTTCTAGCAATTGTAAATCTATCCCAAGCTGTTAACTTTTTGCTTTCTTCTTTCACTTATATTTACCCCCACAAATATTATTTATGAAACTTAATTATTTTTGAAAGTACCTCTTTCATTTCAGTTCTATCAACAATTTTATCTACAAATCCATGTTCTAATTGAAACTCTGATGTTTGAAATCCTTCTGGTAATTCCTGTCCTATTGTCTGTTTTATAACTCTCGGACCTGCAAATCCTATCATAGCTCCGAGGTTCTGCTAAAACAATATCTGCAATACTTGCATAACTTGCTGTAACTCCTCCATAAGTTGGATCTGTTAAAACTGAAATATATAATATACCTGCTTCATTTAATTTATTAACAGCAACTGTAGTTTTTGCCATTTGCATTAAAGACATAATACCTTCTTGCATTCTAGCTCCTCCAGAAACAGAAAAAATTATAATTGGAAGATTAAGTTCTATTGCCTTTTCCATAGAATATGTTAGCTTTTCTCCTACAACAGTTCCCATACTTCCCATTAAAAAGTTTCCATCCATAACACATACTACACACTTTTCCCCATTAATATTTCCAGTTCCACAAACAATTGCATCATCAATTCCTGTTCTCTCTTTTAACCCTTTAAGTTTTGTTATATAATCATCCATATTTAAAGGATTAACAGTTGAAATTTTTAAATCAAAAGCTTCAAATGTGCCATCATCTATTATTTGCCAAATCCTACGTCTACTAGATAATCTAAAATGATAATTACAATTAGGACAAACACTATAATTTTCATGTAAGAATTCTTTATATAAAATTTCACCACATTTATTACATTTTACCCATTTGCCTACTGGTATATCGATTTTTGAATCTTTAATTTCTGGTTTTGGCATACTTCGCTTTTTTATTTTATCAATTATCATAACTTTACAAAATGCCTTTCTTTATATTTTCATTTCCTTTGATATAAAACTTGTGTCAAAATCGCCTCTAACAAATTTTTTATTTTCTAATATTCTGTATAAGAAATCTATATTTGTATCTACTCCATCTATTACACATTCTTCTAATGCTCTTTTCATCTTATTTATTGCTTCTAATCTTGTATCCGCATGTACAATAATTTTAGCTATCATTGAATCATAATATGGTGGAATAGTATATCCTGTATATACTGCTGTATCTATTCTAACTCCATTACCTCCTGGTAAATTTAAATCTGTAATTTGACCAGGACAAGGTACAAAATTCTTTTCTGGATTTTCACTATTAATTCTACATTCTATGCTATGACCTTTAAAATTAATATCTTTTTGCTTAAATCCAAGTTTCATTCCACTTGCAATTTTTATTTGCTCTTTTACAATATCTATACCTGTAATCCATTCTGTAACTGGATGTTCAACTTGTATACGTGTATTCATTTCCATAAAATAAAAATTTTTATATTTATCAACTAAAAATTCTATTGTTCCTGCACTAGAATATTTTGCTGCTTTTACTGCTCTTAACGCTGCCTTTCCCATTTCTTCTCTTAATTTGTTATCTATTATTGGAGATGGGCTTTCTTCTAACACTTTTTGATTTCTTCTTTGAATAGAACAATCTCTTTCTCCTAAATGAACACAATTGCCAAATTCATCTGCTAAGACTTGAATTTCAACATGATGTGGATTTTCAATAAACTTCTCTATATATATTTCATCATCATTAAAAGAAATTTTAGATTCTTGCTTTACTATATTATAAGCTTCATTTAGTTCACTCATAGACTTTACTAAACGAATTCCTTTTCCACCTCCACCTGCTGCTGCTTTTATCATTATAGGAAATCCTATTTTCTCAGCAAGTTCCATTGCCTCTTTTATAGATTTTATACTTCCATTTGAACCTGGAATAGTTGGAACTGAATTACTCTTCATTAATTCTTTAGCATTTGATTTATTTCCCATTAACTCTATAATATTATATTTTGGTCCAATAAATTTTATATTACTTTCTTCACACATTTTAGCAAATTTAGCATTCTCAGATAAGAAACCAAAACCTGGATGTATTCCATCACATCCTGTTATACAAGCTGCTTCTAAAATATTTTTAATATTTAAATAACTTTTACTAGATTGTGCAGAACCTATACAAATAGCTTCATCTGCAAGTCTTGTATGTAGAGCATCTTTATCTGCTTCTGAATATACTGCAACCGTAGCTATCCCCATTTCTCTACAAGTTCTTATAATTCTTACAGCTATTTCCCCTCTATTTGCTATTAAAATTTTCTTTAACATATACTTCTTCTCCTCATAATAAATTAAATTTTATTATACTAATTTAAAACTAATTATAAACCTCAAAGTAATCTTAAATTAACATAACATTGATTTTTCCTCCTTCATATGTTATACTCGTTTTATAAAAAACTATATCAAGGAGGAATCCCTATGAGTAATAACATTATTTGGAATCCCAGTAGAATTGAGATTCGGCCACAATCTTTAGTTATGTTTTGTGGCATTGCCAACAGTGGAAAATCTACACTGGCAAAAAAACTATTTCCAGAAAAAAATATTATAAACACAGATGAGGTTCTTGAAAATACAATCAAAGAACTTCTAAACATTACAAAAAGAGATATTGATATAACTCCAGAGTCTAAAGAGTGGAAATATATATCAGATCATCTCGCAAATGTCGCTATACTAAAGAGTCAAGAATTTATAAATGATCTTATAATTAATGCGTCACAAACAGGAGATATTGTCATTCTTGATTCTGCTCCACATAACTATAAGGATAGGATTGCTACAATAATTAACTTTTTCCCATATTTTGAGAATATATATTTAATTGTGGCTTTTCCTGACATTAAAAAAGTTGAAAGTCATAAAAGCAAAAGTATTTCTGCAAACCAAATATCCCTTGGATTTTATTATCCAGATATCTGTAGTCTTTCTATAGATTTTGCTAACTTAGATACTCAAATAGTTTTTGAAAATATTGCAGATGAAGTTACCAAAGCCTTTATCATAACCGACTTAAACAGCGACATTGAAGTTTTAATTTAATAATATTTTTCTGTGAAATTTGTCAGATTTCCGAGCCTATAGATATGCTATAGCTCGGTTTTCTGATTTTTATAAACCTATGGATTATCAACTATAGCAAATGTAAGTTCACCGTTTAGCTGCAATTTGACCATCAACTGTAGCTATCGCTTCTCCCACTCCTATTGGACCTTTTCTTTTTATTATTTTCACTTCTAATTTTAATAAATCTCCCGGAACGACAGGTCTTTTAAAACGAAGTTTATCTATACCACCAAATAAAGCATTTTTTCCTTTATTTTCTTCCATAGAAAGTATTGCAACAGCACCAGTTTGAGCTAATGCTTCAACTATTAATACACCTGGCATTATTGGCTGACCTGGAAAATGTCCTGCAAAATGAGGTTCATTTATACATATATTTTTATATGCAATAGCACCTTCACCTGGAGTATATTCTTCAACTCTATCTATCATTAAAAATGGTGCTCTTTGAGGAATTATATCCATTATTCCATTTATATCTAACATTCTTTTTCTCCTCCTACATATGATAATAAATATCCCTAATTTTAAAATAAAACATTATGATAGCACCTTGAATCACATTTACTATTGCTATCACCTTATAAAAACTATATTTTATAGTAGCATATTCTTTTATATTATACTTTCTCAAAGTAAACAATATAACAGCTATAATTATTACATATGCTAAGTTATATGGTGTAAAAATTGTATATTTTTTAGAAGTTTCATTTTCTTCTTGATATAAAAATACTAAACATAAATAAAAACTAGTTATAAATAAAGCTATATATAATAATATATTAGAATACTGCCAAGCTATTTGAGTGCAAACCCACGAAATAGCTGCAAATATACAAGCAACTACAAAATAAATAATTTTCATATCTTCCTCCTTTGTATATGAACTATTATTTTATAATAAATAATGGTTTTCCATAATCTACCATTTCACTATCTTTTACTAAGATTTCTACAATTTCTCCATCAAATTCTGATTCTATTTCATTCATAAGTTTCATAGCTTCAATAATACAAAGTGTATCTCCTTTTTTAACTTTACTTCCAACCTGTACAAAACATTCTGCTGTTGGAGATGGCTTTGAATAGAAAGTTCCTACCATTGGAGATTTAACTACATTTCCTTCTTTTACATTTGTTTTATCTTCAGATGGAACAGTCGCAGGAACTGAAGGTGGTGTAACCTGGTATGGCATACCATATTCTAAAGGCATCATAGATGTTTGAGGTCCATGCATTGGTATAACTGTATTCTTATGTTCATCACTATCTTTTTTTATTTTGATTTTTATTCCATCTGGAAATTCTATCTCAATCTCACTTAATTTTGACTCTCCCATATCATCCATTAACTTTTTAATTTCTTTGTAATCCATAGCTATTCATCCTTTCTTAATCTTCATATTTTTTAAATATTATACTACTATTATGCCCACCAAATCCTAAAGAATTTGACATTGCATATTTTATATAAGCTTTTCTTACTTCATTTGGAACTACATCCAAATCACATTCTTCATCTGGAACTTTATAATTTATTGTTGGAGGTACTATATTATTTTCAATAGCTTTAACACAAGCTACAGCTTCAACTCCTCCCGCTGCTCCAAGCAAATGACCTGTATTTCCTTTAATTGAACTCATCATAACCTTCTTACTAGCTTCCTCAAAAGCAGATTTTACAGCCTGAGTTTCTCCTACATCATTTAAATGTGTTGATGTACCATGTGCATTTATATATGTTATTTCTTCAGCTTTTATTTTAGCATCTTTTAAAGCAAGTCTCATAGCTCTTGCTCCACCTTCTCCTTCAGGTGCAGGTGCAGTTATATGATAACTATCAGATGTTGAACCAAAACCTACTACCTCTGCATAAATTTTAGCACCTCTTTTCTTAGCATGTTCTAGTTCCTCAAGCAATAATAGTCCTGCTCCTTCTCCCATAACAAATCCATTTCTCTCTTTATCAAATGGAATACTAGCTCTATTTTTATCCTCACTTTGACTTAAAGCTTTCATACTTGTAAATCCTGCAATACCAGCTTCTGTTATACAAGCTTCTGTTCCACCAGCAATAATAATGTCTTGATATCCATTCTTTATTGTTCTAAAAGCTTCTCCTATACTATGTGTCCCGCTAGCACAAGCAGTTGTCATACAATATGATTCTCCTTTAGCTCCAACTTCAATACTTATATTACCAGCTGCCATATTAGTAATTGCCATAGGTATAAAAAATGGTGATACTCTATCTGGTCCTTTGGTATCTATTGTTCTAACTCCTGCTTCTATTGTTCCAAGTCCACCAATTCCAGAACCAACTATAACTCCAAATCGTGTACTATCTATTTCTTCTACATTTAATTTACTATCTTCCATAATCTCTTTTGCAGCTACTAAAGCAAATTGAATATATCTATCCAATCTTCTAGCAGACCTTTTGTCTAAATATTGCTCTGGATCGAAATTCTTTACTTCTGCTGCAAATTTTACTTTATAATTTGTTGTATCAAATAAAGTAATTTCATCTATACCACATTTCTTCTCTAATATTCCATTCCAAAATTCATCTACTGTATTACCTATAGGAGTTATAGCTCCTAGACCTGTTATAACTACTCGTCTTTCCATTTTAATCTCCCATCTTTTTTATATTAATTATTATTTTGCAGTAACAACGACAAATACAATTATCTTCAATAATTTTTTACATTAGCATTCCACCATCAACATGTATTACTTGCCCTGTAATATATGAGCTATCTTCTGAAGCTAAAAACTTAACTACTTTTGCTACATCTTCTGGTGTTCCCATTCTTTTTAATGGTATTTGTGTATTTATTGTTTCTTTTAAATTATCTGGTAAGTCTTTTGTCATATCAGTACAAATAAAACCTGGTGCAACTGCATTTACTAAAATATTTCTACTTGAAACTTCTTTGGCTAAACTTTTAGTAAAGCCTATTATACCTGCTTTAGAGGCAGAATAATTTGTTTGACCTGCGTTTCCTGCAACACCTACTACTGATGCAATATTTATTATTCTTCCAGATTTTTGTTTTACCATTAATGGAATAACATTTCTTGTCACATTAAATGTTCCAACTAAATTTATATCAATTACATCTGTAAAATCTTCTTTACTCATTCTCATTAATAATCCATCTTTTGTTATACCAGCATTATTAACAACAATATCTATCTTTCCAAGCTCTTCTACTGTTTGATTAATCATTTTTTCACATTCTTCATAACTTGCAACATCACCTTGAACTATTGTGCATTTTACTCCAAAGTTCTCTATCTTCTTTTTTAGTTCTTCTACTTCATCTGTTTTTGTTCTATAATTTAATGAAATATCATATCCTTCTTTTGCCATTTCTAAACATATTTCTTTTCCAATGCCTCTAGCTGCTCCAGTTACAAAAACTACCTTTTCTTTTCTTTCCATAAAAAAAAACCTCCTTTTAACTTTTCAATTCTTCAAGTGCACATTCTAATGTCTCAACATTATTTATATTTATTAATTTAACATCTCTACTAATTCTTTTTACAAATCCTGTTAAAGTTTTTCCGTGGTCCAATTTCAACAAAAATATCTATGCCACATTCTATCATATATTCTGCACTTTTTGCAAATCTAACTGGATTTATTACATGTTTTGCTAATATTTCTTTAATATTATCTGAATTTTTATAAGCCATTCCATCTATGTTTTTTACTACATCAATTTTAGGAAAGTCAATATTTATTTTTTTAAGTTCTTCAAATAATCTTTTTGATGCTTCTTCCAATTTTTCTGTATGAAAAGGCCCACTTGTTTTAAGCTCTACTGCCTTTTTAGCACCTGTTTCTTTAGCCTTTTCTATTGCTTCTTTTACACCTTCTACATCTCCAGATATTGCAATTTGTCCTGGGCAATTATAATTTGCTGGAACTACAAATCCAGATTTTACACTATCACATATTTCTTCTACCTTTTTATCTTCTAATCCAAGAATTGCTGCCATTGACCAATTACCATTAGGTGTACATTCTTGCATTAGTTCTCCTCTTTTTTTTACTATTTTTATTCCATCTTCAAAATTTATAGCTTCTGCATACATCAATGCTGAATATTCTCCAAGGCTAAGTCCTGCAGACATTTCAGCTTTTATTCCATTCTTTTTTAAAACTTCTAAAATTCCCAAACTCATTATTAATATAGAAATTTGAGTATTTTTAGTTTGTGACAATTCTTCTTCACTAGATTCAAATGTTAATTTAGCAACATCTACTCCAAGAATCTCACTTGCCTTTTTATAAATTTCTTTTACTTCATCATATTTTTCATATAAATCTTTTCCCATTCCAACAGTTTGAGCACCTTGTCCTGGAAATAAAAAACCTATTCTCATTATTTTTCCTCCAAGTATCATTTTCATTTGAAAACATTATACTATAAATAATAAAAAATGTAATTATGATAGGTGGTCAGTTTTTTAAAAAATAAATCTATAGTTCTTCTATAAATTTATTTTTATTTGCATTTGCTTTTTTATGTATTGAGTCGGTAAAAAATGTATTTCCTTATATTTGTTTGCCTCCTGAAATTAAGCAATTACATTATATCATTAAGCAAGAAAAAAGCAGTTATTTCAATTAAAAAACTACTTTTTTCTATCTATTTTGTTCAATTTCAGGATATATACTATATCTTTTCTTATTAAACTTCATCAACAGGAACATATATATTACTTAATATACTTCCTACTGAA
>CANRSD010000055.1 GCA_947642355.1 uncultured Clostridia bacterium
GCCTTATAGGCGCATATGAAAATCCCCCAGTTATACTGGGGGATAATTATTTAAAAATAAATTTTTAAAAATTTACTATAATATTAAAAAATGGTGTATAATGTAAGTAATTTTAATTAATGAGGGAGTTTTATGTCAGAGTTTTTGAAACCATATAGAAAAGAGTTAGTTTTTGGTCCAATTTTTAAAATGCTTGAAGCTTGTATTGAAATTATAATTCCTTTTATAATTGCAAGGATGATTGATAATAGTGAAAAATTGTATCAAAGTGATATGTTAAAATATATATTATTATTATTTTTTTTAGCTATAAGTGGCTTTTTATTTGCTACTATTAGTCAGTATTTTGCAGCGAGGACTTCTCAGGGATATGGAACAACTCTAAGAAATAAATTTTTTAGCCATATTTTTGAATTATCCCATAAACAGGTAAGTGATTTGGGGCCAACTGCTATTGTAAATAGAGTTACTACAGATATAAATAATTTAGAATTTGCAATTGCCATGTTTATAAGGCTAATACTTAGAGTTCCATTTATATGTATAGGTTCAATAGTTATGATATATATAATAAATAAGAATTTAGCAATTATTATTTTAATTTCAATTTTAGTATTATTAATGTGTATTTTTATTATATTTAAAGTTGCAACATATTTTCAAAAAAAACAAAATAAGAAATTAGATAATTTATTATTAAGAGTAAAAGAAAATCTTATAAATTTAAAAATTGTTCGTAGTTTTAATGCTACAAAAAAAGAAGAGGATAAGTTTAAAATAGAAAATGATAAATTGAAATTATTAGCTTATAAATCTAATGTTATAGCAAATCTTATTAATCCTATAAGTATTATTATATTGGATATGGCAATAGTTTTAGTTCTTAAATATTCAAATATTTATATTAATAATGGAGAACTTACAACAGGAAAATTAATAGCAGTAATCAATTATATTTCTCAAATGATTACAGCAATAATGGTTTTATCAAGTTTGGTAGTTATTTTTTCCAAAGCTTTTGTGTCTAATAAAAGAGTTTTAGAAATATTAAATATGAATTCTAATATCAATTATGGAGATTTAAAGAAATTTGATAATTTGAAAAATGCAATAGAATTTAATAATGTAAGTTTCTCTTATAACGGAGAAAGTAATGTTTTAAATGAAATAAATTTAAAAATAAAAAAAGGAGAAATAGTTGGAGTAATTGGATTTACAGGTTCTGGAAAAACTACTTTGCTTAGTTTAATAAATAGGACACAAGATATAAATAGTTGGAATATAAATATTTTTGGAAGATGTATAAAAGAATATAATAAAGAATTTTTGAAAGAGAATGTAAAATTTATTTCTCAAAAGTCAGCATTTTTTACTAATACAATTAAAGAAAATGTTTTACTTGGTAGAAAAGAAAATAATGAAAAATTTATAGAGGTATTATATAAGTCAGATAGTGAAGAATTTATATCTAAATTTGAAAATAAAGAAGAAACAATTTTAGAAAATAATGCATGTAATTTATCTGGTGGGCAGAAGCAACGAGTTGCATTGGCTAGAGCTTTTACTAATATACCCCAAATATTAATTCTGGATGATGTACTTTCAGCATTAGATGCCAAAACTGAAAGAAAGGTTTTAAAAAATATAAAAGAATTTGCAAAAATAAATAATATAACATTAATAATTTCAAGTCAAAAAACGAATTCATTAAATATCTGTGATAAAATAGTAGTATTAGATAAAGGAAAAATAGAGAATATAGGAACAAAAGAAGAGTTAATAGAAAAGTCTAGTGTTTATAAAGAAATTTATAATTTACAAAATAATTTAAACTAGGGAGAAAGTTATGAGACAATATTTATTAAAACATAAATGGATAGTAATTGGAATAATTATATTTACAATAGTTTCATCAGTAATAACAATTTTAACTCCATTATTTGTTGGAAGAATTGTAAATAATTTTTCATTTTTTAATTTAAAGATTTTAATTTTTATTTATATTTTATTATTTTTAGTTAATGTAATTCAAAATATGCTTCTTTCTTATTTATCAGTATTAATATCTAATAATATTAGAAATAATTTATTTGCAAAAATAAATAAAATTAAATTAAAGGAAATAGATAAAATTCAATATGGAGATATTATTAATAAATTCTCAGTAGATGTAGAAAATGTTACAAATGGATTCATACTTGCTATTTCCAAAATTATAAATGGTATAATTATAGTGATATTAGTAGGAATAATTGTAATTAAGTTAAATTTTTCATTAGCTATAATTTTATTTATTATAGCACCACTTATGTATATATTATCAAAAATTATTACTGAAAAAACAAGGAATTATTTTGATTTAAAAGCTAATTTTGCAACAGAGCTAAACGGTTTTGCTGAAGAATGTATAATGAATAGAGATTTAATTCATGATTATAATTATGAAGATGAAGTTGAAAGAAAATTTATAACTATTAATAAAAATTTATATAAAATAGGTGTGAAATCTCAATTTTATTCTTCTCTTACAAATCCAATAACAAGACTTATTTCAAATATTGCTTATATTGCAATTGGAGTGTTTGGGATAATGTTTTTAATAAAAGGAAATATAAATATTGGTGAAATTACTAGTTTTTTAATGTATGTTAATATTTTTACGAGACCATTTAATGAAATTACTTCAGTTTTATCAGAGCTTCAAATATCAATAGCATCTTATAAAAAAATAAAAAATTTTTTAAGTAAAGAAGATGAATTAGTTGCTTCAGGAAATTTATTAACTCAAAAAATTATAGGAGAGATTGAGTTTAAAGATGTTGATTTTTCATATACAAACAAAAAATTTATAGAAAATATGAATTTTAAAGTAAATCCTGGAGAAAAAATTGCTATAGTTGGAAAAACAGGATCAGGAAAAACAACAATAGTAAATCTTTTGATGAGATTTTATGATATAAATAGTGGAAATATTTATATAGATGGAATTAATATTAAAGATTTTTCAATGAAGTTTTTAAGAAATAATATTGGTATGGTATTACAAGATACTAAAATATTTACAGGAACTGTAAAAGAAAATATTGCTTATGGAATGAATAATATATTAGATAGTGAAATAATAAAAGTTTCTAAATTATCATATGCGGATACATTTATAGAAAAACTACCTAAAAAATATGAAACAATAATTAGTAAAGATACATTATCAGAAGGAGAAATACAATTAATTACAATGGCAAGAGCAATGCTTTTAAATCCTCCAATTTTAATATTAGATGAAGCAACAAGTAATATAGACTTAATAACAGAAAGCAAAATTCAAAAAAGTATGTTAGAATTAATAGGTAGTTCAACTACTTTTATAATAGCACATAGATTATCTACAATTGTAAATTCAGATAGAATTTTTTATATAGAAAATGGAAATATTGTGGAACAGGGAACACATGAAGAATTATTAAAAATCCAAGGGAAATATTATGAATTATATAGTAAACAGTTTTAGTAAAAGGAGTGATTTTTTTGGAAAAATATTATCCACATGGAAAATTAAAGGCATTTTTTAAAGTGATAATAATTATATTAGTAATCGTTATTATAAGATGTTTTGTGATTGTAAGAAAAGAAACTTCAAAGCAAAGTATTAACACTACTAATATTGATAGTATTAGTGAGGAGGCTGTAATTCCTAATGATATTACAATAAATATGGCTGTTATTGGAGATATTATGTGTCATAATACTCAATATATGGATAGTTATGTAGAAGGAAAGTATGATTTTTCATATGTTTTTTCAGATATAGAAGAGAAATTAAGAAATGCTGATATATCAGTTCGGAAATTTGGAAACTACATTTGCAGGAGTGGATAGAGGATATAGTAGTTATCCAAATTTTAATACACCAGAAGTATTAGCATATAATTTGAAGGATATTCGGTATAGATGTACTTTCAACAGCTAATAATCATAGTTTAGATACAGGTTATAGTGGCATTGAAAGTACAATAAAATATTTAGATGATGCTGGTATTTTACATACAGGAACATATATAAGTGAGGAAAGTAGAGAACAAGTAGTAATAAAAGATGTAAGTGGAGTAAAATTAGCGTTTTTAAGTTTTACTTATGGAACAAATGGAATACCAATACCTTCTGGAAAAGAATATTGTATAAATTTAATTGATAAAGAATTAATAATAAAACAATTAAATTTAGCAAAAGAACAAAATGTAGATGGGATATGTGTTTTTATGCATTGGGGAGAAGAATATAAAACAGTTCCAAATAATGAACAGAATGAACTTGCTAACTTTTTATTTGAAAATGGTGCTGATATAATTTTAGGTAGCCATCCACATGTATTACAAAGGATGGAAAAAAGAAATATTACTTTATCAGATGGAACTACAAAAGATGGTTTTATTATTTATTCTTTGGGTAATTTTGTATCTGGACAAGTTAAGGAAAATACTAAAAATTCTATTATTTTAAATATTATTATAACTAAAAAAGGAACAGGTGAGATAACTATTGAAAATGTTAAATACACACCTATTTATACATATCAAAATATAAATAAAGAAAAACAGAAATATAAAATTTTGGATATACAAAAAGCAATTTATAATTATGAAAATAATAATCAGTATATAAGTGCTAATGATTATATATTATTGAAAAATGAATATGACAAAATAATTTCCATAGTTGGAGGAGAGATTTAATCCCCTAAATGTTTATATTTAAGGGATATTCTATTCAAAAATTTTTAATAAAATGTTATTATTATAGAATATTGAACAAATTTTTGAAGATTTGATGATTGATACTATACCAGTTTCTGCAAGTATTGGTGATAATAATGATAATATAGCAAGAAGAATATATATAATTAGAAATCCCCTAATTATCCCATAGATTATTCCTCCAGATTTATCAAATGTACTGATTATTGGTAAACTTGCAATTGCAGTTAAGAAATATTTTAAGAAAATAGTTAATATTCTAATTACAATATAAAGAATTATTATTACAATTGCAGATACAACAATATAAGATATTTCATTTGATACAAATTCAGCTACATTATTTTCTGATTTTTCTTTTGCTTCAGATATATAATTATTAATAATGTTTACAACTGAGTTTGAAATATTAGTATCTTTACTTTCAATTAATGTTCCATTATTAAAATTATCTTCAAAACTTTTTCCTAAAGTAGTTTGAATTTTATTAGAAAAGAATTCATCTAAATTAGTATTAGTTGTTACCCAATTAGTAACAGGTTTACATAAAATTAGCAGGGCAATAAAAGTTATTATTAAACTAACGAATTGGTATATAACTAAAGTAAGACCACGTTTATAGGCATGGAGAATGCTAAATATAAAAATTAAAATTATGATTATATCTACAAAAATACTTCCAAAAGGCATAATTTTCCTCCTTAAACATCTATAATTTCTATTTTATCTTTATAAATAATTCCAACAATACTTTCACCAACAATTAAATCTTTAATTTGCTTACTAGAAATATAATTCTTTTTTAATGTACCATTTTGAGTTATAATATCTACTTCACTACCATAATTTAAAGCAATTATTTTACCATTTGCAAGCATTTGTTTTGGTAGCTTATTATCTAAAAAATATAAATTTTCATTATTAGAATTTATAGGATATATTTTTAATTGATATTTATGTGAAAATAATCCAGAAGATTCACCTTCAACAACAGCAAAATGATTAGAAATATTTATAGTTGAAAAAGCTATATTGTTATTCATATTATATAATACATTATTTCCATTTGAAGTTACTGAAACTATTGAATTTGTGAACATGCAAATTGCTTTTTCTTTATCTGCATATTTAATATTTGTTATAACATCATTATTTGGAGCAGAGTAATTGTAAATTATTTTAGCTGAATCTATTGACATAATTCTTATGTTAGATTTTATTACTGTACCAGAATAGTTTACTTCTCCAATAGCTAAAAATGAATTATTTGTTGATATTGCTGAGCACATAGCATAAGTTGAAGGCAAAAATGTTTTAAATAGTTCATTTCCATTATTATCAAATACTATAACTATAGATTTGTAAGTAGAATTTGATGCAATAATACTTACATATCCATTTTGATTTATATTAATTTTTTCGATTTTTCCATCAATTTTTCCTTGCCACAATAAATTAGTGTTATTTATAACATAAAATTTATTACCATCTTTTTCAGATATAGTTACATATTTCCCATTACTATAAATAAATGGTGTAGTAATATTTATAGTTAATTCATTTAATAAGTTAGATTTATTATTATAAATTAAAAGTCTGTTCTTTCTAAGAACTCCAATATAATCATCATATGCAAATGGAGTAGGATTATCATCTGAATTAATTTCAATTGTAGCCAAATTATTTTCACTTACATGTTTATTTAGTAGTTTAGTATCAATGTAATTTCTAAAACTTGAATTGGTTGTATATGCTGCAAGAGTTATAACAATTATAATAAAAATTATGGAAGTAATAATAACTTTTAATTTTGGGTTTTTTCTATTTTCCAAGGTTATTCTCCTATTATAAAATTTATTTAATATAATATATCAATTAAATGTCTTTTTTTCAATATATATATATTAATTTATTGACAAAATTTATAAGTGAGATTATAATAATAATTAAATTGCACTCGTAGTTTAGTTGGATAGAATGCAAGGCTACGAACCTTGAGATCGGGGGTTCGAATCCCTCCGGGTGCACCAAAACTATGCTTTATTAAGCATAGTTTTTTTATATTAATTAAACATAAAATGTTTTAAACTTTAAAATTTTAGTAATTATATTGATATTTGATATATAAAGTTATATAATACGAACAAAAAATAATAAACAAGCATTTTTTCTATTATGTTACATAAAATATATTAATAAGAATGGTTTATAGGTAAAACCATAAAAAACCTAAATATTTATACAAGGAATGAAAAAGTATGATGGAACAGAAGAAAGTAGTTATATTTGGTGGTGGAACTGGTACATCTTATGTATTAAAAGGTCTTAAATATTTTCCAGTTGATATAACAGCTGTAATCACAGTTTCAGATAGTGGTAGTAGTACTGGAAGGTTAAGAAAGGAATTTTCAACACCAGCTGTTGGAGATATTAGACATGTACTTAGTAACTTATCAACATTACCAGATGAAATTAGAGATGTTATGGAATATAGATTATCTACATATAGTGAATTAAATGGTCATGCAATTGGAAACTTAATATTAACATCTTTATTAAATGAGACTGGTAGTTTAAAAACAAGTATTGAATATTTAAGTAAATTATTAGGAGTAAAACATAAGGTATTACCATTATCAGAAGATAATTTAACTTTAATGGGGGAAACTATTGAAGGAGATATAATTGAAGGGGAAGAAACAATAACCAAAGCAAATAAAAAATATAATAGATTTTTTTATAAAGAAAGTCCACATGTACTACCAGAGGTTTTTGCAGCTATAAAAGAAGCTGATTTAATTATTTTAAGTATGGGTAGTCTTTATACAAGTATAATGCCACATTTAATTTGTAAAGATGTAGTTAAAGCTATAAATGAGGCTAAATCTACTGCTAAGATTATGTATATTTGTAATGCTATGACTCAACCTGGAGAAACAGATGGTTTTGGTGTTAGTGATCATGTAAATAGTTTAGAAAAGTATTTAGGAAAAGATACTATAGATAGTGTTATTGTAAGTAATACAGAAATTAATAATGAGTTATTAAGAAAATATGAAACAGAAGAACAAAAAGATCCTGTAATGATTGATTATGAAAATATAAAAAAAGGAAATTATGAAATTCTAGAATCAGATTTATTAACAACTGTTGATGGAACAATTAAACATAATAGTTTAAAATTAAGTTCAATTATATTTTCATATTTAATGAATTTATAAAAATAAAAAACTTGACTTTTAATTAAGTCAAGTTTTTTATTTGCCTTTATTGATTTCCAACATTTTCTACAGCAAATTTTCTTATGATTCCTAAGATTCCTGAAGCTGCAAATAATATAATTGCACCAACAATGTAAATTGTTGAATTTTTCTTAATTTCAGCTTTTCCTTCAGGAGATGCTGCTATGTATTGTATAGCTAATACTATAAGCATAATGATTGCAACACCTGCTCCAATAACTTGTGCTATATTTATGATTGAACCAATTATATTTCCAGCAGCTTCTGAAGCACCACTATTATCTTTTCCTTGAAACATTGTACTAAGATTATCATTTGCAGGGTCGAAACCTTCAGCTAAAACAACTTGAGACAATGTCATTACTAATAAAGTTGCTATTAATAAAGCTATAACTATTTTCATAACTTTTTTCATTGTCATATTCAAAATCCTCCTTATATTATTACACTTATATGAAAATTAAGTATAAACTACTTAATTTTATTGTACTTTAAAAATTATGATTTGTAAATACGTTTTTTGAAAAAAACATTAATAATTTCTATTTTATGGGTAAAATACTACTATTTTTGACTATTTTAATACTTTTTCGTTTATATTTTTATTTACAAAATTTTTAACTATTTGAAGTAATCCAGTAGCTGCAAATATGATTATAGCACCAAGTATATAAACTCTCATTTTCTTTAAGAACTCTGCTTTTCCAGTAGGAGTTACCCAAAAATATTGTATTCCAAGTATAACTAACATAATAATGGCAAGACCTGCTCCAAAAACTTGTATTATATTTATAATAGCTCCAAAAATACTTCTGACATTGTTACTTGCATTACTTTTATCAGAGGTACCTTGAAATTTTGTTCCAATATCAAATTTAGATGCAAAAACGGTTTGAGAAAGTACAGAAAATATTAAAATAAAAAGCAAAATGGAAATTATAATTTTTATAATAGTATTTTTAGTCATTAAAATTCCTCCTTGTATAAAATGATTAAAACTAATTTAATTTTACTTTAAATTTTTATACTTGTAAACTCTTTTAAGAATATTTTGGAATATTTTGAATATAATAATAGTATAATTTTCAAAAATTAATATTTTTTATAAGAAAAAATTTGAAAAATACTTGACATACTAATTTCAAGATACTATAATAATATTATCGTTACCGCGGGATGGAGCAGTTGGCAGCTCGTTGGGCTCATAACCCAAAGGTCGCAAGTTCGAGTCTTGCTCCCGCAACCAAAAAAGGATTTGCTAATGAATAAGCAAATCCTTTTTATATTAATGTTTTCTAATTTTTTTAGGAACTAATATAATAGAGATAATAAGGAGTATTAATCCGGCAAGTAATATGTAAGTAGTATAATTTTGTTTAGTATATACAGTTGTTTCTGCAATTAAATCAGTAGAGTATGTTTTTCCATTCATTTCGTAAGATATTTTTCCTAAAATATCACCAGCATATAATGGAGCTTTTATATTTTCATTTATTTTGATTTCAGGTTTTAGTTTTTCTAAATTAATTTCATTTGAAATATAATCATTAATATCTTCTTTTGTAATTATATTAAGATTTTTTGATTCTTTAGTGGCATTTGGAACAGTTATTGTATTTATAACAGTATTAGATTTTATTATTGTTTGATTAGAAAAGTTATTATATCCAAATTCAAATAGATTTTTATTATCATTAAATCTATAACTAGATTCATCTGTTCTAGAAGATGCTTTAAGGGTAACACATATTAATTCTACGCCTTCATTGTTACTAAAAGAAACTAAACAATTTCCAGCTTGAGTAGTATATCCAGTTTTTACTCCAATTGCATATTTATAATAATATTTACTATTTGGTTGAATAAGTATGTTGGTGTTTGTCATTAACCTATCAGAATTACTATACTTATTTGTTGAAGGTAAATAATATTTTTGAGTAGAAACAATTTTTTTGAAAGTTTCATTTTTCATACAATATTTTGTTATTTTTGCTAAATCTTCTGCTGTAGTATAATGATCTTCATTATGCATACCATTAGCATTTTTAAAATTTGTGTTATTACATCCAAGTTCTTTTGCTTTTTCTGTCATAAGAATTGCAAATTCATCTACTGATCCAGATATATGTTCTGCTATAACATTTGCAGCTTCATTTGCAGAGTTTAGCATTAATGCATATAATAAATCTTCTATTGATATTTCTTCTCCAACTACTAATCTAGCAGTAGTATATCCACTTGGTACAGAATATACAGCTTCTTTACTTACAGTTGCTATTTCATTTAAATCACAATTTTCAATTGCTAGTATAGCAGTCATTATTTTAGTAGTACTGGCTGGATACATTTTCTTTGTAGAATTTTTTTCAAATAGAACATTTCCTGTTTTATTTTCTATTAGAATTGCAGCTTCAGAATTTATTTCTGGAGTATTTGCTAAACAAGTATTACCTAAAAATAAATTAGAAATAGTTAAAAAAATAATCAAAATGCAGATGTTGAATTTTTTCTTTAGTTTCATATTAATAAGAATTCCTCCTTTAAGAATCTAAAAATTATTAAGTGTAATATATATCAAAAATTAATTAATTTCAATATAAAATATAAAAGTAGAGGTGTATTTATGAAAAAATATGTAAAATATTTAATAGTTGTATTAATAATAGTAATTATTAGTATGTATTTAAAAAATAAGTTATCAGATTATGAATATATAAATATAGAAAATAATATTCAAAATAATAGAGAAGTAATAGATGAAAATGAATTTATAAAGATTCATATTATTGGTGAAGTAAAAAATAGTGGAGTTATAGAATTAAAAGTTGGTAGTAGAGTGGCTGATGCTATAGAAAAAGCAGGTGGAACTACAGAAATGGCAGATGTTTCAAAGGTAAATTTAGCTTGTGTATTATCTGATGGCGAAAAATTGTATATACCAAATATTAATGAAGAAAATAATGTTTTAGAAAATGAATTAAAGCCTAATAAAACAAATATTAATATTTCATCAAAAGAGGAATTAATAAAACTAAATGGAATAGGAGATTCAACAGCAGAAGCTATAATTGATTATAGAAATAAAAATGGAAAGTTTTTAAAAATAGAAGATTTAAAAAATGTACCAGGAATAGGAGATAGTAAATTTGAAAAAATTAAAAATTATATATGTGTAAAATAATATCCCAAATGTATTATTTGGGATATTATT
>CANRSD010000056.1 GCA_947642355.1 uncultured Clostridia bacterium
GACATTACTGAAACAGAAGAAGAGGAAGAATCTAAATCGGATGAGTCAGAAAGTTTGGACATTACTGAAACAGAAGAAGAGGAAGAATCTAAATCGGATGAGTCAGAAAGTTCGGGCATTACTGAAACAGAAGAAGAGGAAGAGTCTAAATTGGATGAGTCAGAAAGTTTGGATATTACTGAATCAGAAGAAAAAGAAGGAGTCACTCTTGATGAAGAGATAGTCAAAAACCTGGAAGCTGATGAAACAAAAGCAGAGGAGGAAACTGAAAATATTGAAACTGTAAAAATTGAAGCAGAAGAGAAAGATATCAAATCTGATTTAGAAGAAGATAAATCTATCTAAACAGAAATAATCCATTAACAAATAAATCATTTTTCTATTATTGAGGGACATTTATTGTTCTTCTTTGTAAAAAACACAGAAAATTTCGTTAAGAATTATACTTAACGAAATTTTTTGTGTTTTATTATATTGATAAACATTAGAAGAATATAATTATTTTTAAGTAAAAAATTGAGTAAATTATATTATATGAAAGACATTTATAAATAAAATTAAAAAATGATGTAATAGTATATTTTTGAGGGTTTTCAGATATTTGGATTTATCATTAAGTATAATTCTTAATGATAAATTGGTGGAAGGAAAGAATATATTTTATAAATATATTGTACTTAAAATTGTTACATTATAAGAATAATAAGAATACTTGATTTTTATGTCGAATTCCTATATACTTATAAAAAATATGGGAGTGAATTTTATGAAAAAAATTGCAATTATAGCAGATTTACATTCAAATATGTTTGCTTTTAATAAAATTTTAGAAGAACTAAAAAATGAGAATATAGATGAATACATCTTTTTAGGTGATTATGTTTTAGACGGGTTTGACTTTAATGAAGTTTTAGAAAAGATAAGAGATTTAACTGATAATGTGGTATTGGGAAATAAAGAAGAATTATTGAATTTTGAAAATATGGAATTATTGAGAAAGCAAGATAGATGGAAAAATGTTATTTATACTTATGATAGAATAAAACCAGAAAATTTTGAGTATATAAGAAATTTACCTATATATAAAACATTAAGTATAGAAAATAGAAAAATTTGTTATTTTCATGGTTCACCATATAATACAAGAGAAGGGATTTTGGAAGATTCTTATGAAATGTTAGACAAACTTATAAAAGAATTTGATTTTGATATATATTTAATGGGACATACTCATATAAATTTTTATAAAGAGTATAAAGGAAAGATTTTTATAAATCCAGGAACTGCTAGTTTTCCAATAGAAGGTGAGTCAAAATTTAGCTATGGAATACTTTACATAGACGGAAAAAATGTAAATTATAAACAAATGGGAATAGATTATGATTATGAAGAAGCAAAATCATATTTGCTAAGTCAAGATTATCATATTAATGCTAAAATTTGGGCAGAATTATTGCTATGCCATCTAAAATATTGTCAAAACTATACATTAAATTTTTCTGAATTTGTAAGCAAAGAGGCTAATAATAGAAAAATTGATATTTCAAAAGAGACTCCAAATTCACTTTGGAATGAAATGTATAAAGAATTTAAAAAAATACATAAAGAGATTGAAGAAATATAGAGGATTAAAAAATGAATTACAAAATAATAAATGGTTCAATAGCTTATGGTGCAGAATATATATTAGAAGAAATTAATTTTGAAATAAAAGAAAAAGATAAAATTGCAATAGTTGGAAAAAATGGAAGTGGAAAAACAACATTATTAAAATCAATAGTAGATAATGAAATGTTAGAAGAGGGAATAGGAGAAGCAAAGTTTGAAATACTTAAACAAGGAAAGCCGGTAATTGGATATTTAAAACAGATAGAATTTGAAAATCCAAATAGTACATTTTTAGAAGAAATATTAAAATGCTATGAACAAATTATAAAACTAGAAGAAAAAATTAATAAACTTCAAGAAATGCTTCAAATACAAACTGATGATAAATTAATTAAAGAATATACGGATAGTTTAGAAAGATATAAATTAAATGATGGATATACGTATAAAAAAGAGTATGAGATTGCAATAAAAGAATTTGGTTTTACACATCAAGATAAATATAAAAAAATTAGTGAATTTTCTGGAGGACAAAGAACAAAAATAGCATTTTTAAAATTAATTTTAAGTAAGCCAGATATTTTGTTACTAGATGAACCTACTAACCATTTAGATATAGGTGCAATAGAATGGTTAGAAAATTATTTAAAAAATTATCCAAAAGCAATAGTAATAGTTTCACATGATAGGATGTTTTTAGATAAAATTGTAAATAAGGTATATGAAATAGAGTATGCAACTATAACAAAATATACAGGAAACTATACCGCATTTGAAAAACAAAAAAGAGAAAACTATGAAAAGCAATTAAAAGATTATGAATATCAGCAAAAAGAGATAAAAAGATTACAAATGATTGCAGATAGGTTTAGGTTTAAACCTACAAAAGCTAAAATGGCATTATCAAAATTAAAAAAGATTGAGCAAATGAATATTATAGAATTACCCAATAAGTATGATTTAAAAACATTCCATACAAATTTTAATATACCTGAGCAAAGTGGAAATTTAGTCCTTTCAGTAAGGAACTTACAAGTAGGATATGATAAGGCTTTAGCGGAAGTATCATTTGAATTATATAAAGGACAAAAATTAGCAATAATTGGAGAAAATGGAAAAGGAAAATCTACTTTATTAAAAACAATAATGAGATATATTCCAAAAATAAGTGGTGAGTATGAATATGGATATCATGTAAAAAAAGAATATTTTGATCAACAATTAGACTCTTTAAATCCTAATAATACAATATTTGATGAATTTAGTAAGGAATTTCCAACTCTAACTGTAACTCAGATAAGACAATCATTAGGAGCATTTTTGTTTTCTGGTGATGATGTTTTTAAAGAAGTTAAAGTTCTGTCAGGTGGAGAAAAAGTAAGGCTTGAGTTATGTAAGATTTTTAAGAAAGAGGCAAATTTATTATTACTTGATGAACCTACAAACCATATGGATATAGTAGGTAAAGAAAGTTTGGAAAATATATTATCAGAATATGAAGGCACTTTAATTTTTGTTTCACATGATAGATATTTTGTAAATAAAATAGCAGATACAATTCTTGCATTTGAAGAGCAAGAAGTAGTATATTTTAAAGGTAATTATGAAGAATACTGTAGATATAAAAGTGAAAGAAAACATGAAGGAATAGATTATAAAGAAGAGCAATCAAATACAAAGAAGAATACAAATAATGAATACTTTATAAGTAAAGAAATTACAAAAAGAAAAAATAAAATTAATAAACTAGAAAAAGAGATAGAGCAAAAAGAAAGTGAAATAGAAAAATTAAAAGATGAAATGCAAAAGGAAGATATTTGCACAGATTATGTGAAATTAAAAGAATTACAAGATAAGATAAATGATATAGAAAAAGATGTTGAAGAAAAAATGAGTGAATGGGAAAAATTAAGTAGTATGTAAAAAATTATTGAAAACTAATATTTGATGTGCTATAATGCAGTTATGCTAAAAAAGAAAGAAGGATTTTATAATGGAAGAAGAATTAGACATAAAAGAACTTTTTATAGCAATATGGAATAAGAAATTATTTATAATACTTATAACAGTAATTTTTGCTTTAATTGGTATAATTAAATATGATGTTTTAGGATTTAAAGCTAAAAAAGATTCTTTAGTAGATAATAAAACTTTATATACAGTAGGTACAAGTTTTATTATTGGAGATAGTACGAAAATTGTAAAAACAACTACAGAAACTTTAAATGATAATGGACAAGTTGTTAATTTAAATGAAATATCAACTATTTCTGAAAAAATAAAGGTAGATGCTAATATGGTTATAACATATGAAGAATTAATTAGAAAAGAAGAAAATATGGAATTTTTACTTAAAGAATTTGATATAGAAATGAAATTAGAAGAGTTACAAAAATTATGTTATTTAAGAAATGTACCTAATAGCAATATTTTAAAAGTTTATGTAAAGTATACAGATAAAGAAATTGCAAAAAAAATGGCAAATTTATTAAGAGAAATGTTAGAAAAAGATGTAAAGCAGTTATATAATATAGAAAATATATCATTAATTAATTCAGCTGAAGTATTAAATGATAATGAAATAGAAAATATTGAAATAAATAATAACAACACTACAAATACTACAAAAAATCTTAGTAAAGTAGAAAAAAGTCCAAAAGAAAAAATGATAATATTAGTATTTTTAGGATTTTTCCTTTCTTGTGGAGGAGTTGTTATTTTAGAGATATTTAATAATTCAGTAAAAAATGAAGAAAGTTTAGAAAAAGCTACAAAATTAAAAACTTTGGCTAATATTCCTAATTCAACTTTAGATAATAAAGAGTATTTTAGATTATTAAGAGTGAATATAAATGAATGTAAAACTATACTTATTACTAGTCCAGAAACTAAAGATGGAAAGACTTATGTGGCTACAAATTTATCTAAGTCTTTTAGTGATTTAGGGAAAAAAGTATTGCTTTTAGATTTAATGAATGAAAATAATCATTTAGTGGAAAATTATAATGGAAATGGTTTAACAGATTTTTTATCAAGTGATGAAAAAATTATAGAGAAATATATTGGTAAAACAAAATTGAGTAATTTAGATGTTTTGAGTATAGGTAAAAATTTATCTAATATTACTGAATTATTAGAAAGCAGTAAAATGATAGAAACTCTTAAAACTTTAGAAAGATTGTATGATGTTATTATAATAGATTCTGAAAATGTTTTGGAATCTGCAAATACACTTGCAATTGCTAAAATTTCAAAATTTTCTATTTTAGTAGTTAAACAAAGAAAAACAAATTTAAAAAATGTAATAAAAGCAAAAAATAATATTGAAGATGTTGGTGGTAATGTAATAGGAAATGTAATTAATAAAAAAGCTTGAAATTTTAATTTTTAATATATATAATAGCAAAGGAGGAAACAAAATAGATGTTATATGGAAAAGAATTTGATATAGATGATTTTGAAAAACTCTATGTAATTACATTAGCTGAAGAAAACTCTTTTGCAGAAATAGGAAATGGTAAATTTAATGAGAATGATTTTGATAAGATTTGCAATTTAGCTAAATATAAATTAGAACATCAAGAACAATTCTATGGAGATGATAAAAATATAAAAGCAGATGATGTGAATTATTATATGATACCTAGAAAAGTAAAACAGATTGTACGATATGATAATCAAGAAAGAGAAATTGAAAAAGAAGCTTATTTAATGATAGATAGTGCAGGAAATAGTTTATGTTTATTAGTTGATGATGTACAAATTCCAACTAGTGATTTTATAGTAAAAGCGAATGAAGGATTGGAAAAAACACCAAGAGAAGTTTCTAAAGCCGAAGAAAAACTTGAAAAAGAAATGCAAGATATAGGTATTAGTGTAGATGTTATTGATATGTTAGCTCAAAGATATGGTTGTAGGAAAGATCAAATTAGTTTAAGAAAGATTGAAAATTTGGAAAAAATTCAAGAAGACATAGGTATAAATTTAAAATCTGAAAGAGGAAAAGTTATTGCTATTAGAATTGATTATGGATTTCAAAAAAGATATTATTTAATAAATAGTGAAACTGGAGAAAGATATAGAACATATAGAGAAGATAATGGAAGTATAGAAGAAGTAAAAGATTATTTTAGATATCCTAAAAGAAAAGGTGAAGATTCTAAACCACTTAGAAAAGATGAAAAACGTTCATATATTACATATCTTGATGTTAATGGAAATATAAAAGAAATGAAATATATAAATAATGGTAAAAATAATGATATGTTGAAGGAAGAACGTGAGAGATATATTGCAGAAGTTTCAGAAGCTGATAATGTTCTTAAAAATACAATTGATGAGTATCAAAAAGATAATACACAAGAAAATTGGTTAAGAGTAAAATCTGCCATGAAAGCTAGGATTTTGGTAGATAAAAAATATAATGTTTTAGAAAATCAAAGAAAAGTTACAGAAGGTACTTTAGAAGAAGCTAAAGATGAGACTTTAAGAAAAGTGGGAAAACCTAAAGATAGGGAATTACAAGATGATGATTGGTATACAGGTTATTTTCATAGAGATCCTAGATGGAATTTTTAAAATTTAGAATAAAATACAAAGGAGAATTTAAAATGGAAGTATTTTTAAACACTGCAAATCCAATAATCATTCTTATCTATACTGTAATTACAATATTGGTTATATTTGTATCAAAAAAATCAGAGAAAGCAATATATATAATCTTTCTTATTATAGCAATAGTAGGATTACTAGTATTCCATTCACTAAAATTAGATAACTTAAATTCAGGAAATGAAGAAATGATTTCGCAAACATATTATTGTATAGCATTTGATTTAGTTATATTATTAGTAGGATTTATTGGTTATTTATGGATAGATGATATAGTTGCTAAAAAGAAAAAATTAAAAAGTTATGATGATATTTTAAGTTGGTTTTGGAATAAAATATAGGAGATGAAATTTTTGTATGAATAAAAATATTATAATTGGAGGAGCTTGGCCATATGCTAATAGTTCATTACATTTAGGACATATAGCGGGACTTATTTCTGGTGATGTACTAGCAAGGTATTATAGATTAAAAGGTAATAATGTTTTATATGTATCTGGTTCTGATTGCCATGGAACACCTATAACAGAAAGAGCAAGAAAAGAAGGAAGAAATCCACGAGATATTTCTAATCATTATGATGAAGAATTTAGAAAAATGTTTGATGGATATAATTTTTCTTATGATTTGTTTTCAAAAACAGATAATGATTATCATAAGAAGAAAGTTCAAGAAATTGTTAGAAAACTTTATGATAATGGATATATATATGAAAAGATAGAAAAAGAACCGTATTGTGATAAATGTAATAGATTTTTATCAGATAGAGAGATTTTATTAGAATGTCCAGAATGTGGTGTAGAAACTAAAGGGGATCAATGTGATAGTTGTCTTCATGTTCCTACAACAGATGAGTTAATGCATGGAAATTGTATTGAGTGTGGATCAAAGATTTCAGAAAGAGAAAATAAAGTTTTATATTTGGCATTATCTAAATTCCAAAAACAAATAGAAGAGCATACTTTAAAAGTGAATAATGAATGGAGAATAAATGCTAAAAATGAAACTGCAAAATATTTAAAACAAGGATTAGTAGATAGAGCAATTACTAGAAACTTAGATTGGGGTGTAGATGTTCCAATTGAAGGGTATGAAGACAAAAAATTATATGTATGGATTGATGCAGTTTTAGGATATCTTACAGATACAATGTATTTATGTGAAAATTCTGAGAAAAGTTGGGAAGAATTTTGGAAAGAAGGAAAAAATAATAAAATATATATGTGTCATGGAAAAGATAATATTGTTTTTCATAGTATAATATTAAATGCACTTCTTTTGGGGCAAGAAGAGAATTATCATTTAGTAGATACAATAGTTTCGGCAGAATATTTAAATTATAATGATCAAAAATTCTCTAAATCAAAAGGTGTTGGAATGACTGCATTAGAAGCACTAGATATATATGATTCTGACTCATTAAGATATTATTTAATTAGTAATGGTCCGGAAAAAAAAGATACTAATTTTTCTTCAGATGAATTTGTTGCTGTTCATAATAATGAGATTTTAAATAAATTTGGAAATTTAGTAAATAGAACTTTAAAATTTAAAGGTTTAGAAGAAATTCCAGAAGGAAATTTAGACAAAGAAATTTTAGAAGAAATAAAAAGTACTTATGAAAAGTCTGGAGAATTAATAGAAAAATTAGAGTTTAGAGAAGCTTGCCGTGAAATAATGAAATTAGTTGAAACAGCTAATAGATACTATGATTCAAAAGAACCATGGAAACAAAAGAAAGAAAATATTGAAGGATTTAATGATACAATATATACATGTACAGTTATTATAGCAAATTTATCTAATTTATTTGAAATAATTATGCCTAAGTCTTGTTTAAAACTTAGAAAATATTTAGATATAAAAAATGCTAGTTGGAATGTAATTGATAAAGTAAAGCCTGGGATAAATTTAGATGATATTGAACCATTATTTAATAGAATATAAAATTGGAGAAATTTATGGGAAAATTATTTGTAATAGATGGTACAGATGGAAGTGGTAAACAAACACAGTTTGAAAAATTGCAGAATAGATTAAAAGAAGATGGGATAGAGCACAAAGTAGTTTCTTTTCCAAATTATGAAAGTCCTTCTTCTTCTCTTGTAAAAATGTATTTGTCTGGAGAATTTGGAGAAGACCCAAAAAAGATAAATGCTTATATTGCATCAACTTTTTATGCAGTTGATAGATATGCAACTTTTAAAAAAGATTTTGAAAAATATTATAATAGTGGAGGTATTATATTAGCTGATAGATATACTACAGCTAATATGGTGCATCAAGCTGGAAAGATAGAGAATGAAAAAGAAAGAACGAAATTTTTAGATTGGATTAAGGATTTAGAATTTAATCTTTTTGAATTGCCAGTTCCTACTGAAGTATTTTTCTTAAATATGCCACCTGAGAAAGCCATTGAATTAATAGAGAAAAGGGAAAATAAATTTTCTCATACTAATGTAAAAGATATACATGAAAGAAATATTGAACATCTTGAAGATAGTTATAAAGCTGCTTGTACATTAGCAAATAAATATGGATGGTATGAAGTAAAATGTATAAAAAATAAAATTTTAAGGACGATTGAAGATATACATGAAGAAATATATAATGAAGTAATTAATAAAATAAAAGGAAATTAAATGAAGAGTGAGTAGAATAGGTTTTTTTGGAGGAAGTTTCAATCCGCCAACAATAGCACATTTAGAAATTGTAAAATTAGCAATTTGTGAGGCAAATTTAGATAAATTAGTGATAGTTCCTATGGGGGATAAATACGAAAAACATGAATTAATTCCTTTTAAATATAGATATGAAATGCTTTTAAAAATGTTTGAAAATAATGAAAAAGTAAAAATATCAAATATTCAAGAAAATCAAATGAAAAAGTCATATGCAATAGATACATTTAAAATCATAAAAAAATTATATGTTGAAGATGAAAAATTTTTTATAATGGGATTAGATAATTTTTCTAATATAGCCAATTGGAAAAATTCTAATGAATTATTAAATGAGTATGAATATATAGTTTTTGGAAGAAATAATATTCCAATAGATATTGAATTAGAAAATGTTAAGTTTATAAATATTAGTCAAAATGTTAGTTCAACTGAAGCAAGATTTAATATTAAAAACAATAAAGATGTAGAAAATATTTTAACAAAAGAAGTAATCAGTTATATTAATAAAAACGGATTATATAAAGGAGATTTATGAAGGGTAAAATCGTAAATTTATGTATGGCTTTGCTTAATTTTTTTATTCGGAATGGTTATACTGATTTATGTATTAAAAATTCCTAAAGAAATAACAGAGCTTACAGTTCAAGAGTTTAAAATAATGAATATAGTATGGATATGTATGTATATATTATTTGGAATTGTAACTATACTAAATGTAATACATTATTTTATAGATAGTAGAAATGGACTTAGGAAAACAGGATATTTGATTGCAGTATTTGCAGTCAGTTTTATTTTTATTAAAGAATGGCCAATAGCTATTTTTAGTATGTTAGGAACATTAATAATAATAGTTGGAACATTACGTGAAAGATGGATTGAAACAAATAGTTTTACAGCTATTTCTATTATTGTACTTTTAATTGTACTTAGTATAGGAATTATAGGTTCTTGTTTTATATATAAAAGTTTTGGAATATATATAAGAGATAAAGAAAATAAGAATGAATTAGCATACAAACAAGATTATTTTAAGTATATTACAGAAATTGGAATAGATGAACCTTATATAAATATAAAAAAAGATGGAAAATTTGGATATATAAATACTAAAGGAGAAACTGTAATTAATTTTGAATTTGATTATGCAAGTCCATTTGTTCCTATAACAATGTATGATAAAAATTTTGATATAGCACTTGTTTGTAAAGATGGAAGTACTTGGATAATTCTTAAAAATTTAAGAAAAGTATTATCATATAGAACTGAATCTATGGATCAGGATTATGAAAAAAAGTTAGAAGAATTAAAAAATATTTATTATAATGTATTAGAACAAAAAAGTGAAATGACATATGAAATAGAAATTAAGGAAGTAAATAATAATTTAAAAATTGAAAAATATCCAGAGACTTCTGAAGAATACACATATAAATATAATTATAATGAGGAATATGATATAATTGTTACAGAATCTAATATGGGACTTAAAAATACTTATGAGCTAGTAAAAAAAGATTTATCATTACGTATAACATTAGATTGTGAAAATCTTTATTATGATGAGAATTATTTATATATTTATAGTGATGGATCAATTCCATTTTATGATATAAATAAGAAACAACAAGGATGGTTTACCAAATATGGTGTAAAGGTTCCATTAAAAGGTAATGCTCAGATATTGGAGATAATAAATGATTATATATTAATAAAAAATCATAATGATAATACTATATATTTTATAGATTCAAATGGTACGATGGTTTCAGAAATTTATAAAGAAATATTTATTGTAAGCAAGGATAAATTTATTGTAAAAAATAAAAATAATAAGTATACAATTATAAATTCAAATTTTGAGAAGTTAATAGATGGAGAGTGGGATTTTGTAGATACATCATTACTTTCAAATGGATTATATATTTTTGGAGAGACAAAAGGAGTCATAGAATTTAATGATTATAATTATGCAGAGAATATAAAGATGAAAGTTTTAAATGAAGACGGTAAGGTTATAGTAGATAATGTAGAACAAATTTACTTAAAATATTATAATATTTCATCAGATAAATCTAAAGCTTATTCGTCAAGATATAGTGAATTTTTAAATAATTTAAAAGTTATGAAATATGATTTTATTGGAGACGAATTTTATAAATAATAGTATTTTAAAATAAAAAATTTCGTTAAGTAAGTTCCTTAACGAATTTTTTTATATTAATAAA
>CANRSD010000057.1 GCA_947642355.1 uncultured Clostridia bacterium
GTTTTATTTGACTCCCCAGCATAGCTGGGGGTTTAACGCTTAAGTTAACAAAAAAAATTCCTCTTAAAAGAGAAATTTTATATCTTAAAAATTTATTTTTACATTATTTTTCATTTCTTCTAAATCTATTTTAAATAATTCTTCTTTTTTAAAATTAAATATTTTTGCTATAATATTTGTTGGTATTATTTCTATTTTTCTATTATATATTGTTACAGCATCATTATATTGAATTCTTGATGTAGCAATCTTATTTTCTGTATTTTCTAATTCTAATTGTAATGCTACAAAATTCTCATTGGCTTTTAAATCTGGATAATTTTCAGCAAGTGCTATAATTGTTTTTAAAGATTGACCAAAACTATTTTCTAACTGTGCTTTTTCGCTAACTGTTTTTGCATTTGACCAAGAACTTCTAAGTTCTGTAATTTTAGTTAAAACATTTTCTTCATGAGAAATATAACCTTTAACTGTTTCTACTAAATTTGGAATTAAATCAACTCTTCTTTGTAATTGTACATCAATTTGACTCCAAGCATTTTTAGCATTATTCCTTTCTGTTACTAATCCATTATAACAAACAACAGCAATAATAAATATTACAATTATTACTAATAATATTATAACTCCTGAACTCATAATAATCCCCCTTATTATAAAACCAATAATATTATACCATATAGTATATAAAATCACAACTTATTTTTATATAAAAATGAGTAGTAAAACATTTTTACTACTCACTTAAAATAAAAGTTTATATTTTAAATATTATCATATTTGCTATATTTTTTATAAAATACTATTCCAACTATTGCAATCATAATAACTGGTATTAACACTATTCTATAACCTGTATTTGGTAATGGTGTATTAGATGTTGTGTTATCAGTTGTGTTATTTTGATTTGTTCCTGATGGTATATTAGATTGATTTTGATTTGCTACATTATTTAAACTATTATTTGTTACATTATTGTTTGAAACTACATTATTATTAGCAATAATATTATTTTCATTATTATTATTTACATTATTATTATTTACATTATTATTTGTATTTTCTTCATTATTATTGTTATTATCTGAAGCTGAATTGTTAACAATAACATTTATTGATTTATCACTTACTTCAATGCTTTCTGAAGTTCCTGAATATATTGCAAATAATTTATATTTTATAGCATTATTATAAGTTCCATCATTAACATTATCTTTAACTTTAAAAGTTATTTTTACTAAATCTGTTCCTGATGTAAGTGCTTTAGCAAGATTAATTACTAGTCTATAATCTCCTTTTCCTGATACAGGATTTGTATTAAATACAATACCAGTATCTGTATTAGAAGCATTTACATCTGATGCATCATAAACTTTTAAAATATTATCTTCATTTATTTTTACATTTCCATCTACTGTATTAATACTACTTACTGTTAAATTATCTAATATATTTTTATCTATATCAATATATCCTTCTATTGCATCAATTCCATTATCAGCTTTAAGATTTGATAATGATAAAGTTACTGTAAATTCTTCGCCTTTTTTTAATGTTTCTTTAGATGCTGAAACATTAATTTCTCCACTAATTGTAGCATAAACACTTGTACATAATAATACAAATATAACAAACATATATATTACTATTTGTCTCTTTTTCATACATACACTCTCCCTATTAAAATTATCTTATATTAATACGATAACATTAATTATTTAAAAAAGCAATACCTTTTTTTTACAATTTATAAAAAAATTAGACTATTTTTTATAAAATAGCCTAATTTAAATATATATTATTTAAGAAGGAAATGTTATATTATTTTTTTAGAATGAACTTATTTTGTCTGCTCTATATTGTAATATTAATAAAGCATCTAAACTATCAACTTTTCCATCTGAATTAACATCTGCTGCTTGCTCATAAGATCCTACTAATGCTTTTGTATCATTTATTACTTGTCTTACTATTCCAGAATCCAACGCATTAATTTCACCATCTCCAGTAACATCACCTTTTACAACAATCTCTAATATTGCAACTTCTTTTCCATCTTTTGTATCTATTGACACTACTGAACCAGTAGGTATTTTTCCTGTTTGCATTTCTTGATTATCATTAACTACTTTTACTGTATAATTACTATCTGAAACTAAAGTTCTTTTAAATACATCTACTGTAGTTCCTGGAGTTGTTACCATTACATATCCATTTTCTACTCTATATCCATATGTTGGTTCTCCTGGGTTTACTGGTTCTTCTGGATCAGTAGGTTTTTCTGGATCAGTAGGATTTCCTGGTTCTTCTGGTTTTATAGTTCCTCCATTATTTACTACTGAGTAATAAATTGTACAAACAGTTCCATATCCAATTCCATCTGTTGTATGTGAATTTCCATTATATCCCTCAACTGTTACTATACCTCTATAATTTCCTTCTCCTGGTGTACGTAATACTACTCCTGTTCCATCTGCTAAAACAGTTCCATTTTGGCTTGTTTCTCCAAATGAAGTTCTAGCATAATCAATTTCTTCAAATTGAGCAAATATTCTTGGTAATTCTAAAGTTACAAAATCACCTGTTTTAGTTACTGTTGCAGACATTTCTAAGTTTTGATATTTAAAGCTAACTCTTGGTGCCAAACTAGATGTTAAATACTCTGTAACTTTCATATTATGACTTTTTGCTATAAATGTGAATTGGTTTACTAAGTAAGCAATATTTGTATATTGGTTATTTGAAAAATCTGCTACTTTTAAGTCTTTCATTCCAGCTAAATAGAAATCAAAGTTACCTTTTAATAAGTTTCTACTTAAATTTAAATTTTCTAATGATGTTATAACTTCTAAAGCTTTTATACTAGACAATTGGTTATATGATAAATTTAAATCTCTTAAAGATTTAAATGTACTCCAGTCAACATTATCAATTGTACCTAAAATATTTTTATAAACATTTAAATTCTTTAATCCTGTAAATATTTCTAATCCTGCTAAACTACTTATTTTATTATCTCTTACATCTAAATTTTGAATTCTTGGAAGTGTAACATATACACTTATTTCTTCTGATGTAACTAATGATAATTTTGCAGCTATTTTCTTTGTATATTCTGTGTTTATATCTCCACAAATACAATTTGCATAGATATCTTTATATTTTGAAGAGTCAGATGTAGCTTCATTATAAAGTTCTCTAAACCAAACATCTAATCCTTCAATTTCAGCATTTTCTACTATTGCATCAAATCCTTCTTTTTTTACACAAGTTGTTATTCCATTATCATTAGCTCTTTCAATTAAACAGTAATTTATTGATAATGATAATATTTCAATTTTCTTAAATTCCATTATAAAATCTTTATAATCTTGTAATGTTAAATATTCTTCTCTTTCTTTAAATTCATTTAAATATTCTGTTATTGGATTTTCTATTGGTTTATCTTGTTCTTCTGTAGTTCCATCTTCATTCATTATTGTAACTTTCTTTGTTGTTGGAATATTAAATGCTTTTATTATCATGTTATTTTCAAATTTACTTAAAGCTTCTTTTTCTTCTAATGCACAAATCTTTGTTATAATAGCCTCTGTATATGATTTTGCTGTAGCTAAATCAGTTTTATCATATACATCTTCTTCTGATAATCTACTAACATTTATTGGTAATATACTAGTTAACTTATATTCATTTTCATAAATTTTATATAACTTATCTAGTCCTTCTCCTAATAAAGTAGTATATTTTCTTACATTAGCTTCAACATTTGATTTTTGTTCAGATAAATCATTCCATTCTTTTATTAAAGCTTCTTTTTGACTTTCATAATTTGAATTAGATGGATCTAATTTTGCAATTTCTGCATTCTTTTTATCTAATTGCTCTTGTAATGATTTAACTTCATCTTTTGATTTATTTAAGTTTTCACTATTTACCTTTAAAGCATCTAATGCTTTTGTATATTTAGCTTGTAATTCAGCTTCTTTTGTAGCTTTATTTGTTTCCAAATTTATAATTTCTTCTAATGTATCAATATAATTATATGATAAATTTAATGATGTATTTAGTCCAACAAATTCTTCTATACCTGTTAAATCAGAAAGTTTTTTATCATTTAATATCAATGATGTAACTCTATTTGTTAAAGTATTTGTATCAAATGTTAATATTAATGCATCATCATAACTTTTTTCATATAATGTAACACCATTATTTTGATAACTTTCTAATTTATCGTTTTCAGTTTGACCTTTTGTTAATTGAGATTTTATTGATGCATAAAGATTTTCATCTTCAAATGTAATACCTGTTTCATTTGAATCAATTATTGCATAATAAAATTTCATTCTACTATTTGCAAGTTTACTTGATGAATTATCAATATTTATTATTAAAGTTATCATACCTTTAGTTGCAACAAAATTTGATGATTGCATATTAGCAACATTTAAAGTAATATTTGTTGATCCAGCAGTAATTGAATTCCAATCTACTGATGCATCTCCTTCTGATTTTATTTCAAGCCAATCAGCTTCAATCATACCTGTATCTTTTAATAATATATCTGGTAATGTAATTGTAGCTTTTGTTTGATGATCTGATTCTTCTGACACATCAACTGATATAATATCTCTTGTAGTAATTTCTTGGTTTGTAATATCAGTATATTTGATATTATCAAAAGAAGTAATTGTACTTACACTTTCTATTTTATTAGAAGATAAGTTTAATCTTTCTAGGTTTAATTTGTCTAATTCACTCAAATTACTATCTTTACTTAAATTATTTGAAGTTAAGTTAAGATCAGTTACTTTTGAAAATGCACTTAAACCTGATATGTTTTGAATATTATTATTAGATAAGTCTAATGATGTAACTTTATTTATTTCAGCATCACTAATAATAATAGTATGGTTTGCATCATTATATGTAGCTGTAATTCCTTTTTGTTCTAATTGAGATTTTACAGCATTATATAAATTACTATTAAGTGTAATCTCTACACCACTTACAGCGTTAACCATTGTTACTGGAATAACACTTTGCAATAGTATCATTATTACTAATACTATTGTAAGTAACACTTTCCTTCTCATACAGAATCCTCCTTAAATTTTTACTTAAATTCATGATACCATTTTCTTAAAAAAGGTCAATACCCAAGAATTTCCAAGGCATAGAAAGCATCTTCCAATTTCCTACGGAACAGCTTTTAAACGATTTTTAAATATCTCATATTAAATTTTCATTACATTTTTAAGCTTTTTTAACACTTTTCTTACGTACAAGTGACTTAAAGGGATATTTTTCCATAAATTTATATATAAAAAAATTATGGAAAATTTTTTTATTTTCCATAATTTAATCAATTTTATATACTCTTTTAGCATTAATATATGTAATTTTAGCTAATTCTTCTAAAGGAATATTTTTCACATTAGCAATTCTTTTTGCTACTTCCAGCACATTTCTAGAATCATTTCTTTTCCCTCTATATGGTTCAGGAGTAAGATATGGACTATCTGTTTCTATAAGAATTCTATCAAGAGGAACACTTTCTATTGCCAATTCTGGTTTAGCATTTTTAAAAGTAACTACTCCACTAAATGAAATATAATATCCTAACTCTAAGCCTTCTCTAATTAATTCATTATTAAATGGACAGCAATGAAAAATACCTGTATTTTTACATTTTTTAATATTTTTCAAAACATCGATAGTATCTACTAAAGCATCTCTTGTGTGTATTACTATTGGTAAATCTAAATCATTTGCTATATCAATTTGATTTACAAACAATTCTTTCTGCAATTCTTTATTTTCTTTATTCCAATAATAATCTAGACCTATTTCTCCTATTGCAACTACCTTTTTATTTTTAGCAATATTTTTTATTTCATTTAAATTCATTTTACTTTCTTTAGTTATATCATTTGGCGAAATACCGAACTGTAGCATATATATAATCATATTTTGATGCAATATCCACTGCTTTTTTACTTGAATTTAAATCATAACCAATACAAGTAAATTTAGTTACACCAAAATCATATGTACTTTTAATAATATCTTCTAAATCATTTTCAAATTTCTCATCATTATAATGAGAATGTGTATCAAATAATTCCATAATTCTCCTTCTAATTAAACAAAACAACAACAGTTGCAATTGCATACTCTTTACAATGAGACATACTTATATCTATACTCTGTATTTCTGGAATTACAGTCTTTAAAACTACTTCTGGCTTTCCTTTATCATCATTTATGATTTCAAAATCTGTCCATGAATAATTCTCGTTTAATTTTTTACTAATAGCTTTAAAAATCGCCTCTTTTGCAGCAAACCTTGCAGCATAATGTTGAAATTTTTGGCCTTTATGACTCTCACAATAATCAACTTCTATTTCTGTATATATATTTTTTTTAAATTTTTCTTCATAATTTTGAATAGATTTTTTTATTCTTTCTATTTCAATAATATCTGTCCCACAAAAAATCTTCAACATTTCCCCCTATATAAGTAAATATAAAATCATCACAATATTTACAATATTAAGTGTTAAAGAAAAAATCAAAATCATTATTAATACTGTAAAATATGCATTATTTTTTTCTATATTTAAATCTTTATAAATTATTTCATATTTATTTTTTATTTCTTCATATAGTTCTTCAAGTTCTAAAACTTTCTTTAAAGTCTTATAATATTTACTCCCGCAAATCACTAAGAGTCACTTCTTTTTCCCACAATTGTTTAGTAAAATTAATAAATTCATTTCTCATATTACTAATTTTTTCATATTCTTTAAAATCAGAATTTAATTTTCTTAAAAACATCTTTTGATATAATGCAATTATATAAGTATAAAAATATTCATTTTCATATTTATATGGCAAATTAGTATAATTATATGTATCTGTTCCAGAACAAATTAAATTAGAACTAATCTTAGTAAATGCCATTTTATAATATTTGAATTTATCTAATATTGCCAAATTCTGCTCTATACTTTCTTTATTAAAATCTGATGAATAATTACTAGGAAAAACATTTGCATATCTATAAAAATCTGATGAATACTCATAAATACTATTTTTCTCATTCCAATATTCAGATTCCAAACATACATATGAATATGTATAAAACCTTGAATTAGTAAACTCCTTATCTATACCTGTTATTTTTCTTTTATAAATTCCTGTTATTTGCCCTATTAATTCTGATATATCAGTTATATCCTTAAAACTATCTGTTTGTATTCTAATTTTTTCAAAATTTCTTAATGAATTTAATTCTGATGTTATATCTCTAAATTTATAATTAAAATCTAATAAATCATAAAAATCATTTGTACCTTCCATATTTGTCTTCATCGTAAAAAAGCATATTCCAGTATTAAAACAAATAATTTCTATACTTTCTATATTAAAAAATATGCCATCACTTTCTCTATCTACTTTTCCTTTTACTTTATCTGCTAAATCATATCTAAAACATGCACAAGTATGATTTGCTACTATTTTGCTTTTTAATTCTGGTTTCATAGAATTAAATTCCTTCAAAGTTTTATCTCTCATTTCAAATGTTGGAAAAACATAATTTCTAAAGTGTGGTAAAAAATGTGTATAAATATTCATATCTCTTTCTTTTTGAAAAACTTTGAAAGTACATCTTTTATCTTTTAACAATTTTAATATATATTTATCATATCTACTTTTATCTACCATATACGGATGAACAAAATACGTATATTGATATTTTATCTTTAGTCCCAATTTCTTTCCCTCCAACAGATTATTTTACATAAATATTTAAATCTGTATCATTGTACAAATGCCATGAAGCTATAAAATCTATATATAAACTATCATCTAAATTAACACTTGGTTCTAATATAACTCTTCCATCAGACTCTAAGACTCCCCAAACTCCATCTTTTTTTACTGCACAATATCCAAATGAATTTTGTTCTTTTGCATCATCATATATGTAATTTACAATTAAGTCCCCATTATTGTTAACATATCCATATTTACCATCTTTTTTTACTAAAAATAATGTATTAGATTTTAATACTTCTATATTTGTTTTTTCTTCAAAATTAAAATTATAATATTTATATTCTGATCCATCTCTTACTCTTATGTAATCTTTATCCAAATTTAATTCTGAAATTATTATATTTGAAAGTTTTATTTCAAAACTTTTATTTATAATATCAGTAGTATAATCTTGATGATCTGCTTGATAAAAATTTGTTGATTTTATGTAATCCATTGATGTATATGTAAAATTCACACAAATAACATTATCTAAAGAAACTATACCATATAACCCATCTTTTTTTGCTATATAATAATTGTCAAACGAATATTTTAAGTCTTCATATTCAACTGGTATTTTAGTTTCATTGTTTTTATTAATAACACCATATGAACCTGATTTCTGAATTATTATATTTTCACCATCAATAGATTTTACATCATCAAACCCACCATCTAAAATAACATTTAAAGTATTATCTATTACCTTTAAACCATTTCCATCATTTGCTACATACATATTATTTCCAGTAACACTTTTTATTTCAGTATAGTTACATTCTAAAACTGGCTTTCCTGAAGCACTTACTACTCCATATTTACCATCTTTATTTACTATATACCCATTATCTGATGTTCCATCGATTGATGCTATATTATTATACTCACATTCTAGAACTACTTTTTCTAATGTTGAATTTACAACTCCTCTAAGCCCATTCTTCTCAATAATAATACTTTTAGAAACGCCTTCTAATGTATGTATATCTGTATATTCTGGCTCTGTAATTTTATTACCAGAAAAATTAATTAATCCATACAATCCATCTTTTTTATATGTTAAAAGATTATTTTCATACCATATATCATTTTCAATTTTATTTTCTAATGCTTGTACATTTTCGTAATTTGTTAATATTTCTTTACCTGATTCATTTATTACTTTTGTTTTATAGCTTTCAGTATTATAATCAACTTCATATGTACATATAAATAATCCTTTTGTAGGATCAGGTATTATAACCATTTCTTCATATGAAGGTTTTATTATCTCATTACCTTTATTATCAATAACACCATATTTACCATTATCATATACTGTAAAATATGTTGTTTGAACAGACATTACATTAACTTTTTTATTTTTACTAAATAAATTCTTTATAGAAATTATTACCATTATAATTACAATTATTGCAACTATTGTAGCAATTACTTTTTTTATATTTAATTTGGGCTCATCATCAAAACGTCTACCCCTAATTCTATTCATATTTACCTCCAAAGTCTAATATAATTATATGTGTAGATAATATATCATTTTATTAGTAAATTTACAATAGAATTTGCTAAATTTTTCTACGGAAAGTTAGTATTAATTTGATTTTAAATAAAAAATAAACATATAAAAAATTAAGAAATTAAATAAAAAATGTATATCTAAGTATACAAGCGAATATGAAATAACTTTAATTGAAGTTAGGTAAAAAACTAGATTTGGTAAAGAATTTTAGCTTTAATGAAAAAAACAATATCAAATCAATTAATGCTGTTACTAATCTTGCTGAAATCTCTAACACATTAAATGATTTCATGAATGGTGTACAATATGAGAAACAAAGTTCAAATCAAAATTTTAAAAACAAAAAGCAATAGAATTTATTCATCTATTGCTTACTTTTTGGTCATAATTTATTTTTCAATAAAATTTCTCAAAACCCTTATAATTAAATAATTTAAGAGTTAAAATCACAAAAATCTGGACAACTATTAACAAGTAAAATAGAAAAAATGGTAAAGGATTTACATACCCATAATCCAAACTGCCTTATGAGCCGGGCACACAACACCACACGGAAACTGCCGCTGTCGTTATCGCCGTTCGAATGATGGGAACAGAACACACCAGCAAACGTATCAAAATTGAGAAAGCCACCACACATAAAAAACGGATAAGCATCGTTCACAAAGTAGTCGTAGTCATAATGCCAACTATATTTCCCTGTTCCCAAATATGTCTCCTTTGTTGCATCTCCTATTTTTCCTACCTTATATACTGTTGCTCCACTATATGATACTTCTTCATTATAATATCTTGTTGCATATCTAGTACTTGGTGTCTCTGGTGTCAAACCTGACCATCCATTTTTTGTTACATACTTATTACTATTTTCTACGTTATTGTATGCTGCTACTCTTTCAAAATTTCCTCCACTCATATCGTACACTCCATATGTGTTTCCTGTTGTACTTTGGGCTGAGTTTGCTATATACACTGTTCCTGTTCCTCCTCCTGTATAATGTGACCTATTTATTGTTATCTCATTTCCATTTCTTCCATATAAACTATGTGTTAAATATGCTACTGCTCCCCATTCAGCATTTTTTATCATATGGCTATTCATAAAACTAGTATTTCCATCTGCTCCTTCTTGTCCGTTATACCCATATGTTGCCTGTCTTGCACTTGTATACTGTGTTCCTATTGTTTGGTTTGTTTGACTTGATACTCCGAATGTACTATTTAGTACTGTTCCTGTGCTTCCGCTCATCTCGTATTTTGCTATCCAAAATCCTGCTAAATTTTCGCTCCATCCTCCTCTATCATAATCTGGAAGCTCTGTTCCATCTTTTGCTGTTTTTCCTGTATCTTTCATGAATGCTGGGTGCACTATATATAAATTTCCATCTTTCCCCTTTACTGTCTCTACTCCTTCATCTAATTTATATTTTACCTTTCCTGTGTCTGCTATCCATAGACCATATCCATCATAATATCCTACTGGCTCTTCTACTCCATCTTTATAATATGTTATTCTATATGCATATCTTGGTATCCATACAAAATAACTTTCATTTGCTGTTTTTGCATTTGCCCATTTACTACTTTTATGATCTCCTTCTCCTCCTGTATAACTATACCAATTACTATTTACATCTGCATCTACAAACTTTTGCTCTTCTTCTGACCATGTTTGTGGCGTCATTGACTCTCCATTTGCTGTTAGTACTGGGGCATTTGGCTTTTCTATTATAT
>CANRSD010000058.1 GCA_947642355.1 uncultured Clostridia bacterium
ATTATTTGTTTTTTATTATTATTTGTTTTTTATTATTATTTGTTTTTTATTATTAAATTTATAAAACATAACTTTTATAAATTTAATTTTTTACAGCAAACATTTGCTCTTATGTTTGCTGTAAAAAATTTTTCTTTATCTGAATTGTTTCTACACTTAAAATAATTGCTTTTTAACTATCATATAATTGCTACTATTTTAAATTAAAGCTCATCTTATTTTTAAATTTTCAACTTATTATGTATACTTATTCTTGGCTTTATTAGTAAAGCTTATAATAGCCATTTCCTTTGTATTTTTTAATAAATTTCTACATTTTTTTACTATTATAATATACTACTATATATAACAATAAATATTATAAAAACTATACAAACTTAACCGTTTTTCTTTTCCTTATATTAATAAACAAACTCAAAATATGTTTATTATTTTATAAAGTTATCTTATATTTAAATTTTAATATTTTAAAGCAAAAATAATTGTCAAAATGACAGTTATTTTAATTTTATACTTATAAAGTAATTTTATACTTGAAAATTTAAAATAAAGTGTTATAATATTTATAATATTTTATGTGCTCATAGCTCAGTTGGATAGAGCGATCGCCTCCTAAGCGATAGGTCGGGGGTTCAATTCCCTTTGGGCACACCAAAAGATATGTAATATTAATAATTATATATCTTTTTTTATTTCTCTATCATTATTCCATTTTTTTGATAAAAATATATTTTTCTATTTTTAAAAAACTTAAATATATATATTAAAAATTCTAATATATTTTCTCCATTTGTTCCTAATATACTAAATAAAACAATTGGAAAAAAAATAATTATAAAAAAATATATTTTTGTACTTAAATTATTAAAAATTAAATTTAATAAACCAAATATCACTATACCAACTAATAAATCTATTATTGCTGTTATATAATCAATAAAACCTAATACTTTTGTATTATATTTATAATTTTTAGGAAATATAAATTTCAATTTATTTATTCCTCCTTTTATTTAATTACTTTTATTTGCTATCATGTTTATCCCACTTCCAACACTAGTTGTTATTCCTCCAAAAATCATATACATATATGTATTTGCTTTTATTAATGCATAAATAATTCCAATATATAAAATTTTAGACATAGTATCTATATTAGAAATATTAAAAGAAAATGCTAATACTAAAATTAATGAAATTAATATTTGCTCAAATAATAAAGATAAAAATGCCTTTATCCATGATTTAAATATCCACTCACTTCTATCATTTATTAAACATAAAAAAGAAAATGGAGAAATTAAAATAAAAACTTGTATCATTATATATCTAAGTGCATACGAAAATATTAAATTTACAAATCCAATTGTAGTAAAAGATTTTATAATTCCATCAAAAGATGCTATACTAATATTTTCATTTGATATATATATACTAGAGTTTATTTTTGAAATAAAATTTACAAATGAAATTTCTTCATTAAATAGATTTTTTCCTATATAACATATTGATGATGAAATTAAAAAAATAATATTAATTATTTGAGAACAAATCCATAATGAACCATTCATTATTCCTACAAAGATTATTGCTTTAAATATAAACTGCATAGGACTTTGGATTTTTGAATAAGTAAGATGTGAAATTAAATAATTTATTGAATAAAAAATTATAATTCCTAATATTAAAGCATTACAAACTAATAAAATTCCTTCTGTTGAATTCTTTCCAAATAAAGTTTTAAAAGAATCTTTTTCTATTAAATCTGTATTTATAAAAGTTATTTTATCTAATAATTCGTAAATTTTATTATCAACTGAAGAAAATATTTTTCCAAAAATATCATTTATTGCTTGAATAATTGTATTTGTTAAAATCGTATTACTTTCTTCCACTTATCCTCCTATCCAACTAAAGTATTAATTAGAGATAAAATCATATCTGTACATAACACAAATCCATATGAAAATAAACTTCCCTTAATTAAATTTCTACCTGTCCTTATTTTTTCTTCATCTCCAAAACTAAATTTTTTCATAAGTGCTCCACTTCCAATGGCAATTGCTGCAATTGGTGTTGCTAATTTCATAATATAACTTTCTATTTTTTCAAATGCCCCCTTTAACTTATTTATTAATGTTGGGTCTGCAGCAAAGCAAACCGCTGGATTAATTAATTCTATTAATATTAAATTTAAACTCAAAAAAAATATAATTAAAAATTTATTTTTTTTATTCATTAAAATCAAATCCTTTCAAATTTTTATTATTATATAATCTAAAATATGGAATCATATTTATTTTTTGTGGTTTTAATATATTAAATCCATCTGATATAAAACCGAATTGCTTCAAATGTTTTTAATTCTTGTGAAAAAAGTTTTGTATCATATACATAATCATTTTGTGTATACTTATTAAAGCTCTCTGAAATACTTGTATCTCTTGAAATTAATTTATTTAATAAAAAGTTATAATTGGTTTCTTTAGCATTTTCTGAAATTGTAGTAGAAACTTTTTCTTTTTCCTCCTTTCCTATCTGCTTTTGAGCATCTTCAATAGTAAAAATATCATCAGTCCTAAACCAAAATTTATTTATTAAACTTTGAATAATAACTTTTACACTTGACTTATCTTTTAATGCATTTAATAATGACGTATAACTCTGTGTTGCAATAATATTAATGCATTTTGCTTCTCTACTTTGAGAGAAAAAATCTACATCTGTATCTGTTACATATTCATGATATTCGTCACAAATAAAAGCACTTTTTCTAAGTTTTTTTCCATTACTCAATCTATTCATTACAGATGCTTGAAAATCTAATTTTAAATATGCTGCTATAATCTTTGATAAATTTTTATACTCTGAAATATTCATATTTAATACTACAATTTTTCCTTTATCTAAAACTTCTTCAAAACCATCAAAATTAATTTCTTTTTTATCAGAGCAAAATGCATTTTTTATATTATAATCAGATATAAAAATATTTGTTATCCTACTAATCTCAGATTTCAAAATAGATAAAGTTCTATTATCTAAAGCAAAAAATTCTTTTTCAAAAAAATTAATACATGATAATAAATTATAAACATCTTCTTCCTTTAAAAAACCTTCAATAAATTTTTCTCTTACAATTTTTATTTTTTCAGTGTAATAATCTGGAAACATAACTAATTTATGAAGTTCTATAAAATCAACATATCCATCATTATATATTCTACAAAATTTTATACATTCTGCTAATACTTGCTCTGCTTTATCAAGCCAATATGATTCACTATTATTTTTATTAAATAAAGTTAAAATAGTCTTTAATCTATTTGCTAAAACAATTGGTTTAAGATTTGGTTTATTCAAAGGGTTATATTTTATATTCCCAGATATATCAATGATATATACATCTTGCTCCCTTCCACTATTTATAGCAAATTCAATAACTTTATCACTATAATTTCCTTTTACATCTAAAATTAGCATTGCTATTTTTTCATTTGTACATAAAGCTTTATATTCTATTATTTGTTTAGTAAATGGGTACATAGCTGAACTGGTTTTTCCACTTCCTATTGTTCCTGTTATTAAAATATTTTGATATAATCCATTTTCTTCGATTGCAATTATTTCATTATCTTCTGTTGTCCCAACTATTATTTTCAATTTATTTTCTAAATTTTTTATATTATTTTTTTTAATATTTTTTGATTTTATTTTAATAACTTTTTTATACATTATTTTAAATATTTTTAAAAGAAATATATTATAAGAAATTAAAAATATCATGATATAAATTTTTTTGATAAAATTCCAAGTATCTGGATAAACTAAACAAATATCAAATGGATTTAAAGCATATGGAAATATTAAAGTTTGTGCTTTAAAAATTGGATTAAAAAATATTCTTATTAAGACTATACCGTAATATTAAAAAAAATACATAAAAAATAATGAGAATTTTTTTCATATTAAATTTGTTTTTTCTTTACTTTTAATTTGGAACCTTGCTGATTATGCAAAAAGATAAAATAAATTTGTGAATAAATCGAATAAATAACTATAAAAATATTTATAATAAAACTAATAAAGAATATATGAATTAATAAATTCAAAATATCACCTTCTTTATTTAATTTTTAATAATAATACAATATTTTTTTATTTTTGTCTATACTTTTTATAAAAAATATGTTATTATTTTTTATATATTCATTAATTAGGAGGAAATATTATGATAGAAAAAACTATGAAAATTGGTGAATTCGTAGAAAAATATCCAAATAAAGTTGATATCCTTTTAAATGCTGGTATGCATTGTTTAGGGTGCCCTGCTTCACAAGAAGAAACAATAGAAGAAGCTTGCGAAGTACATGGTATTGATGTAGAAGATCTTCTTAAAGCCTTAAACGCTTAATATGGTATTGAGAAACCCCAGAAAAACTCTGGGGTTTCTCAATACCATATTAATTATTATTATATTTCCTTTTTTCCTCTTTTTAATCTTATATCATCTCCAAAAAATCTTAAAAATCTATAAGAGCCTGCTAATCTAGATCCTATTCTAGTAGTATAAACTTCAAATAATTCACTAGCTGCTAAATTAGTAGATATTATAGTCTTAGTTATTTTATGGTTTTGATTTAAAAGTCTTGTATTTATAATCGTAAATAATTCTGTAATTTTAGTTTCACTTATTTTTTCCGTTCCTAAATCATCTATAATCAATAAATTTACATTTAAAATATTCTCCATTAAATCAAATCCTGTATTACTTTTCCCAAATTTTTCGTCTAATATTTTATCTAACATTACTGGGGCTGTTTGATACAAAACAGTATTTCCTTGCTTTAACATTTCATTAGCTATACAATTCGTTAAAAAAGTTTTCCCAAGTCCTGTACCTCCTGTAAATATTAAATTTTTTTCTATAGGATCTTCAAAATTATCTATAAAATTAATTGCTTTTTCTTTAAGTAAATTCATATTTTCTCTTGGAGATATATTAGATTTAAACCTTTCTTTATCTGGTTTATCTGAAAATATTCTTATATTAAATGTACTGAAATTCTCTCTTTCTAAATTCCCCATATTAGATTTATTATAAGAAATATTATATATTTCCTGTTTTAAACAACTACACATAATAGATTTTCCATTTTTTTGAATAAACCCTGTATCTCTACAACACTTACATTCAAAATTTGGTTCTAAAAAATCAGTTGATTTAGATAATTCCTTCAATATATTATTCTTTTCTTTTATTAAATTATTAGATTGTTTTTTTAAATCAATTAATATTTTCTTTTTATTATTTTCATCTGAAGTTATAATAGATTTAGTAGCTTCAATAGAAATTTTAGACAATTTATTATCTATCTCAAGAAGCTTAGGATTAACTTCCATCAATTTTTTCTTTTTAGTTTCAGCTTCAATAATTGCTTTTTCTCTTTTTAAATTATATTTATTTAAAATTTGTTTTAATAAGGGACTATTCAAAAATTTATCTCCTTTTATTAATTATCATATAAATTATCAAAACTATCAAATGTGCTTTGAGTATATTCAAACTGTTGAGCTATTTTTTGTACCTGTTTAGTTCTAACTGTTTTTTCATTAAAACTTGATATTTGATTTTGAACTTCTGTTGGAGTTGTTAAACCCTTTGAATACCAGTCCGTTAATAATTTATCATAATACTCAAAACCTGCATTAGATTTTAATGTAGACCTTTTTAAAGCTATTTCTATTACATCCATTCCATATCCATATTCATTAGTCCATTTAGATATATATTCTTCTTCAAATGTATTAAGTGGTCTAATTATTCTAAGTTTATTAGAAATCTCTTTTTTAAATATATTTAATTTTTCAATTCTAGAAAAATATTCATCTAATTCTTCAAATGTCTTTATATCACTTTTAGACCATCCTTCTGCTACTGTTTGAATATAATTTCTATGTAAAGCTTTTTTATCAGCACAATAACTAAATAAAGCAATCATTACTTGCTCATCAAATCCAAATTTACTAAACCATAAATCAATATCTGTATACCAACTTGGAGACATAAGACCTTGAAAAAACTGATTATTAATACTTTCAATTGCACGTGCTCTATATTGACTCTTTTCACTTCTTTGAATGTCTTCTGGAGATGATGTAATCTTAGGTGAATACAATTTATTTAGCTCTATTTCTTGAATATTAGCTATAACATATCCTGTTGGCTTTTTTATTAATAATTCATGCTCCTCTAAAAATTTAATTGAATCATTAACAATATCATAAGATAAAGACAATATTTTGGATATTTCATTAATATTTACATCTTTACCATGTTTAGCCAAAAAATTTATATACAAATAAACCTTAACAGTATCACCACTTGTTAAGGGTAAGTATTCTGAAAAAAATACATCTGGTATATCTGTACTTGAAAATAATAATGAACTATCTGCTTCTTCTATTTTCATATTAATATTGCCCCTCTATTTAATTTCTAATATTATCTTTTGTACAGTAAAATGATTATATCATTTTACTATTACAAATACAACAAGATTATAAAATTTTTTAAATTAAAAAAATTCTAGTTATATATTAACTAGAATCTTTTATATTACTATGTTATTGTTATTCTTCAGAATTTTCTTCTTTTTCTTGCTCTACTGTTTCTATACTTACTACTTTACCGTCATTTGTTCTCATTAAAGTAACTCCTTGAGTAGATCTTCCAAGTACACTAATATCACTTACATTGATTCTGATAATAGTTCCAGTATCTGTAATTATCATTATATCTTCTTCTCCACTAACAATTCTTATACCTACAATATCACCTGTCTTTTGAGTAATTTTATATGTTATTAATCCTCTTCCTCCTCTATTTTGAACTCTATATTCTTCAAGCTCTGTCCTTTTTCCAAATCCATTCTCAGTTATTGCAAGTAAAGTTGCTTTACTTCCTGTTATTATTGGCTCCATTCCTATAACACAATCACCATCATCTAATCTTATTCCTATAACACCTTGTGAAACTCTTCCTACTGGTCTTACATCTTTTTCATCAAAAGTTATACATAAACCTTTTTTAGTAACAAGTACAATGTTATCTTCTCCATCTGTTAACCTAACATCTATTAATTCATCATCTTCTTTTAAGTTAATACCTAGTAATCCTGTTTTTCTTGAAGAATCATACTCTTTTAATGCTGTTTTCTTAATTAATCCAGATTTTGTTGACATCATAATATATTTTCCATCAGCAAAATTCTGAATTGGTATTATAGCAGAAACTTTTTCTCCTGCTTCTACATTTAATAAGTTAACAATAGCTGTTCCTTTAGCTGTTCTTCCTGCTTCTGGAATTTCAAAACCACGTAATCTATACATTTTTCCTTTATTTGTAAAGAATAATATAGTATCATGAGTTGAAGCTGTAAATATTTGTTTTACAAAATCTTCTTCTCTTGTAGCCATTCCAGTAATTCCCTTTCCTCCACGTTTTTGACTCTTATATGTATCTACTGGCATTCTTTTAATATACCCAAAATGTGTTAAAGCAACTACTGTTTGTTCTTCTTTTATTAAATCTTCTTCATTAAATTCTCCTTCAGCAGCTACTATTTTGGTTAATCTTTCATCACCAAATTTATCTTTTATTTCTAATAATTCTTCTTTAATTATGTTATAAACTAATTGCTCATTAGCTAAGATTTCTTTTAAATGTGCAATTAATTTCATTAATTCTTGATACTCTTCTTCTATTTTTTCTCTTTGTAAACCAGATAATCTCTTAAGTTGCATATCTAGTATTGCTTGAGCTTGTATATCTGAAAGACCAAATCTTTTCATTAATTTTTCTTTAGCATCATCATATGAAGAACGAATAATATTAATAACTTCATCAATATTATCAATAGCAATTTTTAACCCTTCCAAAATATGAGCTCTAGCTTCTGCTTTATCTAATTCAAATTTTGTTCTTCTTACAATAACTATTTTTCTATGTTTTATATATTCATCTAAACATTGTCTTAATGTAAGTATCTTTGGCTCTCCATCAACTAAAGCAAGAATTATAACTCCAAAGGTATCCTGCATTTGAGTATGTTTAAATAATAAATTTAAAATTACTTGAGCTCTAGCATCTCTCTTTAATTCAATAATTACCCTACATTTATCTGTTCTATCAGATTCATCACGAATTTCAGAGATTCCTTCGATTTTTTTATCTTTAACTAAATCTGCTATATTCTCAATTAATTTTGCTTTATTTACTTGATATGGTAATGACGAAACAATAATTCTCTGCTTACCATTACTCATTTCTTCAATCTCTGTTTCTGCTCTAACTATTATTTTTCCTCTACCAGTACTATAAGCTTGTTTTATCCCTTCTCTACCTAAAATTGTCGCTCCTGTTGGAAAATCTGGACCTTTTATTATTTTCATTAAATCTTCATCAGGCAATTCAGGCTCATCTATTATTTTTACTATACCATTAATAACTTCTGTCAAATTATGTGGTGGTATATTAGTAGCCATACCAACTGCTATTCCTGATGAACCATTAACTAAAAGTGCAGGTATCTTAGCTGGAAGTACTGATGGTTCCTGAAGCCTATCATCATAATTAGGCATAAAATCTACTGTATTTTTCTCAATATCAACAAGCATAGCTTCTGCAATTTTGTCCATTCTTGCTTCTGTATACCTCATAGCAGCAGCTCCATCCCCATCAGTAGATCCAAAATTTCCATGACCATCAATTAATGTATATCTCATTGAAAAGTCTTGAGCCATTCTAACCATTGCATCATACACTGATGAGTCACCATGTGGATGATATCTTCCTAAAACGGAACCTACTGTATTAGCACACTTCCTATATGGTTTATCTGAGGAAATACCATCTTCATGCATTGCATAAAGAATTCTTCTATGAACAGGTTTCAAACCATCTCTAACATCTGGTAAAGCACGAGATACGATAACACTCATTGCATAATCTATATACGCATTTTTCATTTCTTCATTGATATTTCTCTCGATAATTGTTTCGTCTTGTCTCTCCATTTATAAACCTCTTTTCTTAATTTGTATATGTGTATTATATAAAAGTAATACAAAAAAATCAAGAATTTTTAAACAACATTTTTTATTTTAACAATTCCAATAATTCTAATTCTTCAGAACTAATATTAAAATCTCCATTATTTTTTTTAACCATAGAATGTATATTTTCAATTTTTCTCGCAGTAGTTATAGTTTTTTCTAGTGGTATACATTTTTCAATATATTTTTTTAAGTTTTTATATGCTTTTTCCATTCCTTCAAAATCTTTATTATTAAAATATTCTTGCCATTTATTATTATACTCATCTACTTTCTCTAAATATTTTACTTGATTATCTAATGACTCTGAAATACTATCATTAATTGTTTTTAATATTGAATTTTTACTATTTTTTATAGCCTTTTTTATATTACTATTAATTTTTCCATTTTTACTTGCTTTATCTAATGCTTTATCTATTAAATTAGAAATACTATCTATTATCCCTCCTTTTTTTACTGCAATTTGAATTTGAGATATATTTTCAAAGTTTCCTGTTACTATTCCTAATGCACTTTTTCCAAAATCCTTTAAATTTTCAACTAATGTATTTACACCATTTTTTAATCCCCCTTCAAATATTGCATTTTTAATATCTATTAATTGGTCTTGTATTATATCTGGCATTATAAGTTGTATTCCTAAATCTAATCCAGAATTAAGTATCTTATAAAAATTACTTTCTAAAAATCTTTCTTGTAACTCACCAATATTATCTATAAATTCTCTTAGATTATTATTTATATTTAATGCTAATTCCATTTTTTCATTTCCCCTTTAATTAATTTTTTTAAAATTTCTATATATTTTTTATAATTAATAATATTAAAATCTATATTATTTGCAAATGACGTATATTGCTTAGAAAAACCAATTTTTCCAATAATATTTAATTTATTAAATAAATTTTTTATTATAAACTCATCAATAGAATTAATATTTACTTTATTTAAAACAATATTAAACTTATAATCTGGTATTTCCCAATCCTTTATATATATATCTAATAAATTCTCTGCTTTTTTTATTTCTAATAAATTAGGCTCTAATAAAAATATTACATTCTCACTATTAGATAATATTATTTTTGTATATTTCAAATTTACTTCACTTGACGTATCTATCAAAATTAAATCATATTTCTTTTTTAATTCATCTAACAAATCTTTTATTTTTTCAAAACTTATTTTATTATTTTCATTAAATAATTTATCCACACCACAAAAAATATCTATATTATTATTTATTTTTGTTATAAATTGATTTACACTATCTAAAATTTTATAGTTTTTATTATACTTTGAAATTTTAAAAATTGTGTTTATACTATTATTAAAAATATCAAAATCGATTATTATAGTTTTCATTTTAAATTTTTGACAAGTTTTAGCAAGTAAAACTGTGAATAAACTTTTTCCACAACCATAACTTCCAGTAATAGCAATAGTTTTATTCAATTTTATTTTATTTTTATTTTTAACCTGTGTATTACTTTTAAACATGTTTTGACACCTATTTGTATGGTTATCCACAATAATTTTTTTCAATTCTTCTATTTCAAAACTTAAATTTTTTTTAAAATTGTTAGAACTTATGTTCATAATAATTTCATCTATTGAATTTTCATTATCAACATAAATTTTAGTAACACCTAAACTATGTAAGAAAGTTCTTAATAATTATCCCCCAGTATAACTGGGGGATTTTCATATGCGCCTATAAGGCTC
>CANRSD010000059.1 GCA_947642355.1 uncultured Clostridia bacterium
ATTATAATGGAAGTGTAATAAAAGTGTTGAAATACCAAGCTTTTTACAGCTTGGTATTTTGAATTGTTGATATTTTGTTGATAGCTTAATAAGTTTTGACAAGTTCAAGTAGGTTTTTTGGAAGTATTTTTGTTATTGATTTGAAGCAAAAATATATAACTTTTTCTGTTCTTTATAAGTAACTTGTTTTATTGCTTCTTGTTTTTCTTCTATTGAAATATGGGTGTAAACATCATCTCCGATATCATCATTACTATGGCCAATAATTGAATTTATAATAATATCCTTTATGTTCAATTTTTTTAATTCCGTTCGTAGAGTATGTCTTGCATCGTGTGCAGTATGGTCTGATACTTCAGGATGTAATGCTTCAAAATTATTTTGAAAATGCCAAAAGTAGTAACTATAATCTACTTTGTTTCCATTTGGCTGCATAAACAGAAACTCATTATTAGGATCGTAATATTTTTCCCATAAATGTTTAACAGCTGGATGAATAGGTATTTCTCTATTTATACCCGCTTCTGTTTTTAATCCACCTATAAAATAATTATCATCTAGAAATATATTCTCTGTATAGACTGACAGTAATTCATCAGCACGAGTTCCTGAATATAAAAGCATTAACCAAAAGTCTCTTATAAATTGCTCCCTAGCTTGCTTTCTTGCTAACTGTACTCCACTACTTTTTAAAGTAAAATTCCATAAATAATCTATTTGCTCATAAGTAAATAACTTGCCTTTTTCTACTTGCTTATCTTTTGCTTTTCTAATTTCTTTTCTATTGCTTGTAGCAGCAGTAATAAATTGTGCATAGCCTTTTTCTATTATATCTTCTTCAAGTGCAAACTTATCAAGATTCATATATAAATTAACCATTTGTTTTTGTGAGCCTGCACTTTTTTTACCATCCTTTAAATGTTTATTGAAATCAGATGCTCTTAAGTCTTTATAAACTCTATCGTGTAAAGCTTCAGAGTTATGAAAAGCTGTAATCATTCCATGACAATAATGATGGCCAAAAGGTTTATTTTTAGGTCGTATATGATATTTCTTTTCCATTTGAGCTTCTTCTTTTGTGAGCATTTTTGCTTCTGCAAATTTTTCATATAGTTGTTTAAATGTATAGTTCTCCTTTTTTACTTTTTCAATAACTTCTTTTTTAGGATTTTTAACAGAGACAAGGGGATAGGGGACTTTAGGAAATGTAACAATCCTATCATACTTATCTTCTTTTATATAAAGAGGGGTAGGCTCTTTATGATAATTTTCTAGACATACTAATGTTTCTAATTCTGTTTCAAAAAAATCTATAAAGTGATATATGTACTTACCATCTTTATCTTTTCCAATAGTTATTTTTGCTCCCCAGGGCTTTTGTCTTCCGTTTACCTAAATAAGTAGCACATCCACTACCATTAAATCTGCGTTTAAAATCTTCCATATAAAAACCTCCATTTTTTCAAATTTTCACTTGAAAAATGAAGGCATTTAATATATAATACAAAATGTAATCACTTTCAAGTGGTTATGACTCGGATAATGTGTGGTTGTCGCAAACAAATAACACATTATCCTTTTTTTATAAGTTTATAGTTGTTTCTGCTCTTAAATTACTTTGCTTAAATTCTTTAACAATTTTTTGTGCTTTGAAATCATTAGTACAATTAAAAGCAATATATTTAATTTCATTATTATCAAGAAATGTAAATATCAAATATGAATTTACAATTTTTGATGTTTTTTCTTTTGAACGTCCACCAATCATAGCACCTATAGGACCAAATAGGATAGCCCCACCAATTGCCCCACCAATACTAGAAACATTATTCTTTTGTATTTCAACATCATTAGTTATAGTAACATCTGTAATTTTACTTTTATTTAATTTAAAGGTATTTCCATTTGCTAAAAACTCATATTCATTAGGACAAGAAAAAATTCGTGTCAATGTATTCTCGGCAATAGGCAATCCATAAAAATGTGACAAAGTAATAAATAAAGATGCATTTTTTTGATCTTTTAATTTAGATAAATTCTTTTTATTTTTGGATTGATTATGCGAGGTGTAATATGCCATAAATAAACAAAATAAGATAAATACCGATAAAACTATAACAACTGGATCCATAGTAGCTCCTTTCTTATAATAATTATTTAAAAGCACTTTGATTTTCAGCTTTTATTACTTTTCCTAAAAATTTAATATCATTGATAATAAATCTCTCGGATTTAGAATTTAAATATGATAATTCAATTATATTTTCATATTTAAATAATTTACCAATCAAATAACATTCTTTAGTAATAGAATATACTGCAACAATTTGACCATTTTCTAATTCGTCACTTTTTTGAATGATAGCAATATCATTAATATCTAATAGAGGAAACATTTTATCAGTATCAATCAATAATGCAAAAAAATTATTAAACGACATATCCACAGGAATATTATAATTGGTATAATCTACAATATCTGTTGCTAAAAATAAATCTATATGCTTATTGTTTTTGTAAATAGGTATAGGATATAGATATCCATTTTTATTCAAATTAGCTAGAGCATCATTAATAGAATCATTTATTTTAATTAACATAGAATATAATGTTTTAGCTTCGGAATGATTTGAAGCGAAATCACTTAATTTAGATTCCATTGTATTGCTGTCATATTTTCTATAAACCAAAAGCTCCGTCAAGTATGAAAAATCAGCTTCTGAAAGTTCATATTGATCTAATTGATGTATATTGTCTTTAAAAATTACTTCTGCTAATTTTACATCTAATGGTGACGTTGAAGTGGTGTCATTTAATTGAAATGGCAAATAACCACATACACTTAACAATTCTGTATAAGTTGTAATTCCTCTAGAAGCATTAGCAATACCTTGTAAAGTAGAAGGCTTTGGAGGGGTATCTAAATGCATATTTAATATTCTTGATATATAGGCCCTTCCGATGTTAGAATTACGTGCAAATTCACTTTGATTATTATAATTTTCTAATATTTTTTTTAATATACTCGCAAATTTATTTTTATCAAACATATTAAACCCTCCAAATATAGTATATAACAATGCTTTTATAAAGTCAATAAAAAAAATATAAAAAAGTATACAAAAACTATTGACAAAAATAAAATAATGATATAATATGCTTGTATACAAAAGTATACAAAAGGAGGAAAAAAGTATGGAAGTGAACATAGAAGCTATTGAACAACTAATTAAAGAACGCTTTAGAAACAATAAAACTTGGTTTGCAGAAGAAATGGGAATTAACTACTCATATTTACATCTTATTCTAAACGGAAAAAGAAAACCAACTAGTGATAAGTTTTGTAATGCAATTATACAATACTGCAAGAATAATGATTTAGACTACAGGAAATACATTTTTTTACCTTAAACCGTATACAAAAGTATACATAGAAAGGAGGGTAAAATGAAGAAAATTAAAAATGCGACAACCACACAAAATCAAGGAGGAAAAATCGGATGGAGATAAAACCAGTAGAAACATTAACACCATATGAGGCAGGAAGAATTATAAGAAAAAACGCAGATTACATAAGAGCAGGATTAAGGGCGGGCAGACCAGAGTTTTTGCAATTTGGAAGTGCAGTTCCACCTGAAGAACCAGGAGGAAATTGGAACTATAACATTATAAAAAGTAAGTTCTTAAAGTATGCAGACATATTGCAAGGAAAGGAAGTGAATACAAGTGAAAATTAAAAAGAAAAAATTTTTAGTGCGAATGTTAGAAATAATAGTAATTATAGGAATTATTATAATAACAATATTATCAATAAACTATGCTAACAAATTAAGAGGTTATCAAACAATTGGAGGAGAATATTTAATTCCGATTTTTGGACTACTGATAATACTATTTTTAGAAGAATATCTAGGAAGTGAGGAAAAGAAAAATGAAAACAAAAGAAGATAAATTACACGATTGCTACATATGGCACATTATAACATTGACCACAATGAAATATAAATTAAAAAATTTGAAAGGGGTGAGATAAGTATGAGAGGAAAGCACACTGACGAAGCACAAAAAATAAAACAGCTAGAAGAAACAATCAAGTTAAGCGATAAGGAAATTAAAGATATCAAATTTAGTGTATCAGATATTCTATTACAAATTAGAACACTTAATGAATCTAACGACTATGGAGATCCATCACAAAGAAAAAGAAAAATATCAGAATTATGCACAGAAACAAGATATCAATTGCTTGTTGATGAAATAGACAACTTCTATAAAAAAGAAAAACAACAAGCTAAAATAATAGAACTACCAAATACCGCCAAAGTAAATAAATAGTTCTATAAAACACTTAGAAAAATGCTTTGACTTTATTCTAGCACATAGAATTATAGAAATCAAGAGCAGAAAGGAGCAATAAAATGAAAAAATGTCTTAAATGTGGTGGACCACTTGGGGATAGACCAGCATTGAGCAGAAGAGATAACAAAACAGATATATGTTCGGAATGTGGATATAAAGAAGCAATGGAAGATGCAGAAAAATAATTGCTATGCATAGGAAGGAGAAATAATAATGAAAATAAGAATATCTAATTTGAAATTAAAGAATTTCAAAGGAATAAAAGATTTAGAAATTGATTTTAATAGTAACAATACAAATATTTATGGAAAAAATGCAACAGGAAAAACAACAATATTTGATGCATTTAAATGGCTATTCTTTGACAAAGATAGCAATGACAGAAAAGATTTTAATATAAAAACATTAGATAGTGAGAATAAACCAATTCATTTTTTAGATCATGAAGTCGAGGCAACATTGGTAGTTGATGAAATGAAAATGGTATTCAAAAAAATACTTCATGAAAAATGGGTAACTAAAAGAGGACAGTCAGAACAAGAATTTTCTGGACATGAAACTAATTATTGGATAGATGAGGTGCCAATAAAAAAGAAAGATTATGAAGAAAAAATCAATAGTATAATACCCGAAAGTTTATTTAAGCTAATTACGGACCCAGCATACTTCAATAATCAATTAAAATGGACAGAAAGAAGAGAATTGCTAATAAACATATCTGGAACAACAATATCAGATGACGAAATATTGAATTCAAAAGAAGAATTTAAAATACTTAAGGATAATTTAGATGGAAGGTCCATAGATGACTATAAAAAAGTAGTAGTTGCTAAAATCAAAGATTTAAATAAAGAAAAAGAAACAATACCAGTAAGAATCGATGAACTTACAAATACATTAATAACAGAACATAATATTAATTATGAAGAAATAGAAAAACAAAAAGAACAATATGCCCAGGAATTGCAAAAAGTTGAACTAGAAATGACGGATGTACAAACTAGAGCAAAAGAAAATATGAAAATAGCAGGCGAATTAACAGAAGCTAGACAAGAACTATCAGAGTTTAAATTAAAAAAAGAAACAGAGTATTCACAAAAGTATTCTAATGACCTAATTAATTTACAAAACGAAAAGAGAATAGCTGAAAGTACAATAAGAGTAAAACAAGATGAGGATAACGAAAGAAAAGCAAAAATAGAGCAAGACCAAAAGAGAAAAGAAGAATTATATAAAGAATGGGATATAGTTAATAATCAAAAATTAGAATATGATCCAAATTCATTTGTATGTCCAACTTGCAAAAGAGAATACGAAACAGACCAAAAGGAAGAAATAAAAAAGCAATTTGAAAATAATTTTAATACACATAAAAAGACAGAGCAAGATGCAATAAATAAAGAAGGCCAATCTATAAATGCAAGAATAGATGAAAATACAAAGGTTAGAGAAAAACTACAACAAGAAATGCAAGATGCAAACAGCAAGTTGGAAAATATAAACAATAAAATTGCAGAGATAGAAAAAGCAAAAGAAAGTGACAATACATTTGATGTAACTTCGATGCCAGAATATATAGACAAAGATAAGAAAGTAAAAGAACTAGAAGAAAAAGTCAAGAACTTAAGCAATGGAGATATTTCGGGATTACAAAATAAAAAAATAGAAATAACTGAAGAAATAAACAAATTAAACAAAACATTAAATGAACGAGAAATACAAGAAAAAACAAAGGAACGCATAACAGAATTACAAAATGAAGAAGAGGTCATTTCAAATAAAATACAGGCATTAGAAGGACAACAATATGCATTAGAAGATTTCACAAAAACTAAAGTTGAATTACTGGAAAATGCAATAAACAGTAAGTTTGAACTAGTAAAATTTAGACTATTTGATACACAGATAAATGGTGGACTAGTAGAATGTTGCGACACACTAGTAAACGGAGTACCATATGCAGATGTAAACAATGCACACAAAATACTTGCTGGACTAGACATCATAAATACTTTAATTAAATTTTACAATACCTCAGCACCAATATTTATAGACAACAGAGAATCAATAAATGAGATTTACAATATAGATACACAAATAATAAGCCTAATAGTAACAACAGATAAAGAACTAAGGATTGGAGAAAAATAATGGAAGAAAAAGAGTATATTGAATTAAATACACTACTTGCAAAGCTAAGAGTAAATTGTCTAAAGGAAGTAGGAAATCCAGAATTGACTTCAAGTGCAAGAGAACGAAATTACAAATTAGTCAGAAATATAGATTACATAAGAAGAACAATGCCTTTAAAAGTAGGAGAAGGCACAATAGCAATAATAGATTAGAAAGGAAGGAAAATCAAATGAATAATACAATAGTTTTAAAAATATCAAGCAAATCAAATCCAAATGCAATAGCAGGAGCAATAGCAGGAAGTCTACAAGAAAATAAGAGAGTAGAATTACAAGCAATAGGAGCAGGAGCAATAAATCAATCAATGAAAGCAATAGCGATTACAAGATCGTATGTTGCTGCAAGTGGTGTCGATTTAGTATGTGTACCTGCTTTTTGCACAGTCAAAGTAGAAACTGAAGATAGAACAGGTATGAAATTTATAGTCAAGGAGGTTAAATAATTATGGCAAATTTTATGGAATTTTTAAGAAAATCAGTAAAATTCAAATGTGATATACATATAAAAATTAACGAAGATAAGGAAGAAGCATTTACAGAAGTAGATGGAAATGTACCTAGTGTCCTAATAGGATTATCATTACTAATTAGTACATTAAAAGAAAAGAAAGTACCTGAGGAACTAATTGAAGGAGCAGTTAAATTGGGATTAGAAAAAAAGTATACACACATGAAAGAAAAGCAAGATAAAGTAGAAGTAAAATGCGGGAGTATAGAACTTGAAGGAGAAAAAGCCAAGGAATTCAAGGAATTTTTAAAAAGTATGGGGGTAGAACTATGAGTAATGAATTAGTAAAAAAAGAAGAGAATCAAGCACAAAAGAAAGAATTAACAGCAAGTGAGAGATTTACAGGAATGGTAATAAATGAATTTCAAGGAAATGTGGGACAATTAAATTTAAATGAATATCAAAAACAGCTTATAAGAAACTATTTTATAGGAATAGATAATGCACTAAAAATTGCAGAGGAAAGAAGAAGTTATAGCAAAAAGAAAGCAAATGATCCAGCAATAATATGGCAAAACGTAAATATGAATAAACTAGCGGTTGACGTAGTACAAAATGCAAAATTAGGACTAGATATGGCAGTAACAAATCATTTAAGTGTAGTACCATACTTAAATGGAAAAACAAACAAATATGATTTGAATCTAATGCCAGGATATGAAGGACTAAGATATGTGGCCATAAAATATGCAATATACCCAATAATAGACATTAGAGTAGAACTAATACATAAAAATGATAAGTTTAAAATGACTTCAAAAAACAATGTAGAGTGCTACGAATTTGATATAGAGAATCCATTTGACAGAGGAGAAGTAATAGGTGGATTTGGATATATAAGATATCAAGATGAAACAAGAAACAAACTAGTAGTCATGTCAAAAGCTGAACTACTAAAGAGAAAACCAAGTACAGCAGCTGCAGAATTTTGGGGTGGAGAAAAAGATAAATGGGAAAATGGAAAGAAAGTAGGAACAGAAACAATAGAAGGATGGCAAGAAGAAATGCTATATAAAACAATGGTCAGAGCTACTTGCAAAAAAGTACCATTAGATCCAAAGAAAATAAATGAAAGCTACATATATGTGATGGAATCTGCTGAAAACTACTATGTAGAAAATCAAGAGGACAAAGTAAACCAAGAGATAGAAGAAAATGCTAATAGAGAGTTAATAGACATACAATCAGAAGAAACACTAGAGGCAGAAACGGAAAATCCTCAAACTGTATCAGAGGAAAATGCAACAGACGAAAAACCAAATGATAGGCCAGCATTTTAATGAAACTCAAAGTATTAGGTAGCAGTTCATCAGGAAACTGTTACCTAATCGAGATAAACAAAAATGAGAAATTGATATTAGATGCAGGTATCAATTTCAAAGATGTACAAAAAGAATTGAAGTTTAATTTGCAGGGAATACAAGGAGTTTTAGTAACACATGAACATATGGATCATCTAAAATATGCACCAAATTTTGCACTAAATGGTATAGATGTTTATGCATCAGGTGGAACATTTAAAAAATTAGAACTAGTTGGCCATAGATTTAAAATTATAAAAGCATTACAGCAATTTGAAATCGGCAATTTTATAATACTGCCATTTGATACACAGCACGATGCAGCAGAACCATTGCGGATTTTTAATACAATACAAACCTACAGGAGAAAAATTACTATATGCAACAGATACATATTATATCAAATATAAGTTTAGCAAATTAAACTACCTACTATTAGAATGCAATTATAACAAAGAAATAGCAAAAGAAAATGCGAAAAATGGAGTAATAAATAAAACTAGATATAGCAGATTATTAGAAAGCCATTTTAGCCTAGACAATGTAATAAAGTTTCTGAAATCTAATGATTTAAGCTATGTAAAAAATATTATACTATGCCATCTATCAGATACAAATTCAAACCAAAAAATAATGCAGAGTAGGGTATTTGAAGAAACCAATATACCAACAACAATTGCTGAACCTGGACTAAGTTTAGAACTAAAATTATATCCATTTTGATGGAGGAAAGTATATGGAAAATGCAATAAAAAATTAAGAAACTGGAAGAGTATTCAAAGAGGTTTTGGACCAGTATGTGAACAAAAATATTTAGATAATATATATAAAGAAACGCAAATATCAATAGAAGATTTATTACAAAAGAAAGGAGAAATCAAACAAGATGAATGATTATAGAACAATACCATTAATACTAAATAAATGCTAATTAGATAGTAAAAGTATTTGTAGATAGGTGGTGGTATTAATGGCAAGGCCAAAAAAACAAGGATTAGATTATTTCCCGCTAGATGTAAATGTTGATAACAAACTCGAAATATTAGAATCGGAATATGGAATATTAGGTTTTGGATTTATTATCAAATTATTCCAAAAAATATATGCCAATGGATATTATCTAGAATGGAATCAATATAGTGCATCATTATTTAAAAAAGAAGTAGGAATAGAAAAAGAAAAAATAAATGAAATAATAGACTTTTGCCTAGACATAAACATTTTTGATAAAAGGTTATATCAGCAATGTCAGATACTGACTAGTAGAGGAATACAAAAAAGATATTTTACAGTCTGCAAAAGAAGAAAAGAAGTTGAAGTAATAAAAGAATATTTGCTGGTAAAACCTCAAGACTATGGAATTAATGTTGACAATAATTCGAATAATGATAGCAAAAACAAAAATACAGAAAATGAAAGCAACCTACATACAGAAATGCAACATAAACGGAGTTAATGTCGACAATAACTCAATAAATGTTGACGATAATACACAAATAGAAAGAGAAATAGAAAGTGAAACAGAAATAGAAATAGAAAATAATAAAACTAAACTAAACAAAACTAAATTAAATAATTTAGTTATATATATGATAAATGGGCAAAAAAATGAGGAGAATATCACAGAAATAAATCGAGCTGCAATCATAATACATTTAAAGAGATTAGAACTGTATTTTACTAACATAGAAACATTAAATAGCATACCAAAAGAAAGAATATTGGAATATGAATTGCAATATTGGACAATAAAAGAACTGTATTTTAGCCCATACAAAGTATATTTAAATACATTAACAAGGGACAAGTTTTTGCTGAAATTTCTGCAGACACAAAAATATATAAAGATAGATAGCGAGAGTAAACTGACTGATTTTGTAAGTTATTTTATAAAATCATTACGAGAAGAATTTGAAAACGGAGGAAACAAAAATGCCACCAATTAAAGAAGATGAATTGATGTCAAGAAAATTGAAAGCATGCGAAAATTGTGAATGGTGTATCCCTATGCTAACGTGCGATTTTCCGCACTGCTTACTAACAGGAAAACCAAAGGGATTATTTGAAACGTGTAATAATTTTAAAGAAAGAACTGGGATGCATATAAGTATGTAATTAAGTAAACATAATATAATTTAAAACATCAAAGTTTGAATTTTGGAAACAAACACAATCAAGAAAAAATTTACAAAGGAAAGGTGGAAGAATTATGCAAATTGATAATATGGAACAAACACTAGAATTACTAAATAATATAAATTACTTTTTTAGAAATAT
>CANRSD010000060.1 GCA_947642355.1 uncultured Clostridia bacterium
GAATAATTGATTTTGTAGATGATGTAGGAACTATTCATGTAAATTGGGAAACAGGTAGTACATTAGGATTAGTAGTTGGGATAGATGAATTTAAGGTGTTTAGAGAGGGGAAATAATGATTTTAGGATATGATATAAAAAGAGTAAAAGGATAATATGAAACACAAAAAACACAGGATTTTAAATAGTAACTTATGAAAAATGTAAGTTACTATTTTTTATTTTCTGTCAGTAAAATATTAATGATGATACAAAATAGTATAACAGGAGATGAAGGATAGAATGCGAGTTTACGAGGTTAAAGAACATATCCAAAACACGAATGTAAATAGAGATATTTTTGATATGAGTAGAATGTTGCAGAAATTAACATTTTATACAGAATTCGTGCAGGAGCTTAATCATGATGACAGCGATTATATTTCTATTCTTTCATCTAAAGCTAAAAAGTTAATTTGTATCATATACAATATATTTGATGTCTATATGAAGGAGATGTTAGAAGATGGAGAAATTCAATAATCAAATTGATGAAACTATATTTTTAGAAATAGAAGAATTAGAGAGCCAATTTTTAGATATAGAAGGTTTGGCAAGTGAAATTGAAGGAAGTCTAAAAGATGGTGTTCATGATAATAAAACTTTTATATTTCTATATATTTTAAGTGAAAATATTAAGAAATCACTAAAAGAAATATTAGAAATGGTTTCTAACGAAGAAGAATAAATTACTTGACATATTTTAAAACTTATCCACTTTTTTTTAAAAAAGCTATTTACTGACAGAAAATTTTGCGTTAAGCTACTTCATCAGCTGGGAGAGTAAGAAAAACAGGATTTTATCAACATAAATCCAGTTGAGATGAGGTGAGTAAAAAATGGAAAATGTATCACTAGAAGAACTAATATCATACAGTAAACAAAAAGAAAGTCCAGTAATCACTCTATTGGATAGTATAACAGATGATGAATTTAAGGAAATAGGAGAATTAATTTGTAGATTAAAACTCCTATTTCTTTGCGTTGCAGAAAACAGGATAGCATTTATAAACAATAAAGATGTAGCTTTAAAAATTGCTAAAGACTTTCACAAGAAGTCGCAGGTTATGTATTATGATTTTGCACAAAGACCAAGTGGCTCATTAATAACTTATGCACTAACTGGATATACAAAAAGTTGGATAACTTTAAGAGATAATGGTTACATAGTAAAAGCCTATGATGAAGAAGGACAAGAAATGCAACAGCCATGGTTAAACACAGATATTGAAGAAGTAACACCATCTAATTTGAATAAATTAGGTTTAAAGAATTTTGAAATATCCCTAGGAATTAGAGGAATAAACAGTAGTGGAAATAGTAACAAAGCGATTTTAGAGTTATCAAGACATCATTTTATAAATGATGGAATATACAATGCAGAAAGAAATTGTTATTATCCACGAGATAGGACAACAGCAAGAGGAACAGCAGAATATAACAAATTAGAAAAGTTATTCAAAAAATGGGGATTTCAAAAATTTCATTAAATAAGGTTAAAACATCAAAATACTGGTATATCAGCTTTCAACGAGATTAAACGACATTTGAATTAATAAATCATAAGCAACAAATTATACCAGTTAAAATTAAAGTTGTTTAAAATGGAAATCTGGAAAGGATAAATTGAAAATGGGAAAAGAAAAATTTGAAGCTAGAATAAGCATAGGAGATTTACACGAAGAAAAACATTTAATGATAGAAATTAAAGATGTTGAGGACGGACAATATGGTTTAGGAACAGCATATCCAATTAAAAATTTAAGTAATGAAGAACTGATACAAAAGTTTATAGAAGAATTAAAGCATATAGATAACTTAGGTTATATTATACATTATCAATAAAAGAAGGAGAATTTGAAAAATGAATAAATATGAAAGTGTAATAATTATCAAGCCAAATTTAGAAGATAGAGAAATTGAAGGCATAATAACAGAAATAACAGATTTAATAAATCAAGATGGAAAAATTTTAAAAGTAGATAAAAAAGGAATTAAAAAGTTAGCTTATGAAATCAATAAATGCAAAGAAGGTTATTATATAATATTTGAATTTGAAACAAAATCAGAATTTATTGTTGAACTAGAAAGATATTATAGAATAAATGAAAATATAATTAAATTTATAACACTAAAAAAAGAAGATTAAAGGAGATGGTTTAATTGGCAACAATAACAAAACAAAAAGTAGAAGAAATAAATAATAAATGTAGTAATAATTGGGAATTAGATGTATTTTATTTTTTAAATTGGAATCAAAAAACTCTTATTAAAAGAATACCAATAGAAGATAATAATTATTTAGAATTTACACTTTATTATAATAACCAAAATCAAATAACTTTGAATATTGGTAAGTTTCATCAAATAGAAGAAAAAGGTATTGCAATATCAGATGGAATGGGAAAAACTGCAATATTAAATGAAACAATATTTAAAAGAAAGAATGTAAATAACTTAATAGAATATACAAACCAATTAACAGATAATGAATTATTAAAAATAAATGCAGAAGCAAAAGTAAAGAAAAGTGATGGACTATTTTTACAAAGTGAGGATTTTTAGGAGATGATTAGAAAATGGGAATAGAAACAGGATATAAAAATATTGATAATATAACAGGAGTACTTTCAGACTTAATATGTATAGCTTCAAGACCAACAGCAGGAAAAGAAACACTAATATTAAACATAGTAAGTAATGTAGTAAAGCAACAAATACTAACTCTTATATTTAGTTTAGATAATAGTAGAGGTTTAATTAAAAATAGAATAATGAATGTAGAAAGTACAATATCTAGTAATTTCGTAGAAACTGCAAGAAACTTATTATCGTTAGAAGAAAAACTTTATATTTGTGATAATATTCTAAACATTTCAGATATTGAACGAAAGGCAGTAAAGTTAAAATTGAAGAAAGATATTGGTTTAATAGTTATAGATTATTTACAGTTAATAAAGTCTGATACAACAATAGAAGATACAATTAAAAGATTAAAAGCACTTGCAAAAGAGCTAAATATACCAGTAATTGTATTATCTCAATTATCAAAGGAATTGGAATCAAGAGAAGATAAAAGACCTGTATTATCAGATTTAAAGAATTCATCTGCAATAGTAAATTATGCAGATACTATAATGTTTGTTTATAGAGATGATTTTTATGATACAAATTGTGAAAGAAAAGGTATAGTAGATGTTATAATTGCTAAAACAATAAGAGGAATAACAGGAATAGCTGAATTATTAGATATTAAAAATAAATATGTAAATTTAGATTAAAAATTTTAAAATAAGGAGTAAAACAGAAAATGTCAGGTAGAAAAGATTTTGAAGAAAGAAAAGAAATAAAAAGAGAAATTTATGAAAAAAGAATTGAAAAAGCAAAACAAAATAGTAAAGCTGAATATGATAAACACAAACAAATATCAAATTGTATTCCTATGGGTCAGCCTATATTAGTAGACCATTATTCAGCAAGTAGGCATAGAAGTGACTTAAATAAGATGGATAATGCAATGAGAAAATCAATAGCGGAAGATGAGAAAGCAGACTATTATAGGAATAAATTAAAAAACATAGATAATAACAATGTTATTTCATCAGATGACCCAAAAGCTATTGATAAGATACAAGAAAAAATAGATGTATTAGAAAAACATAAAACAAATATAAAATCCAGAGAACATAAAACCTATGAATTACAAAATATTAATGCAGAAATAAGAAGATTAAAAAAGAGAAAAAAAGAATTAGAGGAATTAGATGAGTTAAATTTTCAAGACATAGAATTTGAAGGTGGAAAAGTAATACTAAATAGAGATGTGAACAGATTACAAGTATTGTTTGATGAAAAACCTGATGAAAATATTAGAAATATATTAAAAAATTATTCTTTTAAATGGGCTAGAAGTCAGGGTGTATGGCAAAGATTATATAACAAAAATGGTATTCGTGCAGTTAAATGGATTTTAAAAGAAATATCTCAAAATGAATTTAATCAAGTGAAAAAGGAAGTTGATGATTATACAGAAGAAGAACTACTAAAACATTATGAAACATTAACTGGTTTAAAACAAGAAAATATGAGTATAGAGGAAATTAGACAATATTTAAAAGACTACTGGAAAAAACAAATATATAAAGATGAAAATATTGTAGTGCAATAAAAAGGAGTTTAAAAAATTGAAAATATTAGTTATAGAACCAAACAAAGAGCCATATACAAAGAAAGTAAATAATATAGATAAAGCACTCATAGAGATTTTAGGAGATAATTTAAAATACATAAAATTAAAAAAACATATAGACTTAGTATATGATGATGAATCTAAGTTAAACAACTTAGATTTTAACAGAATTATTAAAGATAATGTAATATGTGGAATATTTGCAATAGTAGCACAATATCAAGATGAATGGAATTCATTATCAAGTAAACAAATTAGATATTATAAGAAAAGGTTTCAATTAAGACATTGTAGAGGACTATTACAATTTATGAAAGAAAACATTAAACACAGTAGTAACTTATTAAATTTAAGATTAGATGGAATTGAAAAATTAAATAAGATTATAGTAACAGATAAGGAGATGAAAAAATTGTACTATGGAAAACAAAATAAAAGAAATACGAAAAGAAGAAGGAATGACACAATATACACTAGCAAAAATGAGTAGACTTTCAGTAGGATATATATGTCATTTAGAAAGAGGAACAAGAGGAAATCCAAGTTACAGGACAATGTATAAAATATCATTTGCATTAAAAAGAAAAGTAAAAGAAGTGTTTAATGTAGGTTAAAATAATATAGGACATTCAAACGACATTGGCAATATTTTAAAGATGAAATTATTAGCAATATAATTTGATATAGAAAATGCTAAAATTGTTTAAATTTAATTCTGGAAAGGAGCAATAAATGAAAATAGATAATGTAATTAAATTTACAAAACAATTTAATAAAGAGTTTAAAACTAAAATTAAGATTTCTAATAAAGACATTCGTTTACTTTTGAATATGTTTCAGGAATATATAGAACTAACATTTAAAGTAAGTCCTGTCTATAATGAAATTTTAGATAAAATAGTACAACTAGAAGAAAAACTAAAAAATACTTTGACAGATGAACAGCAAGATTTATTTGATGAATGGGATATTTACAAAGAAGAATTAAATCAATATACATCAGAGCGTTCCTTTATATATGGTTTTTGTTGTAATAAACAATTTAATATTGAAAAGGGAGCATATAAAAAAATTAAATAACTAAAAAAGAGAAATAATTGATATTACTATAAAATCAGCTATTTCTCTTTTCTTCTTTTCAACCAGTCTTTAGCTTCAGCATTCTTAAATCTTTCATCGGCAAAGAATTCGGATAAATTTGTACCTAAGCCCTCACAGATATAAAGCAAGTTTTCAAGTCTTATAGTTTTAGTTTGCCTAGTTAAAAACATAGTAATAGTAGAACTATAAACACCAGTTAAATCTTGCAATTTATAAGTTGTTAGATTTTGTTGTTCCATTAGTTCTTTAATTTTTAGAGCTATTACATCTGAAAATTCCATCTATCCCCCACCTTCACTACATTTGATTTAATTTTAGCAGAAATTTATTTCAAAACCGCTCAATAAATTGAGAGAAGTTTTGGAAAAACCATTCAATTTATTGAGTGGATATGTTATAATCAGAATGGAAGGAGTTATTTATATTATGGAAGGCATTTTGAAGGAATATACAACAGAAGATATAAAAAAGAGAAAGATACAATTAGAAAAGGAAATACAGAAATCAAAAGTAATAAGAGAAATATTAGAAAAATATTTTAAGTTTGAAATATCAGATTACATAATAGATGATATAGTGCATAATGAAACTTATAGACATCTTTGTTTTGTAATAAATTTAGCAATAGTAAATGAAAGAATATCAACCAAAAATGCTAAAACATTAAAAGAAGGAATCAAAGAAATATTTAGTATTGAAGATGATTTGGATATGGTAAAGGCAGAATTATTATTTAATGAATAGACTTCCAAATATTTCAAGAAGATTTTGTCGAAATTTGTAGTATAATGTAATAAATAATATAGGGAGGAAATAATATGATTTGTAATAAATGTGGGAATGAAGTAAAAGATGGAGAAAAATTTTGTAGTAAATGTGGAAAGAAAGTTAAAAATAATAGTCAAAGGAAAAAAGGAAGCAAGTTAATATATATATTAATACCTATTGTTTCAATAATTATAGTTATTGTAGGTATAGTATTAGTAGTTGTAAATAATAAAGAAATAATGGACAATGAAAATATGACATATAGTAATTCTATTTTAGATAATGAAATTGAAAATGATATAACATATAATGAAAGAAACATTATACAACAAAACACAAAATATACTTCAAAAGATTTAGGAACAAATTATCTTGATTCAATCGAGGGATTTGATAAAACGAAATCTACTATTGATACTTATATAATTTTTAATAACCAAGAATTTGAATTTAATATAGAGTACCAATATAATGATGTAATAGAACAAAGTTATTGTTTTAAAATAAAAGGCAACTATGAACAAGATGAAAATAATATTACATTTACTATGACTGGTGGTGAAATTATTGCAGAAGTAGATGGTACTAAAAAAGTGAAACTTTGAACGAAATAGAGCAAGTTTCTTTTTATGGAAAGTTATTAGATGATGGAAAAATTATAATATATAGTAATGAAACAGACAATGAAAAAATTACCTTTGAGAAAGAGGAACATCAAGAAGTATTACAAGGAAGTTCAACAAATAAATCAGAAAAACAAATGATAGCAAATATAATAGACGCATATGCAAAAATTACAACTCAATATGATGGATATGATTTACAATATATGGGATATACTCAATATGCTCGTTCAAAAAATGGCATAAATGTATATATGATAAGATATTTAGCAAGAAGTAGTGGAATGTCAACAGGACTAGAGTATTGTAGATTAGTGTCATTAAACTCTACAAATACTATGATAGACAAAAAATCAGAATTTTGTAAATGGGCAACTAACTCAGGTGCAGCTCAGTCTTCGCCATTACTAGAGATACAATATAAACAAATTTGGGGGAATTAGAAATGTTTTGTAATAAATGTGGAAATGAATTAAAAAATAATGAAATATTTTGTGGAAAATGTGGTAGTAAAGTTATGTCAGAAGGAAACACACAAAGTAAAATTAAAATAAATAAAAAATTTCTAATGATATTAATTGATGTAATTATTCTTATAGTAGTTTTAGTTACTATGAGAAATATATTAGGTATAGGAACAGGAAACTATAAAAACATAGTAGATAATTATTGTAAAAGTATAGATTCCAAAATTAATTATGACTATGATGTAACTATCAGTGGAGATACAGTATATGTAACTGTAAGGGCAAAAGATAAATATACAGCAGATATGTATGGCACTTCAAAGATATTTACAATAAATAAAAGTTCAAAACAAATAGTATCAGCACCGTTTGAAAAGATAGAGTATTAATTATAATTGGGGGAATAATTATGATTTGTGAAAAATGTAAAAAAGAAATAGCTGAACGGCAATAATTTTTGTACTAATTGTGGAAGTAAACTAAAACAAAATAATAATAAAACTAAGGTACAAACAAAAAAGAAAATAGATAAAAAAATAATTATTATAATGATAATACTAATTATTATAATAATTAGTATTACTTGTTTTATGGTCTTTCCAAATATAAAAAAAGGTAATAATAAAAATGAAAATTTAGGAGCAAATAATGAACAAGAATCCATAATAGAAAATAATCGAGATAATGCAACAAGATTTAATAATACAAAGGAGTTAGAAGAATTTTATACTACTACAACATTAACAACAGGAGAAGAAATGACAGTAACTGGACTAGATATGATTTTTAGTACAGCACTTGAAGATAAATTTTCTAAAGCACAGTCAGGAAATGGAGGAACAGTATATTCACAAATAGTTACAGCAGTTGGACCTAGTAAGATTAAAGGATTTGCAATAGATGAAAATATTATTGGTGGATATATAATTTATTATCATTATGAAACTGCTAAAGGTTCAACAATGAAGGGATATTATTTATATGATAAAGCATTTGCAATAAAAGTAACAAACTGGAATGGTTTAAACAATTTACGGAACAACAGAATTTAATAAACAAGATATTCTTGATAGTATTGAAATATCAAAAAATATTACTGGGAAGGGAAAATTTAGTATTCCAGATGATAGTGATACAAGTTTTATAATACGACTTATGGAAATGGGTATGCCTAAAACAGAAAAAGAAATAAATAAAATAAAAAATGGAGCAATATATCAGGCAAAAAGTATGGGATGGATAGGAGATGAATATTCTTATTTAGATGATACAGAGGAAAATATAAATACTGATATAAATACAGAAATTGATAAAAACAGTACAAATAATGAAGATATAAAAACTGATAATAAATCAAATTCAAGTACCAATACATCATCAAGTAATAACAATAATAATAGTTATACTACTAATAATAGTAATAATACAAACCAGTCTGAAACAGAAACAACAGAAAATACTGCTCATGAGGTAACTGTTAGTGCAAATCTAGGATATTTATGCGAACTAGCAAATCTAGGATATGCAAGTGATTATGAAGAAATAAATATTTCAATGAAAATTAATGATGTTAGTGTATGTAATAGAAAAGTAAATACAGAAATACCTGCTGATGGAATTAATTTAACTTATCTTGGAGATTATACAGGAAAAGATGATAGTTTTAAATTTGATATAACTATTGAAGGTAAAAAAATAACACAAGAAGTAAAATATAGATATAATAATGGATTTTTAGAAATTACAGATTCTCCTAGTGTGTAAAAAGAATACCAAGCAATAATTAAAAACCACTAGAAATCAATTCTCGTTGCAAATCTAACTAAATAAATTGATAATATAAGAATGAGCTTCTAAATATAGGAGCTTATTTTTATTGCTTTGACAATTATTGATTAATGTTGTATAGCTATTAATAGCCATAATCAAAGGGAGTGGTTAATATGGATAGAGTTACAAATGCAGAAATCAAAGAGGAATCTATTGAAGAAAAACAGACAACTAAACAGATATTAAAAGCATTAGATGGGTGTTTAGGAATTACAACAAGAACAAAAGAAGTAATCAAAATGTATGCAGATTATATTAAGTTATATGAGAAGGATAAAATCAAAGTAGGAAACTTAAACATGATTTTATACTGCGACAATAACAACTATACTAATGTAGTTAATATAATAAATAAATTACTATACAAAGAAGGAATAACAAGATTTTCAAATTATGAATTATTAACAGAATTAGGTTACAATAGAAAAAAAATAGGAGAAAATGATTTATGTGTAATCTATGATGATAATTTGAAAGAGTATAAAATAAATAAATTATTCAGAGATTATCCAAAAACAATATTTATAGTTATATGCAATGATAGTAATAGAAAAATAATAGATAATATAAGAGGATATTTCACATGGGAAATCAAAATTGATGAACCTACAGAACAGGAAAAAGCAAAATATATAAAAGATACTATAAAACAACATGGACTAATCCCTAAAGTAACATCATCAGAATTAGAAGCATTAACTGGATATGATATAGAAACAATAGACAGTTGCTTGATAGGTGCAATATTAAGAGCCAATAAAAAGAAATTAGATTATATAGGAAAAGAAGAATTACATATAATAAAAAATCCACATCATAAAGAAGGTATGCAGAAATTAAATAAATTAGTTGGACTAGATGAAGTAAAACAACAGGTACAACAAATTATAAATTATATCCAAGTACATAAACA
>CANRSD010000061.1 GCA_947642355.1 uncultured Clostridia bacterium
TTGCCATCATTTTTTTCTTTAAGCTTTCTTTTAACATTTTCTTACCTCCATTAAAACTGCTTTTAAACCCTTTCATATACACTTTATACTACAACATTTTATTTAACTTTACAATGGCCAAAAATTGGTAATCTCTAGCTATTCATAGATTACTTTATACGGATATAAATTGTTTAAGACTTAAATTTTTATATATAAAATTTTGATTACATTTCTTGAAATATGAATGTTAATTTTTCTTATATTAAGTTCAAACTATACGGACATAAAAAGAAACCCAACTCTTTCTAAAGTTGGATTTCTTTTTTATTTTATTTATTTTTTAGTTAATACTTTTTTCTTTATAATTATTATACCTATAGCTAATATTCCTGCTGCAATTATACATACTAATACAATTTGTGTTGTTCTAACTACTTTACTATCTAAACCTGTTGGTGGTGATAATGTAATTAACTCTGTTGCATTTGTATCTGGTTCTTTTGCTGCTTCTGCATATTCTCCTATTGGTTCTCCTTCTGCATTAAGTGCATATGGATTTGCATTTCCTGCAACTGACCTTACATCTCTTCTACCTACTGTATTTTCTGTTTTTATAATTTCAACTATATTTTCTATATCACTATTATCAAGTTCTGATGAATAATATCTTGAAACTTCTAAGTTTATCTTAGCTACTGATTCATCATAATTTTTGTTTGAATTATATGGTAATAATTCTCTTATCATATCTGGGTTAGTAGCTGTATCTACATCTGCATTATTATCAATATTTAAGATAATATTATTTTTATTTTCTGTTATATATTCTCTTTGAGTTTTGTCTATAATAGCATATCTTTCATTATTATTTGCTTCACGATCTGCCCTAGTTTCTCCTGTAAGTTCACCATTTTTATCTATAATTTGTACTACTGCTGGATCTATCAATTTATTATCTAATAAATATTCTATTGTTGTATTTAACCAACTTTGATCTCTTAATACATTTTCTGTATCTTTAAAATCAACATCTGTATCTACATAATCTACTATCTGGTGTACTTTTGTTTTTACTATAATATCTGCTTCTGCTTCTTTTCTTACTCCAACTGCCTGACTTCCTAAATAGTAAATACTTCCAAAGTATCTACCATATGGTGCTTTAAAGTAATTTGTATTATTATGAGTATATACTCTTCCTAATGCTTGTGTATAATATGGTGTTGAAACTTCACTTAATGCTTTATTTATAATTGCATCTATTCCTTGCTGAGTTGTAGTAGAATCTATTTGTTTCCATACATCATCTAATAATCTTGCTGTTCTATCTGTTTCACTTGTATTAAATACTGTCATTTGGTATTTTACAGTTATTGTTGTTCCTTGAAGAGCTGAAGCCTCTGCCATTATATACCTATATCCTTGTGTATTTGAAGTTCTATTTAATGATGCTATATTTTCATATCCTATAGATGCTTCTTCATTTAATACTACTGTTGGTACTATTGTTCCATCATCTTTTATTTCATAACTTATATCATATATTGCGTCTAATATAACTTTATTATCAGAAGTTTTTAATATTATTTCTTTTATTTGTTTATCTATTGTTAATTTTGTTTGAGGTCTTTCTTCAATACCACAGTCTACTTTTTTAACTACATATCTAAAGTCTGGTGTTCCTGTCTTTCTTCCTGCTTGTATTACATCACCTTTTATTAATCCAATGTCTACATTATTTATTGTGTCTAAATCATATCCTATACCATAAATATCTTCAACAGCTAAATTTATTTTTGCTGTTTCAGAATACATATAATACCCTTCTCCAGTTACTTTATTTTCTGCATCCATATAATTTCCAAATAATTCATTATGATTTTGAGAAATACTATCTGCTGTATCAAGTACATGTGAATTGTCATAAGTCAATGTATGAGATTTAGATGTTATATATAATCTTCTTGCTTCATTATCACGACTATCAGAAACATTTGCTTCTGCTAAATCTTTATTTGATAAATCATGCCATTCATTGTCTGTATATCCATCTCCATCTGAGTCATTATTAAATCCTATTTGATATGCTGTTGATTTATAATCTTGACCATCATAAACTTCTTCATATCCAGAATTTCCTGTACCTATTTCTTTATCTCCATATACAAATCTTACTCTATAGTTACCTGCTGGTATTGCTATAAATGAATATTCACCATTTTCATTTGTAACCACTGATTGGTCAAAACCTGTAAGCTCTTTAATAGTCTTTCCTCCAAGTTCTTGAATTGGAGTATTAGTAGGCCATTCAAATTCATATTCTTTATAAATTGTATTTCCATTTGCATCTTTTTCATTTTGAGGTATACTAATTGTTTCAATTATCTCTGTTGTCAATCCTTTTATTATTTTATCGCCTTCATCTTTATTATATAATCCATTACCAATTGTTTGACTATACTCAATAGTTTCTGTTCTACTATCTTCCCATACTAAACCACCAATTGCTCTATCTACATCATAAAGTGATATTGTAAGTATTGGTGCACTATCTGTGTCATCTTCATAATATGATTTTTCATTTGCATATTCTAAGTTAATATTGTTTGGAGCTGAATCCTCATCAACACGTCCTGCAATTTGTCCTGGTCTTCCCCATTTATTTTTAGATGTGTTTGAATAGAATGATGTAAAGTTTGTAATTTCTGCTACATTATGTTTCTTTCCAAGTTTTATTACATCTTGAACTCCTGCATTATTAAAGTTATCTTTTTCTACTCTAAATGTCACAGAAATCTCAGCTCTTTCTCCACTTTCTAATGTTTTTCCTCTTAGTGAATTTGTTGTCATTCTTGTATATTCTACTCCATCACTACCTATTCTATTTTGTCCTTCTACCCAGTCTACATTATATGTTCCATTTTCTACATTTCCAGAAGTATAGTATGTTACTGTTGATGGATATGCAATTTGTATTACATCATCTACTGATTTTCCATTTACAGTTTGAACATATCTATTTGTTTTTGAATATTCTGAATTTGGTGTTATAAGTTCAAATGTACTATCAAAATAATCTGCTATTTCATTTACTCTTGCTGTGTATGTTTGAGATTGATTGTATATATTAATCTTATAATTCAAGAATATTTCCATTTCAGTTGTTTCTTTTGGTAAATTTAACACTTTTGTATAGAAGCTATCTATTGCTTCACCAGCAGTACTTCCATTATATACACTTGCTCTATAATAATAATCTGATGAATATAATCCTAAATTATATTCTATTTGCTCATCTGCTACTGCAATTTGTTTATATAATAATTCTAAGTTATTTGGATCTTCTAAATCTATAGCACTATTATATTTATATTTTAAAACTTTTCCATTTACAACTACTGTAGCAATGCTTAAATCTTTCTCTAACGCTAAATCTGTTGCTTCTCTTTCAATTAATCCTAAATTTATACTTAAACAATAATTATATGTTGCTGAATAATAATATGTTATGCTAAACACATCTGTCATTTGTTTATCCCAATGTGTCAAATGAATTTTATTATCAAATGGATATGTTAAACCTCCTGTTGAAGTTCTAGCTTTCATTTCTAAGTCATCATAAATATATCCATTTTCATCTGTTGTATTTAATGTAGATATTTTCCTTATATTATCTGCATTTATTAATGATGCTGAGTCTACTGATGAATAATGTAATTCCTTAATATTATCATTTGAACTATTAGTCGCAAATCCATTTGTTTTTCCATTTTCATCCATTGCCTCATTACCTGTAATATTTTCAAATGTATTATTAAACTGTATTCTCTCATTAACATCATCTATTGCCATTGAATTATAAAGATAAGCATCTCTTCCTGATGTTGAAGCATTTTTATATTTATTAGCATCTCCATTTGATGTTGCTAAAAATGTTGTAGGCTCATAAGTTTGACCATCATAATAAAATTCTACATCATAGGTAATCTTTATTCCACTACCAAATCTATTTTCTAAAGCTTCTCTTTCAGCATCGTCTTTAAATGCTGGTACTGAAATTGCTCCTATTGACCAATTACCTGTTGTATCAGTATATGTTGTTGCATCAATACGAGTAGTTAAGTTCTTATCATCATATGCATATACATCTTCCAATCTAGTAAGTATATTTCCATCACTTGAACAAACTGCTCTATATACTTTTACAAAAACATTTGAAATTCCTGCTTCGCCTTCATCTATTATTCCATTTTCTACTGCATCAACATGTTTGTCTTGAGTTCTATCTGTATCATCCCAAACTTTTCCTCCTATTTCCATAGTAAGTACAAGTTTTTCTATATAATTCCATTCATTTGTACAAGTTATTTTTATATTTTTTGAATCTTCTAAAACCCCTGATGCATTTGATGACATTTCAACTAGCTTCCAGTTAGCTGGAATATCAATTTCCTCTACTGAATATGTTGGTGCTTTATCGTACCAATAAATAGGCATTGAAGTCCAACTCCAATTTGTATCTTCAGATATTTGAGTTGTAATGTTCATTGAAGTATCTGCATAACTTACACCATTATAAAAGAATGTACCTGTAACTGTTATATTAAATGTAAATATACCTGTTACATCATCTTCGCTTAATTTATCATTAACTATAATATTTTTATCTATACTAATTCTTGACTCATGTATTCTACTTGCTGTATTAGTAGCTATAATATCAATTATACCTTTTGTATTATTCTCTGGATCTTCCGCTTCTAAAATTCCAGTTGGTTTATCTATTGAAACTGTACATCCTTCTGGAATTTCAAGCTCCTCTACTGTATATGTTGGAGCTGAAGTTCCTTTTTCCCAGTAGAAATATCCTGATCTCCATATTGAACCTGATTTAATTTCTACTATATAGCTTTCACTTCCAACTGTTACTTTAAATTTAAATACTTTTTCTTTTATTTCATTACCGTTTGCATCTACATAAACCTTTTTAAGTTGTATTCTTCCTCTATCATATTCTTTTTGTGGTATACCAGAGTTAGTTACTGTCACATTTTTAGTCTCATCATTCATTAAGTATCCATTTCCTTGAACTATACCAATTAATTCCCATCCTGCATTTTCTGGAACTATTTCTTCTACTTTATAATGAGGCGCATCTTTTTCCCAAGTAAATTTATTTGAAACCCATTTCCAATTAGTTGATGAATTAAGAGTTACTTCCATTTCAAATGGATTTTTAATAGTTGCATTATATTTTCTACCATCATATGTAAAGTTTCCTGTCATTGTTATTTTAAATCTAAATGTTTCACCTTCCACTGCTGGTGTTGAATTTATTAATTTTTTATCAATTTCTAAGTATCCTTCTTTTTGTATAAGTTTATTTTGTGCCTTTATAGAAATTGTTTGCCCTGAACCTACTGTACCAGTCCAAGGTCCATTTGGAATAAATTCTTCTGTATCATAATTTACTTCTTCTACTCTATATGATGGAGCATTTCCAGTCCATTTTATAAGTTCTGATGTTCTTGCTCCATAACCATCTTTAGTTTGTATTGACAATGTTTGGAAAAGCTTACCATCTACATATATATTAAAGTAAAATGTTTTGTTTATTTCTAATCTTTCTCCACTATCATTTACTGTTTCTTTTTCAATTCTAATATATCCTGCTTCACCTAAGTCCCAAGAACGTTCAAGATGTGCATAATTATACCATCTTGCACCTATTAATCCATGTCCTAAATCTTGTGGATTTTCACCTGTTTCATATTCATCTAATTGAAGCCATACGTCTGTATCATCATATACTCTTTTTGTTGTTGTATGAGTATTTCCATTTGCATCTGGTCCACTAGTATGAGTTTCTGTATGATAATTGTCTTTTGTATGTGCATTCCAAGTACAAATACCATAATATCCTTCATAATAGTCAACTTCCGCACCTGCATTCATATATTTAAAGTCAAATCCAAATTTCTCAATACTTGTAAGTCCCGTTTTATATTTTATAGAAATATAGAATACTTCATTTGGGTTTGGATATTCATAACCTTCATTTAAATCTCTTTGTTGGTTTGCAAGCCATACAAAATTCCAATCACTTTTATAATTTAATTCTCCAATATTTGATACTAAATCTGCATTTATAATATTGGCAAAATTAACCTTTTCTCTATTTCCTACTTGTACAGAATCTTTTACATAATTAATTGAAAATGGCCCTACTATATATTCTTGTTTATCTCCATCAAAACTAACTGTAACTTTATCTGCCTCATTTATTTCACCATTTTGGTCTGCATCATCATTCCATTTTGGTTCATATTTTATTTCTGGAGCTTTTATTGTTCCAGTTTGTTCTACACCATCTTCTATAAGTGCATATGTTTGATCTACATAGTCTATTCCTTCTACTTCATTTAAAGTTCCACCACTTGATGAATAACTACCTCCTGCAAGATTCAAAATATAATTTTGAAAAGCTTCTGCCTCTTGAGCTATATCATTATTATTTTCTGTTTCTAAAAACTTCTCACCTTTTTTAGTTCCTAAATATGTTGTCCACCAAGCTTTTTGATATTCAGTAGGATAATCTTTTCCATTTTCTAATGTGTTCTTTTTCATCTCTGCTATAATATATGCTTCTTTTGGATTTGCTATTTCAGTATCTCCTATTTTTTTATAATATCCAAAAGTTTTATGTGTATAAGAAGATTGGTTAAAATCACTACCTTTAGAATTTTTATTATGCTCATGAAGTTTCTTTCCAAGGTCGTTAGCTGTAATATATCCCAGCATATTCTCAAAAGTTGTTCCTCCATAACTACCTTTTATTGTAGCACTTCCTGTACCATATAAATGATCTCTATGAGCACAACAAAATATATCATATTCAGATTCTAAATCATTATTTGTAACCCATCCTGCAATGCTATCATTCTTCTTTCTTGATAACATTCCACTTGGATTTGGAGAACCTTCTGGAACCGAAAGTGCAGCAAAAGTAGTTGTCATAAATAAAGTTTCTATTATAGCTATCAATATAAATAATGTTATTTTTAACCTATTTTTAAAAACTTTCATTTTATTATTATCCATACTAAACACCTCCTTTTGCTACTTTAGATTTCATTTTTATAATTACTACAAATATAACTACTCCTACAAGTAATATTGTTGTAATTATTACTGATATATATATAAATTCTTCACCAGTTCTTACAGATATATATGTGTCTGCCCTTGCAAAATCATCTTCATTTTGTGATTTATTTCCTGGTACAGAATCTATATCAGATATACCATAAATATTATAGTCTTCACAAATTTCTGCTGTATTTGTAACTACTCCTAAATTATCATTTGTCATCGTTTTTGAAAGAACTAATTTAAATGTTTTTGTCTCTCCTGGTTGTATCTCTGAGTTATCAAGTTGATTTGTATATAAATTTCCATCACTTCCTGTATACCAGCTTGAATTTAATCCTGAATTAAAATTCATTCCACTTGGTATATAATCTACTATTTTCTTAGCATATCCTGGAACTTCTCCTTCATTTTTTACATTAAATATATATTCTATATAAACTTCTGAACCTATAATTTGTTTTGAACCTATTTCTGTTTTAGTTAATTTAGAATTATTATATGGTATTGTATTAGTTCCTTTACTATTTTGAACTGTAATTTTTGAAACTCCCATATCTAATGATAAATCAAATTTTAAAGCTTCTATTAAACCAATATCTATATTTGATATACTTCCATCTGCAATTGTTATAACATCTGTTACTGCTCCATTTCTTAATGTTCCATCTTGTTCTATTTTTGTTGTAATAGCATCTGAATTTACATTTGATACTACATTTTCTTTTTGATAAATTGTTACTGTATATAAAACTGTATCATAATCAAAAATTATAATATAGTTTCCATTTGCTACTCCTGTAAAAGTATATTCACCTTTTGAATTTGTAGATACTGTTTGTTTTATCATTCCTGTATTTGTATCTACTAAAGTTGCTTTTATACCTTTCATAAGTTCTTCATCATTTGTTCTCATTCCATCTTTATTTTTGTCTAACCACGCTACACCTTCAATTTTATATGTTTTAGAAAGTGAAGATGTTGTTCCTCCTACACTTGAACTTGGTTTTCCACTTGAACTTTCTCCTGGAGCTGTTGAAGAAACATTACTAGCCTCAATAATATGTGTAATTTCATTTGATTTTGATTCACTAATATTTTTTCCTACCACTGTTCCAGAATTTGTTACTGAAAGTTCTTGAGCTCCATTCAAACTAACTGCCATAGCTTCAATATCAACCTCTAATGTCTCATTTGGTTGTATTGATGTTCCTATTCTTACCTCATCTTTCTCAGATACAGATTTCTTAACTGGAACTCCATTTGCTACATATGAAATTGATCTTGCAACTAATCCTTCAGGAATTTCATCTCTTAACACTACTGATTGTGCTGTTACTGATCCCTCATTTGTAATATTAAATCTATAATTAATTGTATCTCCTTCTTTTACATATGTATTTGTAGTTAAAGAAGTTTGGCTTATTTTAAGCATTGGTCTACCAACTGTTATAATATCTGGCTTAGCTTCATAAACTTTTGTACCATCTGCTTGAACTTTAGCAAAAACCTCTATATCTTTTTGTGTTATTTCATTATCTAGTGGTTTGATACCTAAATGTACTCTTAATAACTTTGTCTCTGAAGAATTTACTTTATCCATTTTCCAAGTAACTGTTCTAGTATTTTCATCAAATTCTGCCATAGTTTCTTCTGTTAATGTTACACCATTTTCTTCATAACCTGCAATATAAGCTTTTTCAAAGTCAAATTGTTCATCTAAAACTAGAGAAGATACTACATTTTTTAACTCTTCAGATTTTATATTTTTTAATCTTACATTAATTATTAATTTTGAATCTTGTGTCATTCTAAGTCCATTAGTATTTGAATCTACATTAATTCTAATATCTGCTTGATTTACAGTAACTTTTTGACTTTCTGTTTGTAAGTTAACATCTAAATCATCAGCTGTTACAAGTGAATAAACTTCAAAATCAACTGCATTATCATCATTAGATATTATTTCATTTATATCAACTATTGTTTTTATCTCTATTTCTTCTGAAATTCCTAATGTTTCTATAGTTACAACTAACTTATCTCCTACAAATGTTCCTGAAGCCTTTTCATTATCAGTTTCATAACTTACAAATGATGTATACCTTGGTATAGGGATTT
>CANRSD010000062.1 GCA_947642355.1 uncultured Clostridia bacterium
TTTCTTCGCTTTATTATTTTCTTGATAAGATATTCTATCTAAATTTGAGGCTATATATTTTGCTTTTTCTTCATATTCAACAGTTGAGCCTATTTCTTTTTTTAATAGCTCATAATTATTTACTAGTGCTAATTGTTCTTGATAATAATCGCCTTGTGTTACTGGCATAATAGAGTGTCTCAAGTTATTTTTTTCTTTCATATAAAATATACACCATGCTACATTTGAAAAGAGTACAATGGTTACTAATATTACACAGACTACTATCATTATTTTTTTAGATGTATCTTTACTTTTCATATTGTCCTCCAGTTTGCAAATTATTTTCACTTGATTATATCACAAGGTATAATACAAAATTATTAAGGTTCTATTAATTTTCAAACTCTAAATTTGTCACTTAGATTACTAATCTCTTGGATAACTGTTTATTACAATTTATTCAATTATTTTGTTTTCATCTATTGATAACACATTTTCACTTTCATCATACTTTTTTTCATCTCTTTCAATTACATGTTCAGGCATATATCCAAACACTATACCAAGATAGGCTATTGGACTTGATAGTAATAATATAATAATAAATATAAGTATTGAACTAATTTTTATAACTTTTCTTTTTATTTTCAAAAGTAGTTGCATTGTTCCAATAATAAAACCTAATATAATTAGTATTGCAAACATTACATATATCCATTGTCTAAACATTAGATTAAAGAAATGTAATATAAAGAATAGCATAGTTATTATTAACAAGCAAATAATTGTATCTAATATAATAATTCTGGGAATGTATCTTTTTATTTTTTCCATTCATTTTATACCTTTCTAAGCAATTCTACCTTTTTGTATTTTACACTTTATACTTCTTAAAACATATAATATCAAAAATACTAAAGGCATTATTAAAAGAAATCTTACTCCATACCATGATAGTAAAAATACTTAAAAATATTGACAACTCTTTTTTCATAAAGTTCTCCATTGTACTTAAAGCTTAGAATAGATTACTTTTTGATTGCATTATGATAATAACATAGTTTCTAATAAACAACAATTAAGATTTCATTAAATATTACTTATTTATTCCTCTATATTTCATTTCCTCTGCTTCTTGCTAATCTAAAAAAATTACAATTATAATATAAAAACAGACAATTAGCCAATCAACTAATTATCTGTTCACTTCATTTTATAAATCTTCGGTCAATTCATATTGGTTAATATCAGGTTCTACAAAGATTTCATCTTGTACTGTACCAAATTCATACTCTATTTCCGAGCCAATCGTTCCAAAATTTATTTTTAAAACTAGCCCTGTGTCTTTTTCAATATAGACTTCTGAAGTACCATAAGCAGCATCTAGCCAATTACCGCTTCTAAAGTTTCCTATTCTATAGCATTGTTTTCCCTTATATTCTGCACTTTCTACCTTTGAACCTATGCAAGAACATATTAATTGCATATTAGATTGTCCACCAAAATAGTCATACAAATTCATCATCATAATAACATGAGAATCTAAACTTGCTTTTTTAGTGTCCTCTGCTTCCCAAAATGTGTGTTTTTCTTTTCCATTATCATATGTTGATATTTTGGCATTTGTTTTTCCCTTTTCAACTCTTTCCATTACAAATAACTTTTTATCGTTTTTTTGATAAGAATTGTAGATCATTACAATTCCATTATCTTCATTTGATACAGATTTGATATGATAATTTGTGCTATAAATATATTGACTAACATTTCTTTGTAATTCTTTTATGATAATAAGTTTTCTAATTGTATTTATCACAAATAACATAAAAATTATAAATACAACTATAAGAATAATTTTTAAAATTTTCTTCATTTTTTCCTTATTCATATTTACCATCTCCTTATCTTCTGTGCAACCTAGCTATCATAAGCAAAATGCTTTTAGACCTATGGCTTTGCGTCATAAACTTTCGTTTATTTTGCTCTTTTACCAATATATACCTATATTATAGCATATTTTCCAGTTTTTGGCAAATTTGCTTATAAGTCTCAATTTTCACTTTAGCTTAAGAATTGTCTAACCACTTTTAAGGAACGCACTGCATTGAAGTAGAGCTTACTTTATTATTTTCATCAAAATACACATTAAGTACATAGCCGTATGAGCAATCGAAAAAAATAGATATATTGTATAAAAACAATCCTTTATCTATACCTCCTGCATGGTATCTATAAACCTCTCTACCATCTTTCTTAGTATATTTTTCATATCCTGGCTCTCCTAATAATGCAACAACTTCTTCTTTCGATAATCCTTTAAGATTTTTATTATCACTAATTTCCTTCATTTTTGTATATGAAGCACTAGGTCTTTCCTCTTTAATATTGATTAATGTTATACCTATACCGAATAATATGCTTATAACTATGAAAGCTTTGAGTACCTTACTTTTTATTAACTTTGTTTGTACTACACGTATTATTATACCTACTAATATTCCACATATTATAAACGGGATAAATAAAAATATTACTGCACCTAATAAAACAAATATCATATTTATTTCCCCTACAATTTCCTATTTGTTGTTGCAATTATAATATAAAAACAGATAATTAGCAAATCAACTAACTATCTTTTGGATTTTCGTCATCTACAATTAATATGTTACTCATATTTCTCGACTACTTGTAATTTTGTAGTTACTTATAAATTATTTTCAGTAATATTTATTGTTTTTATAAATTCTATCACTACATCTGCATCATCATTTGTTAAGCCGTAATTCATAACTGCTATATTTTTATTGATATTGTGAAACGAAATATCGCTCCAATTTTTATTTCCATAATAATATCCAATAGTTGCTTGTTTTCCATTATTTAAAGTTATATTTTCCGATGTTCTCCCTGTACCACAAACGTTAAATTGATTATTATAAAAATATAACATTGCATATTGATTTTCATTACTTTTATATAATTTTAAAGCATATTTATAAAAATTATTTTCTTCATTTTTTGGCATTTCTTCATATTTCCACTCACTTGGAATATCTAATTCTAATTTAAAATTATCTATTACTTTAGAATAAATTTGCTCATCTTTTTCCTGATTAACTGTTTCAATAGGATTAGAATTAATGTTTTCAGCTTTTAATTTTAAATTTTCTCTATCTGTAACACTTTTTTCAATTATTTTGTATGCAACAATTACACAAATAACCATCAATCCTGCAATTAAAATTCCAATAATTATTTTCTTATTTCTGTTCATTCTTACTACCATTTTAACCTTTTCATTTATAATCTATAACGATAAATTATTAATAAATGCTATTTCAAATATCTAGTTTAATTATCTTTAGATTTTCTATTATTATCTTTGTAATCTTGTCATATAATAAATTGGATTTCCACCAATTATCTCTCCAGTTGTTACATCAATATAATATGTGTAGTATTCATCATAAACATTAGTATTATCTTTATTTAAAGTATCATATTCTATTGTTACCATCCATACCTTTCTAATATAACTATCTGTACGATAAATGATGGTATCATTTATCGAATAGTTCTTTGAATGTCTTTCTTGATAATACTGGTCATAATCCACTTTCCTTGCATATGCGTCACCATTCATCTTAGCTATATCTAAATTAGAATAGATGCTTTTGATATTGTATCCAGTATTAATTTGTTGTTCTGCATCTAATGCAATCTTTTCAGCTTGCTCTTTAGATACTTCAATTGAATTATTATCATATTCTTCATCTTTGACTATAAAATAGTATATTTCATTTATTTCAGGTATAAATCCAATTTTTATCTTTTCAAAAGGATTAACCATATCATCATACTTTTTACTAAAATCAGCATACCAAATATATGCATCCTTCTGAGATACTAGATTAGATCTTATCTCTATGTCTGAATATTTATTTGGAAAATAGCCATATTTTTTACATAATTTTTCTGCTGTTTTTATTGCTTTTTCTTCAGTTGTCCTATAGTTATCAATATTCTTAGCTAATACACTTTCAAAGAATACAGAAAAAGATTTTCCCTTTTCTGCTTCAAATTCAATAATACTTTTATTATTAGTTTCAATATGCCATATCAATTCATAATTGTTTGGATTACTGTCAAGCTCAATTAGCTTTATCGTCTCATTACTATGACCAAATTTTTTTAATAACTCCTTAGCTTTTGATTCTGCCTCCGTTTTTGACATCGCTCTTGCTCTTTCACTTTCTGTAATTATATTTTGATTTTTATTTTCTTCTGAATAAAAACCTATTACTTTTTCAGGCTCTTTCCATATATTATTAGTCAATACTGTTCCAGCATATACTATTCCTGTAGTCACTAATAAACTTACACAAGCTGTTATTACTATCTTTGAAAATGAATAATGAGTTTCTTTCTTTCTTTCTTTTTGTAATTCCTCTTTAATAATCTTTTTAAGTTTACCAGGAACTTCTATTTCTAAATTCAAGTCATTATATAACTTTTTATCTAGTTCATCCATCTTTCTTATCCTCCCAATTTAAAATAGTCTTAATCTTTTGCTTAGCTCGGTTTCTTTTTGTAGTAACTGTTCTTTCTTTCAAATTCAAAATTTCGCCAATTTCTTTATCTGTAAATCTCTCCATATAATATAAAATTATGATAATTCTATCTTCATATTTTAGTTTTTTACACATAAAATTAAAATCTAATACCGTGTCTATATTTTCCATATTTGAGATTTCACTTGAAATATCCTTCTCAGTATCTTCAAAAGATAGTATCTTTTTCTTAGTCCTCTGCCTATAAATGTAATTGCTCTGATTTATCAAAATCCTAATTATCCAAGTCTTGAAGTATTCTACATGTTTTAATCTTTTTATAGATTTAAAAGCGATTAAAATTGTTTCTTGTACTGCATCATATACATCTTCATCATCTTTTAATCTCATTTTTGCAATTTTGTATAAATCCTTTTCTAATAGTAAAATAAGAGTAGAAAAAGCATCTTTATCTCCTATTTTTGCTTTCTTTACTAATTCCTCCATAGTAAAATACCTTTCTAATTTTGTTTGCAAACTCAACTATAATATTAGATGTTTTTTTATAACAATTCCTTTCACTTTTATATAAAATTGTTAAAATATAACTATCCACTAGTATAACTAGTGGATAATTATATCATACAATCTATTGTTACAAGTATGTTATTGTCAATAATATCTCCATTATTATCAATCTTAATCTCAACGACAACTTACTATCTGTTGTTAGCATTATATAATAAAAAGTAGATAATTTCAAATCAATTATCTACCCTATATTACAAACAATTTTAAACTTTCTTTCGTGTCAGTACAACTCCAACAATTGATACAATAAGAATTATTGGTGCTATTCTAATAAATAACCATTCAAACGAATGAAAAGCAAATCCTAAAACAGCACTTTCAGGATCATTATAATCCAAATTCAAATAAGGACTATTACATAAAACTAAAGAGATAAAAATTATTATGATGATTGCACATAATGTAATTAACATCCAATGAAGCATTTTTCTTCTTGCCTTCTTCCCTTGTAATAGTTGTAAGTTTATTACTTCTAATTTTTCAGAAATTGCTTTCAAATCATCTACTTTAGTCTCTGAAATATTTTCTCCAAGTAAAATGCTCACTGGCGTTTCAAGAACCTCTGATATAGAAACTAGCATTTCTGAATCAGGAACCGATAATCCTTGTTCCCATTTAGAAATAGTTTGTCTTACCACATTTAGTTTAATAGCAAGCTCTTCTTGTGAAAGCCCTTTCGATTTTCTTATTGATTTAATGTTTTCTTTTAACATTTTAGAACAACTCCTTTCTTCATAAACTATTATATAAAGAATAGCCCGTTGCTACAAGCAATGCTTATTAACATTCAAAATTTATAGTCATAAAATTGCAATTTAGTCTTCAATTTTCATAATAATATCGTATGCAGTAGAACAGTCTTCTTTTGATAGTTTTGTTTCATTAACAAGGTATTCTATTGCTTCATCTTTATTAGGAAAATCTTTTAATATATTTTTTACTCCTTTAAATTTTTCAATAACTTTTTTTACTTCTTTATTCATAATTTCATCTCACTTTCAAGTTATAAGTTGTCAATTACTTATTCAATTCTTTTTCTAAATCTTTTATATATCTTTTTTGTTGGTTTTTCAAATAAGGTTTTGCTAATAACTTCATTATGAAATTATTGATTTCTATTTTCTCTGTAAAATCCAATAACACATTTCCATTATCTAACTTTTTAAATATTCCTATCCATTTACCTTTAATGTTAGTATTTTCTATATCAAATTTATATTCTTTTAATTTTTCTTTTGAAGTGATCGTAAAATAAGTAGGATAATTATTTTTAGCATATTCTATAAAATGTTTATCATCAATTATTTCAATTTTTGACAAATCACTTCTCCAAGCATAATTATTATTGTCAGTAATAATATTCCATAGCCTTTCTATATCACAATTAAATTCTCTTTTGATATTTTGCTCTACCATATTCTCACTCCTAAATTGTAATTTCTCAAGATAATTATAACACAAATTACAACATTTTTTCACTTATTAGGTTTATAACTAAAATTCTTTACTTTGATATATTTTGTTTGATATTAGATATGAGATACCTAATAATATTACAGAAATTATTGGAATTGCTACGAGTGCATAACTATCTAATCTATTTATCATATTTATAATAAATGTCATATCTACAAATTGGGCAATAAAAGCTCCTATTCCTGCTATTCCAAATACTACTGCAAATAATATTATTCTCCCATTTGTAGCTCCGAATTTGAACACTATTGGATAAAGTAAAGTGATTATAATAATACTTGATAGCATTGTTCCCATTAAGGATGATATAATCTCATCTAAATTTATACTATTTGTTTTTGTATAGCTGATTCCTATTCCTATAGCCAAAGCTCCTATTCCTAAAATAACTGTTAAAATTATAGAAGCTATGTATTTTGCTCTGACTACATTTTTTCTCCCATTTGGCAAAGTTACTGCATAAGAGTTCCAATTATTAAAATCATCATAACTAAATGTTGATATAAATAACATTATTCCAATTAGTGGTACTATAAATGTAACATCGAATGTTCCTTGAAATGTTAATACTAAATAAACTATAAATACAATCATCATTGATTTTAGATTTGCTTTTATCAGTAAGAAATCTTTTTTTATTAATCCAAACATACCTTTTCCCCCTTAATTACTAATACCATTAAATCTTCAAGTGTAATTCTGTCTATTACACATCCATTATATTTTCTACTTGCTTGTTCTTTATTACTAACTAATATTTCATAAGCATATTTCGTTTTCTTATATACGATAATATCTTTTTTATCAATATTTGAAAAATAATCAATATCACATTTTAAAATTCCATAGTTATCAATTATTTCATCTCTTGACTTTTGTAACACTTTTTTTCCTTTATCAATAAATATAATCTCATCTGCTATATGCTCTAAATCACTTGTTATATGTGTTGATAAAATAATCGAATGTTCTTCATCTTCTATAAATTTTAGAAATATATCTAAAACTTCATTTCTTACAACTGGATCTAATCCACTCGTTGGTTCATCTAATATTAATAATTTTGGTTTATGAGCTAAAGCTGTGGCAATTTCTAATTTCTTTCTCATTCCCTTTGACATTGATTTTAGAGATTTGTTATCTGGTAAATTAAATTCTTTTAAATAAGAAAAATATAATTTACTATCCCAATTTTTGTATATATCTTTCATAGAATTATTTATGTCTTTAGCATTTAATAATTCTGGAAAAAACATATTATCTAAAACTACACCTATATCTTCTTTTATAGCTATTTCTTCTTTCTTATAGTCTTTTCCAAATATTCTTATTTCTCCACTATCAATCTTTATAATATTTAGCATTGATTTTATTAGAGTTGTTTTTCCTGCTCCATTTTCTCCAATAAGACCTACAATAACTCCTTTTGGTATTTTTATATCAATTTCGCCTAATTCAAATTTGTCATCATATTTCTTTTTCAAATTTTTAATTTCTATAATATTTTCCATTACAGTTCCTCCCTATAAAGTATTTTAAACAATTCAAGCACATCATTCTCATCTATCTCAAATCTATTAGAAATATCAACAATTTTTTCTATATACATTTCTATATCTTTTTGAGCCTGTTCTTTTGCAAGTTCTATATTTTTTGGTGCTACATGACTACCTTTTCCTTGTCTTGTTATTATATATCCTTCTTGTTCTAATTCATCATAAGCTTTTTTTATTGTCATAACACTTATTCTTATATCCTGTGCTAATGATCGAATAGAAGGTATTTTTTCATCTTCTTGTAGCTCTCCATTCACAATTTGACCTATAATTGCATTCTTAATCTGTTGATAAATAGGGATTGAACTGCTATTGCTAATAATAATTTTCATATTTTCTCCTCAACTGTTATATGTATAATATAACACTATATAACAGTTGTCAATATTTTAACAAAAAAATTTTTTTATTCGCACAAAAAAAGCAGATATTCTCTGCTTTATAAATTGTAAGTTTTTATTATAATTGTTTTATTACTTTACAAGGATTTCCGACTGC
>CANRSD010000063.1 GCA_947642355.1 uncultured Clostridia bacterium
GTGTAATATCATTATTTACTGTTTCACTATATGTATCTATTCCATCAAGTATTGATACATATCTAACCCCGTTTTCTGGAAAATAGTTTTCTATGTAATAACCTGTTTTTATATAATCTCTGCCTAATCTTGATAAATCTTTTGTAATTACCATATTAATTTTCTGATTTTCAATATCCGTAATTAATCTATTAAATTCTGGTCTATCAAATGTAGTTCCGTGAAACTCCATCATCAACATATTCATCTACTATTTTCAAGTCCTGTTCTTTTAAATATCTTTCAATTATTTTTCTTTGATTACCAATACTTTCACTTTCTTGTTTATCTCCATCTTCTCTTGATAATCTTATATACATACCGTACTCTATAACTTTTTGTTATTAAATTAAACATATCACTCCTTCCCATAAAAATATTTACATTAAAACTATTTTAATATGTTGTTTTCATTTTGTCTGCTCTTTAATTCAACATTTTTATTTTGGGAGTAATCTTTAAATATTTTACAAATAACTTTATCAATTGATTCTTTATCTTTATTAAATTTACAATAGATTTTTAATTCATCTTTTTTCAATAGTTACACCTCTTGTTAATGTGTATTAAATATAGAAAAAATTATTCATAGATTAAACATAAAAATACAATTAAGGCTTACCTTTTATGGTAAGCCACTTTAAAATCGTATTTTATTTATTTCTAATCACATACTTTTACGATATTCCCCTTTTTCATATATAAATAAATCTCCTTCTTTTGCATTCTTATACAGTTCTTTTGGAAATTCTATTTCTTCAATTCCTTCTACCACTCCATTAACAGTGTTATTTAAATCATATAGCCATATTCTATCAAAATATTTTTCACCCACTTCATATTTATGTCCATCAATTCTTTTACTATCTAAATACTTTTTTTGTTCCTCTATATTTTTTATAATCATATTATTTATTCTTTTTCCAACTATTTTTGTTGAATTCACATCTAATATATAAATATCATCTTTTTTTCTCAAAATACTTCCTAGTTTACTACCATCTGGTAATTCTTCTATTGTTTTTGTAATTACCTCATGATTTTTATTGCAACTACATAAATTATAAGAGTTTTCCTCATTAGAATTATTATATATATAATACATATCATCTTTTACATTATTAGCATAATCTTTTAAAATATTAGCTCTCTCTAGCAACATTTTATCTCTATATTTTGTAGTTATTTTATTATCATAAAGTATCAAGTCATCTAATAATAAATTATTATATTTTATTGTTATATCATTTTTCGAATAATTTGATAATTCTTTTACAAAGTTTTGTATAAATTTATCACTATTTATTCCGTTTGAACATATCATTTACTAAATCTAAATTCAATAAACATCACTCCTTACAAATTTATTATTAAAAATTACTATTTTTTATAACTTTCTCCTGTTAAATAATCAATCACTATTCCTGGTTGAACATTGTAGCAATAAACATTAAACTGAATTCCCTGACCTTTATCTTCTACAGAACAAGCTTCCATTTGTACTCCACTTGCTAAAAGATTATCTGCTTCAAAGATAGGTGTTACCCTATATAAAACATGATTACTTATATTTTTATTAATATATTCAGCAACTTTATTTTCAAATTGCAACATTCCATCCACATTTAAATATCTTGTTCCTGTAACTAAATTATATTTATTTGCATCTTCATCTGATAACTGATGAGCTATTAAGTGACATCTATTATAAAAATATTCTCCATCATACTTTTTTTGTTTCCAACCTGTTGGTATTATAGAACTAATATTTCCTCTTTCATCTCCTGATGGAGGCATTATTTCTTTACAAACATTAACAAATGCTACACCACATCTTCCATACTCATCTAAATCACTATATTTTTCAAAAGGTTCAGTAGTATAATCTTCTTCACTAAAATAAGGAATATTATTATTTATTTCTATATATGGAACTGTTGAATATTCTGGAACCGTAGTTAAATCAAATATCACTTTTTCTTTTGAATCTGCATTTTCTATATGAGTTGTTGCACTTTCTATACTTTTATTTATATATCCAGATAATATAATACAAATTGCTATAACAACACTTATTACCAATTGCCAAATATTTTGTTTTTTATTCTTGCCTCTTTTTCTCATAAACTAATTCTCCTTTAAATATTCAACCATTCATTATGTTTGGTAATGCTAAAAACTTAGACCTCAAATATAAAGAAAAAAGACTTAAACATAAAATAATTTAAACAAATTTATATTTTATTGTCTATAATCTCATTAATTCTTTCCATTGTAATTGGTCCTAAACGTAAAATTTTTAATTCATCTAATGTACAATCTACTATTGTACTTCCTTCTCCAAATGATACATCACCTTCTAATATTCCATCTAAAAGTGGACATGATTTTTCTATTTCATCCAAATTATTTGATATTGGTTCTCCACTCTGGTTAGCACTTGTCATAAAAATTGGACTTTCTATTTTTCGTATTAAATTCTCTAATATCTTAGAAGTAGCCATTCTAACTGCAATAGTTTGTCCTCCATTATTAACATAGTCAGGTATTTCCAATTTTTTCTTCAAAACTAATGTAATAGGTCCAGGCATTAATGCATCAATTAATTTTTCAGTTTTTTCATCTATAATAGCAATATCTTTTATTTGCTCTTTATCTGCACACATAATTGGAAATAATTTATTATTTGGTCTATTTTTAACAAGTACTAAATTATTATATGCTTTTATAGAATTCATACAAGCACAAATTCCATAAACTGTATCAGTTGGAACACTAATTGCACCATCCCTTTTAAGTATTTTTACTAGTTCATCTATATCATTTTCTTTATATCTTTTTATCATTTATCCTTCCCTCTTTTCGTCCCCATATTATAACCTAATATTACTAATATTTCAAGTATTTTATTGACTTGTAAAGTTAGAACTTATCTACTTTAAATTATGGAAGTTAGTAAGCCTCACAGGTGTAGATTTAAATTTACAATTTCCTGCTGATTGGGAAAGAGCAAAAGAAATAAAATATGCACAAGGCTTTACAACTCCTGCTCCTAGAGACTTTGTTGGTTCTAGTCCTGTTTCAGAACCTGAATCAATTGCTATGTACAATTTCACATTAAGTCATAACTTTAATCTAATTTTATCATATCATACTCAAGGAAAAGTAATATATTGGCAATATCAAGACTATACTCCTGAAATAAGTGAAAATATTGCAAATAGTTTTAGTAGAGTTTCTGGATATTCAGTTGAAGATACTCCTTTTGAATCTAGCTTTGCTGGATATAAAGATTGGTTTATATACTACTTTAGAAAACCTGGTTTTACAATAGAAGCTGGTAGTGGTGAAAATCCATTACCAATCTCACAATTTGATGAAATCTATAGAGATAATATTGGAATTTTAATACTTGGAATGGTATTATAAAAATATTTAATAAGCTGATTTTATTTTTTAAAATCAGCTTAAATAATTTTAGAAAAAAATATAATACCTCCTATTATTGCTGAACCAATCGCCAAAACTAAAACCGCTCCTGCTGAAACATCTTTTGCTCTTTTGGCATTTTCATTTTTTTCTGGCATTATCATATCAACTATTGTCTCTATTGCCGTATTAAATAACTCTCCTGCAATTACAATAGAAAACAAAATTATACAAATCATCCATTCTAATTTACTAATTTTTAATAATATTCCAAATGCTATTACTGCAATCATAACTAACATATGTATTTTTAAATTTCTTTCCGTTTTTAATGCTTCATAAATCCCTATAAAAGCATATTTAAAGCCATTTATAATTTTTTTCATACTTAGATACCTCTTTAGCTTTATAGTATCACTTTACTAATAATTTTTCAATATAAATATTAGTAACATTTGTCTTTTATAGTTTTTTATGATATCATAAAAATGTAACAAATTGACTTTTGATATATAAAAGAAAGGAAAAAGACAATGAAAAAACGGCTTGAAAACCTAAATTTATCAAAGGAGGAACTTGATGATTTTTTAGAAGAAGTAAGCTTCATATTAAAAGATGGTGTATTAACACCTGAAAAGATTCAATATATCACAAAAGAGTGTTTGTATTCTGAAGAATTAGAAGAACATGAACTTCCAGAAGAATGTATTTTTATTAATGGAATTACAAGTAAGTTTATATTCAATCCTTCTAAAATCAAAGTTTACAAATTAGCTATTGAAACTATGTTAAATGAGATTCATCCAATATCTCAACAATCTATAGACTCCAATTTTACAAAAAACAACATTCTTTGGACAGGCGATCAATTTATTATGGAATCTTTTATAGCTCTTGGTATGGCAATAGGAAATATATACTATTGTACAAACGATCATGATATTTGGACAATATTTCTGTCTTCACTAAAATAATTAATTCTTCATTTACACTCTTCTAAAATTTCTTTTACCCCGTAAAGCAGTAGCTTTACGGGGCTTTTCTATTATTAATCTTCACTTATAATATTTTTACTTCCAATATATGTTGCTATAAAATATGTTCCATATATCAAAGCTATTACAATTACTGCTCCAATAATTGATGGTAACAATTCCTTAGAACTCGCTAATCCTGACATTACACTAAGTGCAAATTGTATTCCAAATATAGAATGTATAATTCCAAGTATTAATGGCATTGCAAAAAATATTCCTATTTGTCTGAATAATGACTTATTTATCATTTTCTCATCACAACCAATTTTCCTTAAAATTGTATATCTTTGTTTATTGTCAGAGCTTTCTGTTAATTGCTTTAATGCTAAAATTGCTGAACTTGCTATTAAGAAAATTATACCTAAATAAATAGCTATAAATGTTACTATTGTAGCTACTCCTACACTTGCTTCTACCAATGCAATTTTACTCATTCCATCTATTTTTATACCTTTTTTATCTATCTTTGCAATCGCTCCTGCTCCATCATCTATAACAATTTTTTCTATTCTTTCTCTTTCTTCATCTGTTTTTGCATTATAATTTGCTACAAATAATGTTTGCTCTTTCATATCATCACTTAAATTACAGCTATCTGGAACTAATATAATTCCTGTATTTGTATGACTAGTTGACATTGAAACAAATCCACTTTTACATTCATTATATTTTGACTTATAATCTTTCCCTGCTATTTTCAAAATATTACCTTCTGCTAATACTTGATTTCTTATTGCTTCCATACTTTCAAAATCACACAAAACAATATATTCATCTTCATTTACTTCATAAGTATTTATTCCATAAAGTTTTGCTATTTTATTATAATCAGATATTTTTATTATTACTTCTGCACTACTATAATCAATCATTGAATATTTTTTTCTTACTTCTTCTATTTTATCTCCAAAAAACTTCTCAAAGTTTAAATCATTACTTGCATAGATTGGTATTTCTACTATATCCTTAAATAAACTCATATCAAAATCATTCTCTTTTAAAGTTTCTCCAATTGTAATTTTAGAATCCTCTCTTTGCTCATTTGTATAGACAATTTCTTTTCCATATCTATTTACACTTTTTTCAGGCAAATTAGTTTCTTTATATAAATTAATATCAACTGGTGTCATCTCTATTAAATCTGCTTGCATTGTATTCCTTAAAGATAAACTTGATGATAATATTGTAATAGTCATAAATAACATTAAACAAATTATGCTCATACTAATTACTGTAGTATTTATTTTATTATTAAGTTGTCTTAATATAAACATATTAGTATCTTTTAAGTATATTCTCTTACTCATTTGCACAAATTTTAAAATAAATCCAGATAATGACCAAAATACTAAAAATGTTCCTAATATTCCAAGTAAAATAATTGGTAATGTTTTATCAATTGTATTTAATGTATTTATGCCAGCAGTTACTTTCCAATATGAATATCCTAATATACTACATGCTAAAATAAATATAAGAATAGAAATAAATGGATTTTTTATTCTTATTTTTTCATTTTTCTTTGAAGCTGTAAGTAAATTAATCAACTTATATCTTGAAACAGAAACTGTACTAAAAATCATAACTGCAATATACATTATAGCAAAATAAACACAAGTTTTTAAACACGCTGCTTTAGAAAATACAAATTTAAACTCTGTCATATCTGCTTCAAATAATTTGGAAACTAATACAGACATAAATTGTGATGCAAAAATTCCTATTATCAAACCTACTCCAAGTGAAAGAATTCCAATAAATATTGTCTCTATTAAAATAATTTTAGATATTTGCCTTCTTCCCATCCCAAGTAACATATATGTACCAAATTCCTTTTTTCTTCTATTAATCAAAAAGTTATTTGCATAAACTATAAGTAAACCTAAGACAATTGCTACAAATACTGATACTATACCTAACATATCTATCATAAGTTTTATTATTTTTCTAGTAGACTCTGAAACTCTAAGCATTGCCTCACTGCCATCTAAAGAATTAAACATATAAAAAATTGCAACACCTAACACTAATGTCAAAAAGTAAATTGTATAATCTTTAAAACTCTTTTTTATATTTTTTAATGATAATTTAAATAACATTATTTAAATCACCTCCAAGAAGCGTTTGAACTTCAATTATTTTTTCAAAAAACTCTTTTCTACTGGAATTTCCCTTCACTAATTCATTAAATATTTTTCCATCTTTAATAAACAAAATTCTACTTGCATAACTTGCTGTAAAAGCATCATGTGTTACCATTAAAATTGTAGCTTCTACTTTTTGGTTTAAAAATTCAAAATTTTCTAATAATTGTCTAGCTGATTTAGAATCAAGTGCCCCTGTAGGCTCATCAGCTAATACCAATTTAGGATTTGTTATAATAGCTCTTGCTGATGCGATTCTTTGTTTTTGTCCACCAGACACCTGATATGGATATTTTTTCAATATTTCAAATATTCCAAGTTTTTTTGCTATATCTTTTACTCTATTATCTATTTCTTTTGGCTTTACTCTTTGAATAGTAAGTGCTAAAGCTATATTTTCATATGCAGTTAAAGTATCTAATAAATTAAAATCCTGAAATATAAAACCTAATTCTTCCCTTCTAAACCTATTCAAATCATTACCTTTTAACTTAGTTATATTTTTTCCATTAATAAATATATTTCCACTTGTTACTTTATCAATAGTTGATATACAATTCAAAAGAGTAGTTTTCCCGTGAACCACTTGCTCCCATTATACCAACAAATTCTCCTTTATTGACAATAAAACTAATATTATCTATTGCTTTACTTAAATTTGATTTATTACCATAATATTTTTCAATATTCTGTACTTCTAAAATCTTCCCCATATTGTAAATCTCCTTCCTAATAATATTATAATTACATTTTGAAACTTTTACAATCGATTTTCATTACAAAAACCTTACAGTTTTGTAAGGTTTTATTTTATGTATTATGGTAGAATATAAATAATCTACCAACATACTTCCTAGTACATTGATAGATTATATATATATTAAATTTTATCATAAGGATGTTTTAATTTTGCATAAAATTCATGACACACTCCACTCTCATTTTAAAGTGAGCCGAGCACACAGCACCACACGAAAACTGTTGTCGCTACTGCCATTGCTAAGAGAAACATGGGAATAGAACACACCGGCACCCTTACCATAAGCATAATCGCCACCACGTACGAAGAACGGATTACCAACATATACAAAGATAGCATAGTAATTATACCAGCTGTGAGACCCTGTTCCCAAATATGTCTCTTTTGTTGCATCTCCTGTTTTTCCTACCTCATATATTGATGAACCTGAACTATTTCCAGTTTCATTATAATATCTTGTTGCATATCTACTACTTGGTGTATTTGAGGTTAGGCCTGGCCATCCATTTACATTACCTGTGTTATTGTATGCCGCTGCTCTCTCATATGCTCCTCCACTCATATCGTATACTCCATATGTGTTTCCTGTTGTACTTTGCGCTGTGTTTGCTATATATGCTGTCCCCTCTCCACCTCCTGTATAAAACAGACTACTACTATTTCTTGTTATCTCATTTCTATTTCTTCCATATAAGCTATGTGTTAGGTAAGCCACTGCTCCCCATTCACTATTTTTTATCATATGACTATTCATAAAACTTTTATTTCCATCTGCTCCCTCTTGTCCATTATATCCATATATTGCCTGTCTTGCACTTGTATACTGTGTTCCTATTGATTGACTTCTTATACTTGATACTCCAAATGTACTCTTTAGTGCTGTTCCTGTGCTTCCACTCATCTCATATTTTGCTATCCAAAATCCTGCTAAGTTCTCACTCCATCCTCCTCTATCATAATCTGGTAGAGCTGTTCCGTCTTTTGCTGTTTTTCCTGTATCTTTCATGAATGCTGGGTGCACTATATATAAATTTCCATCTTTCCCCTTTACTGTCTCTACTCCTTCATCTAATTTATATTTTACCTTTCCTGTGTCTGCTATCCATAGACCATATCCATCATAATATCCTACTGGCTCTTCTACTCCACTTTTATAATATGTTATTCTATACGCATATCTTGGTATCCATAC
>CANRSD010000064.1 GCA_947642355.1 uncultured Clostridia bacterium
TAGCTGTATCAAACATCAGAGAGGAGTTTGGTATGAAAAGTAAAAAAAGTAGAAAGATAATTTATGGAATAACTTCAAGTGTAGCAATATTTATTTTAGGTTTTGGAATCATTATAGGCACAAATACATTTAATAATAATCAAATACAAGATAGTTCTTATGGAATTGCAGATTTACAAAAAGATAAACAAAATAAAGAGGAAAATTTAGAAATTGATTTACAAATAAATAAACTAGAAGGCATTGGACCAGAAAAGTTTGATGCGGATATAGAAATTATAAATGAAGATAAATTACCAGATGAATTTAAGTTTATGGAAAATATAATAATTCCACAAGAATTTAAATCAATAGATAGGTATAGAATTTATGTTAGAAGTAATAAAGATATAAAAAAGTATGACTTGTTACATGATTATGTATTTTCATATCAAAAAGATTATGAAAATAGTATAAGAATAGCATTATCAACAGTAGAAGAGCCAATTAGAGATTACTATTTAGGTGATAATGATAAAATTTCAAAAATAGGAGATATGGAATTAAAAATATCTCAATATAAAAAAATGTATATGGCGACATTTAAAATTAAAAATATATATTTTGATATAGAAACAACTGGCATAACAGAAAATGAATTATTAGAACTATTGCAATCAATATTTATTGAAAATAATAGGAATTTAGCAGTAGAAGATAAAGATATAAATGTAAAAGAACAGCCAAATGACATTAAAAGTACAAGTTATCCAGAGTATTATGCAGGAAAGTATGTAGATAATAATGGGAACAATGTAGTTTTGCTTTGCAAAGATGACGAAGCAAATAGAAAAGAAATATGCAATTTGTTAGGAATAACAGAAGGCAAAACTATATTTAAAACAGCAAAATACTCATATAATTATTTAATAAATTTGGAAAATAAGATAAGCAAAAAAATGATAGATAAAGAATTTTCTTTTGTAACAACATCATCAATAATGGAAGATAATAATAATATAAAGGTTACTGTAATAAGTAGTAACGAAAGTGATTTAAACAAAATAAAAGAGCTAGATACAATAGGTGGAGCTATTGAGATACAATATAATGAAGAGGATATGTCAAAAAATGAATTATTAGTAGAAAAAGAATAAGGTAGAAAATAAAATTAGAAATTTTAATATTTAATCTAAGAAATTATAAAATTTAATTATTTACTTTGGTGTTAAAATTTTTACAATAATATATACTATAAGAAATAGCATATTTAAAATATATAATAATACACAACTTTGACACATCCTATTACTATAATATAAATTATATAGATTAAATGATTTGTAAATCTAATGTTATTAAAATATACATAACAATTATAAAATAATAATTATTTATAGAAACAATATTAAATTACATCATAAAAGATATAAAGTTTATAGGCAAAATCTTATTTAAAAACCTAAATATATTATAAGGAAAAATAGTGAAGTGATAAAAATATTAATTGTTGAAGATGATAAATCTATTTCGAATTTAATTAAAATAAATTTAAGTGATGAAGGGTATCATTGTTTTTGTGCTTATGATGGTAAAGAGGCAGCAGATTTATTAGAAAAAAATATATATGATTTGGTTTTATTAGATGTAATGTTACCTAAAATAGATGGATATGAATTATTAGACTATGTTTTATATATGAAAATTCCTGTAATATTTATTACAGCTAAAACATCAACAGATGATATTATAAAAGCATTAAAACTTGGGGCAGATGACTATATAAAAAAACCTTTTCAAATAGGTGAAATAATAGCAAGAGTAGAAGCTCTTTTGAGAAGAACAGGAAAATTAGAATCAAAAGTATTAGAAATATTAGGAATAAAAATTGATCTTCAATCCAGAACAATAATCAAAGATGGAAAAATAGTTGAATTAACAGTAAAGGAATATGACTTACTAATATATTTGATTCAAAATAAAAATATAGCTATTTATAGAGATAAAATTTATGAGAAAGTTTGGCAAGAAGAATTTACAGGAAAAACAAGAACTTTAGATACACATATTCAAAGATTACGAAAAAAGTTGAATTTAGAAAATAATATAAAGACAGTTTTTCGAATAGGATATAAATTTGAAGTATAATAAAAAAACAAGAAAGGATTGATTTTCTAAATGAAAGTATTTTTTAAACTATTTATTTCAGTAGTTGTTATATTATGTATTTCACTTTCAACATTTGGATATTTTTTAATAATAAATTCTTTTAAAAATAATGTTCAAATGGAAGTTTCACAAGCATTAGAACAATTTGAACTTATAAAATTTTCAATAAACTCTAATGTATCTACATTAGAGTCTAAAAATAAAATTGTTTTAGAAAGTGTAATAGATAATGTTTTAAATGGAAATATATACACCAATTTAATTGGTATATATTCAAGTGATAAAGAAAAAATAACTTCATCATTCCCAGAAAATCTTGAAATTACAGAAGCTTTAGAAAAAGTGCAAAGTTCAAATCTTATATACAAAATAAAAAAAATGGACGATAAATATATTTTTATTACATCAGGTTATTTAAAAGAAGATAAAGAACCACTTTTCTTAATAATTGGAAAAGATATAACAAAAATAATAATAGAATATGAGCAAATGAAAAAAATATATATGTTTATATATTTTTTAATAGCTTTAATTGGAATAATTATTATATTAATACTTACATTGTTAATTATTTCACCAATAAAAAAAATAAATGATTTAGCTAAAAAGATAGCAAAAGGAGATTATAAGAGTAGAATTAAAATTACAAGTAATGACGAGTTAGGAGAATTAGGAAAAAGCTTTAATACAATGACAGAAGCTATTGAAAAAAGTTTCGAACAGATAAAACAAACTTCAATACAAAAAGAAGAATTTGTTACAAATTTTGCTCATGAACTAAAAACACCTTTAACTTCTATAATTGGATATTCAGATATGATATGTTCAAAAAATTTAAAACCAGAACAAATAAAAGAGTACTCACAATATATATGGAATGAAGGAATGAGATTAGAAAGTTTGTCTCAAAAATTAATGAATTTAATAATGTTAAATTGTCAGAACTTTGTATTTGAAGAATTATCAGTAACGGAAATTTTTCAAGACATTATTCAAACTACAAAAGTTATGTTGGATAAAAATAATATAACACTAGACAATAAATTAGACGAAAGTGATATATTGGTAGAATACGATTTATTTAAAACTCTTATTTTAAATATAATAGATAATTCAAGAAAAGCAAATGCAACAAAAATATTTATAACTGGTAAAAAAAGTTTAAAAAACTATGAAATAACTATTAGTGATAATGGATGTGGAATACCTAAAAAAGATTTAAGTAGAATTACAGAGGCATTTTTTATTGTAGATAAGTCTCGTGCACAAAAGCAATATAGTGCAGGAATTGGACTTGCTTTATCAGAGAAAATTGTTAAATTACATAAAGGAACTTTAAGATTTGAAAGCGAACTAGAAAAAGGGACAAATGTTATTATAACTTTATAAAAGGAGAAAATTTATGTGTAAAAAGTTACTACTATTATTAATAATTGTAATTTCAATAATAATATTATTTGGAAATTTTGTTTTCTTTAATTTTTTATTAAAAAAAGGTGAAGATGAGTTAATACAAAAAACAGGAAGCATTGGGTTATCAAAAAACTATATAAAATCAGATTATACAGATGTGTCATTGATAGATATAATTGCAAATACAGCTTCTCCACTATCTTATAGAATATCTCATCAACCATTTGAAAATCAATTATCAATGAAAGAAGCTATACAAATATCGAAAAGTACCATAATAAAATTCGTTCAAAATGGAATTATATTAGATATTAATGACATAGAAAAAAGAATTGAAAATGAAAAAAATTATAGTTCAAGTTTGAGTACAAAAGTAGATAATACAATACAATTAAATCCATTATATAGTTTATGGTTTATTAAATATGATGATGATAAATTACATATATATCTTTACTTAAACGCTGTAACAGGTGATGTTTTAAGATTAGTTGTTACTCAAGAATTTGAAAATAGTCAACAAAATTTAAATATAAAATCTCAAGAAGAAATTTTAAACCTTTATTTAGAATATTTAAAATTAGAAGATTTAAAAACTGATTTATCAGTATATAATGAACTATATGCTAGATGTAGACTTAAAGATACTAATATATGTTTGGGCACTTCATATATGTTCGATAAAAAAAATTATTATTTAAATATAGGTTTTACAAATGATACACAAGTATTTGACAATTAATTAACATGATATACCTATTATTATTTTATGCAATAAATAAATTTATCAAAAATAAGTAAAATTATTGCAAATAAATAATATAGGAGGTATTAATATATGATTAATAATAATTGTTATTATAAAGAATTAGATGAATTTTTATCTACTAATCCAAAAAGCCATTTATTTCAATCTAATGAATGGGCTAAAGTTAAAGAAAATTGGGAACATAAAGTAATTGTAGTTAGAAAAGATGGTCATATAACAGGAAGTATGAGTATATTATTAAAAAAAATGCCAATAGTAAATTCTTATATAATGTATGCTCCACGTGGTTTTGTTTGTAACATACAAGACAAAGAAACTTTAGAGAAATTAACAATAGAAGCTAAGAAAATTGCAAAAAAGTATAAAGCTTTTATTTTTAGACTAGATCCAGATATTTCAAATAAAGATGAAAATTTTAAAATATTAATGAAGTCTCTTGGATATAAATTAAAAAATAATATAAAAACTATTAATGATGTTATACAACCTAAATTTGTATATAGGCTTAATATAAAAGGAAAAAAAGAAGAAGAAATTTTTAAATCTTTTAAAGAAAAAACTAGATATAATATAAGACTTTCATTAAAAAAGAATGTAAAAATTAGAGAAGGAAAAAAAGAGGATATTCCTATATTTTACGATATTTTAAAGGAAACTAGCAAAAGAGATCATTTTTTTATACGAGATATAAAATATTTTGAAAAGATATATGACATAATGTATCCAAAATTTATAAAAATATTAATTGCAGAATATCAAGGTAAAGCAATAGCAGTAGCTATGCCAATTTATTATGGAAATAAAGTATGGTATTTATATGGTGGAAGTTCAAATGAACATAGAAATTTAATGCCAACATATTTATTACAATGGGAAATGATAAAATGGGCATTGGAAAAAGGATGTGACATTTATGATTTTGGTGGTATTTCAGGATATAATGATAAAAAAAGTCCTATGTATGGTGTTTATCATTTCAAAAGTGGCTTTAATGGAGAAATAGTAGAGTTTGTAGATGAACTATATATTATATTCAATCCATTTATAAATACTATTTGGAATATAATTTCATTTTTACATACAAAAACTTTAAATTTAAAAAATAAAGGAATAAAAAAATGTGGAGATAAAAAGTATTAAAAAAAATTATTTATATAATCTATTATATCAAATCCTCATATTAATATTACCTATAATAACAACACCATATATATCAAGAACCTTAGGTTCTAAAAATATAGGAATTTATAGTTTTACGATTTCTATTGTAACATATTTTATGTTATTTGGATCTTTAGGAGTTTCTTTATATGGTCAAAGAGAAATTGCTTATATAAGAAAAAACAAAATAAAACTTCAAAGAACCTTTTTTGAAATTGTAGTTTTTCGCTTTATTACAATGGCAATTACTATATTTATATATTATATAATATTTGTTAAAAATAATGTATATAAACAATACTATAGAATACTTATAATATATTTACTTGCTACATCTTTTGATATTAGTTGGTTTTTTCAAGGGCTTGAGGAATTTAAAAAAACAGTTACAAGAAATATTGTTGTAAGAACTATTAGTATTATATGTATATTTATATTTGTAAAATCTCGGAGAAGATTTAGGAAAATACTTATTAATTTATTCATTAACAGATTTGCTAGGAAATATTTCTCTATGGTTTTATTTACCTAAATATTTTAATAACTATTATATAAAAAATTTAAATATAAAAAAACATATTTATCCAATTTTATTATTATTTATTCCTCAAATAGCAATAAAAATATACAATATAATAGATAAAATAATGATAGGTTATATGATTTTAGATAAATCCGAACTTGGAAACTATGAAGAAGCTTATAAACTAATTAATATATTATTTACAGTAGTTTCATCTCTTGGGGTAGTAATGATACCAAGAATTGCAAACATTTTTTCAACTGGAAATTATAAAAAACTAAATCATTATATAAAAAGTTCATTTAAATTTACCTTTTTTTTATCTTTTCCGATTATGTTTGGAATTATTGCAATTTCAAAAGAATTTGTACCAATATTTTTAGGAGAAGAGTATAAAAAAGCAATATTAATTGTTACTAGTTTAGCACCAATAATACTATTTTGTGGTATTACTAATGTTATAGGAACTCAGTATTTACTTCCAACTAAAAGGCAAAAACAATATACTATATCTATAATTGTTGGATTAATAGTAAATATTATATTAAATTTAATATTTATAAAAAGAGCAGGAGCTATTGGAGCTGCAATTGTAACAATAATATCTCAATTTATTGTTTTATTAATTCAAGTTAGTTATATAAAAAAACAAGTTAATATAAAAAGTATATTAGCTTCTAATATAAAATATCTAATTGCTTCATTCATAATGTTTGTAGTATGTAATTTATTAAATTTATTAAATATAAATAATAGAGTAATTTTAATGATTTTAAAAATATTTGTTGGAGTAATTATATATTTTAGTTTTATATATATTTATAATAAAATTATAAATTTGAATATAGAACAGAAGTAGTGTTACTTTGTGAAAATAATGAATCAATTCCTCATGTAAAAGAATATAAAATTCACAAACAGAACTATTTTAATAAAAAAATGAGTGAAAGAGTGAAGTGAACTCAAATTGTTAGACAAAAAAGTTTAACAAGGAGGGTACATTTTTTCACAGAACTTTGATAATGATCGGTTTTTTAGAGAAGTTAAATACAGAAATATTTATTATTCATAGACTTTTTTTGAAAGTAATGTTATAATTATCTCAACAAACAAGTTATTTGGAAGATATATGATGAGTATAGAAAATAAAAAGACACTTGAAGTATATACCAAAAGGTGCAAAAGTTTTTGAAAGATGTTGATGAGGAATGGATAGATTTTTCTAATGAGTATCATATGGGAACAGAACGTTACTATAAATATTTTATTGAAGGAGAATTGAATGAAATTATCACTAAAATTGGATATAAAATTCATACTTTCCATAAAGAAGGCGGAGAAGATAATAACAAGTGGTTTATTTGCAAAAATAGATTTCCACAACTTATCAAGGGATTTGTATTAGGAATAATCTTTGTAGCAATTTATATAATTATTTTAATTTTTATGAAACAAGTGATTTTTGCATTTAATGGATTAAATGCAAATGTTTTATATTCGCTAGTTATGTGACTAATTATATTCTGTGGTGTAGCCTTTGCAGAAGAAATAATTTTTAGAGGATATATAGGAGGTATCCTTTTAGGATTAATGAGAATGGAAACAAAAAATATTTGGTTTCCATTAGGATTTCATATTGCTTGGAAATTGTTTTTTGCATATTTATATGGTAGAAAAAAGCAAAATAAAATGAACAATTATTAATACAATTACAATTTTGTAGTTTGAAAGATTTATAGTAATTTGTAGAGGAGATAATAAATGAATAGTAAAATTGGGAAGTATGGAACATTATTAACAGGAATCTGTGTATTTGTGTTTGCAATATCAATGATATTAAGTTTGATAAGCAAAAATAGTTGGACTTTTTTAAGTTATTTCTCTTGTATGTTTTTAGCAATAGGCTATGTTATGTTTGCTTGTTCTATATATTCATTAAATAAAAATAACGATAAAAAATCATTAGGTATTATTGGAGTGGCTTTTAGTATAATATATTGCGTTTTAATTTTTTTAGTATATTATGCTCAATGTACGACTGTTAATCTAAACTCAAGTTTAGGCAATGAATCTCTATCAATAATAGATTTTAGTAAGTTAGGAAGTTTATTTTTTAATTATGATTTATTAGGATATGGAATTATGGCTCTATCAACATTTTTTCTATCATTTATAGTTGATACAGAAAACAATAAAAATAAGATATTACAAAAGTTATTGCTGATACACGGAATATTTTTTCCTAGTTGTTTTATTGTTCCAATGTTTCCAATATTTAATGCAAATACAGGAAATGTTGTAGGAACAATTCTATTAGAAATATGGTGCGTTTATTTTTTGCCAATTTGTATATTAGGATATAAATATTTTAAGAATAATGAAGAAAGATAAATTACAATTTAAAAATTAGAAAGATGAGGTAAAAATTATGGTGCATTTAGTAT
>CANRSD010000065.1 GCA_947642355.1 uncultured Clostridia bacterium
TGAATTTAGAGACACTCCGAGCTAAAATAAGCAGTATGATAATCGTGTTTTTATTCGCTTATGACGAATTTTAATTTGTTTTATATACAAATGTAAATTATAATTTTATTTAATAAAAAAACAACCAAAATACTTATATTTTTTAAGTATCTTGATTGTTTCAAATTACATAAAAATTATTTTCTATAAAATTATACAGATTAATCCTCCACTTCCTTCATTTACTATTCTTTGAAGTGTATCTCTTAGTTTTCCTTGTGCATCTTCTGGCATACAAGCAAGTTTATTTTGTAGTCCCTCATTTACCAGCTCATGTAAACTTTTTCCGAAAATATTTGATTCCCATATTTTTTGAGGATCACTTTCAAATTCTGAAAGTAAATATTTTACTAAATCTTCTGACTGCTTTTCACTTCCTACAATCGGAGAAACTTCAGTTTCTGTATCTATTTTCATCATATGAATTGATGGTGCTTTTGCTTTTAATCTTACTCCATATTTTTGACCTTGTTTTATAATTTCTGGTTCTTCTAAAATTAAATCTTCTATACCTGGAGTAACAATTCCATAACCTCTTTCATAAACCTCATGAATTGCATATGCCATTTTATCATATTCCTTTTTTACCTTTGCAAAATCACTAATACAAGTAAATAATTCTCCTTCATTTTTTATTTCAACCCCTGTTATTTGAGTTAAAATATCATAAAATAAACTTTCTTCTAATTCTACACTTACTGTTACAATTCCACTACCTAAATTAATTTCACTAATTTCTGCTTTTTTAATATTTTCATTTTCTAACAAAGCTAAATATTGCTCTCTTACATCTTTTATTCTTTTTACATCCTCAAAAGTTTCTTTCATTTTATTAAATAATTCCATCTTTAAAGAATTATCTAAATTTAATCCATTTACCCACCTAGGAAGTTTTATATTAATTCTTTCTATCATAAATTCATAAAGCAATTTTGTGAATATATTATTTACATCTTCCAAACTCATATCTACACAACTCATTGGTATTACTTGAGTTCCATATTTTTCTTCTAAACTTTTAGCAAGTTTTTTTGTATCTTCACTATATGGAATTTCAGAATTTAAAATCATGACAAATGGTTTATTTAAATCCTGCAATTCTCTTACAACTCTTTCTTCTGCTTCAATATAGTCTTCTCTTGGAATATCTGTAATACTTCCATCTGTTGTAATTACCATACCAACTGTTGAATGCTCAACTATTACTTTCTTAGTTCCAAGTTCTGCTGCTGTTTCAAATGGCATCTCTTCTTCTGACCATGGAGTTTTTACCATTCTTGGCATATCATCTTCCATATGACCTATTGCATTATTTACTAAATATCCAACACAATCTACTAGTCTTGTTTTCATTTTTATATTTCCATCTAAAGCAATTTCAATTGCTTCATTTGGAATAAATTTTGGCTCAGTAGTCATTATTGTTTTGCCACCAGCACTTTGAGGAAGTTCATCAACAGCCCTTTCCTTTTTATATTCATCATCAATATTAGGTAAAACAATTAACTCCATAAATTTCTTAATAAATGTAGACTTTCCTGTTCTTACTGGTCCCACAACCCCAATATATATATCACCCTGTGTCCTTTTACTAATGTCTTGATATATTTCAAAATTCTCCATAAAAAAATAACCCTCCTATACATTTTGTACATCTTTATTAAATGTATATTAAAGTTAAAGATTTTTATTACTATTATTTTTAAATTATTCTATTTATATATATTCTTAATCATTTCGTCCTCCTATTCCAATCATAATTTAATAGTTTCTAGAAACAAATTTGAACATTTTCTAAGAATCACTTACTTCATAAGAATATATATAAATATTATATTAAAAAACATTTTAATTTATTTTATAAATTTTTCCATCAATTGCCATATATTTTCCTTTATTTTCTGACTTTTCTGCTTCTTGTTTCTCAATAAAAGTTCTTGTTTCTTCTAATATTAAATCTCCTCCAACTATGCCATTATATAAATCATCAGATAATGTTTCTGATTTATAATAATCTACTAAAACACCTGTTGTTTCAACTTGAGTTTTAGCTTTTGAAGATATATTATTATATGCTATCATTACAAAAACTAAAAAGAATAACATTGCAAGTAATGCAAATATAGCAATTGCACCTTTATTACTTTTCATTTATTACCACATCCTTTTCAAAGTATGAATTTATATTATTTTACCAAAAAAGTTTTATTCTTTTCAATATATTTTCTATTACAATTTGATTACATGAATATTTTTCTGATTAATTAACATACTAATTGTGTATTAATTTACATAGGAGGTTTTTATATGAATTTAAAAAGCTTACTTAGTAATGTATTTGGATATATTCCAGAACAAAACAATGAATTTATTATTCCCGATTCTCCAAACAATATAAATAAAACTAATGAAATTTCATCCAAACAAAATATATTTACAGATTATTCAAAGACTAAAGAATTTCTTACAGTAAAATATAATCTTCTTATAAATAGTGATATAAATCTTCGTGAATTTGAAATAAATATTTCTGATAAAAATTTTAAAGCTTGTATACTTTTCATAGATGGATTAGTTGATACAGATTCAATGAATAATGATATACTTTCACCTCTACTATTAAGAAATTCCATAAAAATGTCTCCACCATCAACTAATAACAAAAAGAATGTTGAAATAAAGAAATTTGATTTAAAAAACTTTCTTTTAAAAAATATAATAACTCAAAATAATGTCAAAACTGAAAAAGATTTTGATAAAGTATTTGAAAAAGTAAATAGTGGATTTTGTGCACTTTTTGTAGATACTTTAGATATAGCTTTTTGTATTGAAACTAAAAATATTCAAGGAAGAAGTATTACTGAACCTCAAAATGAAGCTGTAATTCGTGGAGCTCATGAAGCATATATAGAAAATTTACGTACTAACACTTCATTAATAAGAAAAATAATTAATAATGAAGATTTAGTTATTGAAAGTACTAATGTTGGAAAAATTACAAAAACACAAGTTGCAATTTGCTATATGAAAAATATTGTAAATGACGATTTAGTTGCAGAAGTAAAATTTCGTATAAATAACATAAAAATTGATAGTCTAATTAGTTCTGGTCAACTTGAAAACTTAATAAAAAATAATATGAATAGTTTATATCCAGAAGTACTTGCTACTGAAAGACCTGATAGAACTTGCAATTTTATACTTGGTCGGACGTGTTGCCATTTTAATAAATGGTGCACCATACGCATTAATAGTTCCAGCAGTTATGTTAGATTTTCTATCTTCTACTGAAGATTTTAACTTAAATCACTTTTTTGCAAATTTTTTAAAAATAGTTCGTATTATAGCATTAACAATTACTCTACTACTTCCTGGATTGTATATAGCTATAACAATATATCATGATGAATTTCTGCCATCAGAACTTCTTTTTGCAGTAACTAGTGCCAGAGAAAAAATACCTTTTCCAATCGTATTTGAAATAATTTTAATGGAAATAGCCTTTGAACTTATTCGTGAAGCTGGAATAAGAGTTCCATCTGCATTTGGTCAAGCTATTCGGAATTGTTGGAGCACTTATACTTGGAGAAGCTGCAGTTACTGCTAATGTTGTTAGTCCTATTCTTGTTATTATTGTTGCATTAACTGGAATATCTGAATTTACAATACCAGAATTTTCTTTTTCATTTTCAACAAGAATATTTAGATTTTTATACATTATATTAGGTTATTTAGCTGGACTTTTTGGAATAGCAACTGGAATATTTATACATTTAGTATTACTCCTTAGTACAAATTCTTTTGGCGTTCCAATCCTTTCATATTCAAGTTTTATAAATTATCCTATTAAACCTATTTGGAAAGTTGAAAAAAGGTTTAGAAATTTAAATACAAAAAGACCTGAAATCGCACCTAAACAAAGTATGCAATGGAGAGATTTTTAAAAATAAAGGAGACGTTTTTTAAGTGAAAAGCAAATTAAGTAAATTTGAAGCAATTTCAATAACTTGTATAATAATGATAACTCAAATTATACTAAATATACCAGAATATATAACTGATTTAACTGGTACTGGAACTATTACTAATCTAATATATATATCAATTATTGGATTTGTTTTCTGCTATATAATTTCAAACTTATTAAAACACTTTTCAAATTCAGATATTATAGATATTTCTGAATTTATAGGTGGAAAATTTTTAAAATTTATAGTTTCAATTATATTTATATTATTTTTAGGGCTATCTACAATAATTGCAATTTCAAACTTCTCCTACCTTATTAAAAGTATTTACTTTTCAAATTCAGAAACTCTTTTAATTATAGGATTTTTTATACTTGCAATTGTAGTATCAAATTTTAGAGGATTTTACTCAATAAAAAAAGTTATTTGTGTTTTTATTCCAATATTAATAATAAGCATATTACTTCTATTTTTAGGAACAATAGAAAATTTTGAAATAAACAATTTTTCACCTATATTTGGCTATGATTATTCTACTACTTTTAAAACTCGGTTTACAAAATATATTTAGTTTAAATTTTATAATGATATACCTTTTTTTAATGCCATTTTTAAGTAAAAAAAATGATTTCAAGCCAATAGTATTTATATCATTTATTATAAATATTATTTTACTATTAATTTCAAGTGCTTCTATCTTATCTATGTTTCCAACATCGGTTACACAATCTTTAAATAATATAAACTCTTTAAATACAGTATATCTTATTACTCGTAGAATTAGAATAACTGACTTTTTAACACAAGCTGATGCAATATTTATATTTATATGGACTTCAGCAATATTTTGCTATATATCTTTTCTTGTTCGTTCCATTATTTATATATTAAATAAATTATTTTCATTTGAAAGTAAAGAACAAACAGTATTTCCAATATCATCTATAATTTTAGGTTTTTGCTTAATTGCTAATAAAATAAATATAATTAAACTTTTAGAAACTAAAGTATTTAAATATTCATCTATTATATTAATATTTGGAATATGTTTTGTTATACTTCTACTTCGGATATTTCAAACAAAAAAGAAAGAGGAATCAAAATGATAAAAAATAAATTACTAATTATAATATTTCTAATATTTGCACTATTTACTTTATCAGGATGTACAAATAATGCTACAAAAAATATAGAAAATTTCTATTATGTTGTTTCAATTGGTATTGATAAGGGAACAGAACAAGAAATAAAATTAAGTGTTCAAATAGCCACTTCTAGCTCTGGAGATTCAAGTGATTCAGCACAATCAACTACATCTAATATATATACTGTCGAATGTTCTAGTATAAATGCTGGTATTAGTATTTTTGATAATTTTCTAAGTAAAAAACTAAGTTTTTCTCATTGCTCAGCTATAATATTCTCAGAAGAAATTGCTAAACAAGGAATTGGAAAATATGTTAAAACTCTTTCTAATAATCCTGAAATTAGACCAACTTGTAATATAATAATAAGTAATTCTAAAAGTTTAGAAACATTAGAATGTATATCAAATTCACATGAAGACTTCTCAGCTAAATTATATGAATTTATTATAAATTCAGTTGATTATACTGGATATTCTATAAACCCTCAAATAGGAGAATTTTTCTATAATTTGAATTCCGATATTGCTACACCAATAGCAACATATGCTGTACTTTCAGATGATACTCTTCAAAATTCTGGTATAGCAGCTTTTAAAGAAGATAAATTTATAACTGACTTATGTGTACTTGATGCATTATCATACTCATTAGTTACAAACCAATTAAACTCATGTACTATTAGTATTGATAATCCATTTTTGCCAAATGAAAAGATGGATATATCAGTTTCTCAAAGAAAAGCTCCTAAAATCGAAATTAGTATTGTAAATAATCATCCATTTATAAAAATAAAATCACCATTAGAATGTTCCATAAAAAGTGCTTCTGATTCTTTTGAGTATGAATCTACTAAAAATCTTAAAATACTTGAAGAAAGTATAAATTCATATTTAGAGGAAATTACTTTGAATTTTTTATATAAGATTTCTCATGATTATGATATAGATATATGTAATTTAAAAAACACTATATCTTCAAAATATACAACTCAATCTGAATTTAAAAAAATACATTGGGAAGATATTTATAAAAATTCCTTTTTCGAAGTTGAAATTGACAGTTCTTTAAAGTACAATGGATTATTTACACAAGAATAATGGAGGAAAAATGAAAATCTTAACTATTATATATTTAATTTATGTTTTCTTTAAAACTTGGTATTATGGCATTTATGAACTTAAAACAAATAAAAATAAAACCGCATCTACTGCTATATTTATACTTGCAATAGTACGGTCTAATATTTCCAATATTTATTATTATAATGAACTATTAGGTTTTGAAAAAATATTTTTTCTTATAATAGGTATTATAATACAAGCACATATTGTTATTCCACTAACAATAATATACATCTTGCCAGTATTAGCAATTTTATTTGCTACATCACTTATAATACCTTTTACTAATTTTATAGTATTTACATTTGTAGAAATTTGATTAAAATTAAAATCCTCTACAATCTTTTGACACACTACTAAAAAAATACCAGATATTAATACACTACTTGCTAAAAATTTTATTCCATCTAATATGTTACTCAAATTAATTAAAATTATTAAAACCAGCATCACTATTGTAACTACGATTAATGCATTATATATTATATTTATAATTTCATTTATATCTGGTATTGGATTATATAATTTATTATTCTCTATCATATCTTGTGAATCTATTGTATATGATAAATCATTAATTATTTCATTAACTTTAAGTTTTTCTTCATCAGTTAATTTAATATTTTCTTTTTTTATAATTTCATTTATATTATCATTTATAAGAAACTTTATACTTTGCTCATTTAATACAAATTCACTATTTTCATATAAATGTGATAAGAACTGTTCTACTAAATTCTCTATGTTTTCAGTAGTTGCAAACTCTTCTAATATAGACGTTTCTATATTAGAATTTTCAGTATACTGCTTGATATTATTATCTACTACTATTTTTATATTTTCATAACCATTGCTTTCCTCTATTATTTTTAATGCATACTCTCTTGAAAAAATAGTATTTTTTACAGAACCTAATATTGCTATTCCTAATATTAAAAAAGCTATTAAACTTGTTAGTATTACTGACATTATTGCTTTAAATATTTTCAACTTCGTACCTCTTAAAACTCATTTCCATATAAACTTTTAAACTCATTTTGTATTTTCTTTTGTAAATCACTTGCATATTTTTTACTAGCAGATTCAAAATCTATTACACTATAAAAATTTTCTATTTCAGTATTTTGTTTTGCAAAAAATGGTTTTCCTAATATTTTATTTTTATATTCATTGGCTTTTTCATAATTTTTTTCTACACCATCTCCCCAATAATATATCTTTCCTAAATAATATGATGAAAATATATTATTGTCTGCATCTGCTTTTTCAAAGCATTCTTTGGCTTTAACATGATTTGTTTGTACACCATTTCCATTATAATATATCATACCTAAATAATGATATGCTGATGCATATCCATCATTTATAGACTTCTCGAAAAATTCTTTAGCTTTTTGATAATCAATTTTAACTCCTATTCCCTTATAATATTTTAAACCTAATTCATAATTAGATAATAAATCATTTCCCATAAAAATCCTCCAATATTTACTTCTCTACATTTTTATGAATTTTATCATTATTTGCTAAAAAAATCTATAATTTTTATATTACATTTGTATTACTTTTTCTAATTACTTAACTGATATTTACTCATCCAATATCCTGTAAGTTGTACACTTCCGTCATCTCCCCAAGTAAATGCTTCTGGTAGCCTATATCCTGTATCTGTTTCAGTACTTGTTCCTTTTAAAAATTTTACATATGTTCTTTGGCTTACT
>CANRSD010000066.1 GCA_947642355.1 uncultured Clostridia bacterium
TTTATTATACACTCTCTCATAAAATGTGTCCATATATCTATTCTAACACCAATTCATATATATTTGCTTTTAATAATAATTTTTGTATTTTTGCTTTATCATTCATAGATATTTCCCATGTACTTCCTGTAATACTTCGTTTTGTCTTATATTCTTTGGATGGTTCTCCTAATAACTTATTCAATTGTCGTTGCAAGTTTACTTTGTTTGTATATACTGACAACATATTTTCACCATACAACACATTTATTGTTGTTTCTGTTTCTGACTTATTTGGTTCTTTGTATATTTTCTCCATAACATTCTCCGATTCTATTTTTATCTTCTTTTCTTTTGTGAATGTTACTTTTGGGTTAATTCATAACTTTGCGTAATTAACTCTTTTACTAATGAAATATCTACTTTATCACTTATAATAATGGTATTCCAATGTTCTTTATTCATGTGATAAGCAGGAATTATATAATCATAAGAGCTTCTTAGTAACTCTGAATAATTAGGATCTGTTTTTACATTTAGATATACTTTATCTCCAACATTCATTATTAAAGCAAACCATTTCTTACTTTTACGATGTTTCATCGTTACAGAATCAAAGTCTTCCTTAAATGGATAATCTTCAAATGTATCTCGCAAAGTTAAACAATATTTTATAACATCTTCTCTATTCATAAGAACATCACTCTCTATAAACTATTTTTTAGGCTTAGCCCTAAAAATTGTAACTCTCTGTTAATTTCCTTTATTTCAAAATTCTCGAATCCATATTTTTTTAAATCTTTACTTGTTTTATTCGCTAATTGTCCCAATGTTTTTACATTGTCAGTTCTTAACTTGTTTAGGTTTTCCTCACTAATGAATTCAAATCTGTCGATTGATTGTTTTTTATATTTTTCTTCAATTTTTTCCATCTCTTTATTTCTCCTTAATAGCTATTAGCAATTCGTTTGGCTGCACCCTCATCCTTGCTTCATTATATATAAATTGTTGTTCTTGAAAATAAACTGTATATCTCATATTATTTAATTTGTTTTTTGCTAAGTTCAAAAATTCGTCTTCTTGTTGATTACTTACTTTATTTTTCACCATAACCTCATAAAATGTGAATCTTAAAAATTTATCATCTATTTCTAATTTTTCTTCAACTAATTTGTCTATTAAGCACATTAATTCCTTTTCTGTTAGTTTTTCCATGTATATCACTCCTAAATTCTCATACATTCTATCATAAAACTTCTAAAAATCATAGTATTTTAAAGAACTATCTAATATTTTTCGATTTTTATTGACAAAATTTTATATCTTTGTTACATTATCTTTAACACAAATGATGGTATTTTGCCTATGGAAGGAGGGATTATACATGAATAAAGGTGAATTAGTAAATGCAATTTCTGAAAAAACAGGAGTTTCAAAAAAATCTGCTGAAATTTCTTTAAATGCTTTAACAGAAATCATATCTGAAGAACTTAAAAAATGTGGAAAAGTTCAATTAGTCGGATTTGGTACTTTTGAAACAAGAAAAAGAGCTGCAAGAAAAGGTAGAAATCCACAAACTAAAGAAGAAATAAAAATACCTGCATCTATTGCTCCAGCTTTTAAACCAGGAAAAGCTTTAAAAGATTTAATTAATAAATAAAACGAAAAAAGGACAGATTTTTTAATTTCTGCCCTTTTAATATATCTATTTAATTTTTATTTTTAATTACTGCATTTGCTTCTTGCCATTGCTCTTTTGTAATAATTGGCTCTACTTTTATTTGTTTTGCCACTTCTTCTTTTGGTGTAGCTATGTATGTTGCATGACTTAATATTTTCTTAATCTCTTCCATTCTATTTTTATATGTTACTCCTTGTGTTAACATGCTATATTCATACTGCACTTTTTCAATATTATCGATAATTTTAATTACATTTTTTATATCATCTATAAAAACTTCTGACATTGTACTATTTATATCTTGTTTTATTCTTTCTTGCAATTCTTTTAATGAATCTATTATTTTTTTGCAAGTATCAGCATCTTGTAAAATTGCTTCTATATTAATGTTACTACATATATGATTTGAATAATACAAATCTTCAGTATAGTCTAGTATTGAATCTAAAATTTTCTCTACTTTCGTATTAATAACATCATAGATATTCTTACCATTAGACATATCAGTAATTTCATTTGTGCTAAATCCATATATATATAAATTATATATTGCTATTACCTGATCATCAGTAAATTTATTATTTTTCATAAATTTGTAGCCTTCCTTTCTTCCAATAAATGTATATCACATATTTCATCTATATGCAAGTTATATTTTACTATAACATTCATCTAATATTTTATTTTTTTCTGTTTCTGTCAATTCTCTGTTTAGTTCATTTTGCTTTTCAAATATTTCTTTACTAGACATTTCAATTAAAAGTTCTATTTTTGGAGCTAATAACCTTCCTATTTTCTTTTCTTTTTTTTCATAGTAAGTTTCGTATGCTACAATAGTTACTGCTACTGCAAAAATAATAGCTAAAATAATATTTTCCATATTTTCATCATCCTTTCTCATTTTTTATCTATTATAGAATTTTCAAAACATCTTTTTCAATCTGAGAAAAAATTTTAGTTAATTTTATCAATAATTTCAATTGGATATTTGCAGATAAGAACTTCTTTTGTCGTATTTATGAGGCTTTTATTATAATTCTCATTTTCTAATACTATTATTATTTTATCTGCTCTGGAATAATCCTTTAATTTTTTGAAAACTGTTTCTTGTTCAATTGCTCTTACTACTGCTATATCACAAATTACATTATCTATTGTTATAATTGAGAAAATTACAGGAAAATTTCTACTATATCCACATTCTTTTATATCATTTTTTATCAGCTTTACTACATCTAAAGCAACAGCTGTTCTTACATCTACTTTTTTCATTTTATGATGTAACAATTTTGTTCTTTCATCAAGTACAATAAAATTAGAAGCGATTAAATAATTAATATCCTGAACTGAACATCCTGTAAAATATATTAATTGTTCTTGGCTACAACTCTTAAATTTGCTTAAAAATTGCATTACATTATTTTGATTCTTAGTCATTTATAGCTTCCCTCCTTACAGTTTTGATAAGTGAACTATAAATTTTTCTTTTCTCTGGTATGATTTTTTTAACTTTTACAATAATAGTATCACCTGGCAAAGGTGGTATTTCTAGCCAAACAGGAAGTGTTGCCATAGTATCTATTCCTTGTTTTAAAGATGCAAATACTCCGATTATCTGAAAATCCTGTTACTGTTGCTAAATATTCGCCTCCTTCTGTAAAATTCTTTCTCACATTTTTATATGGATCTTCTTTTGTTTCCTTGTGTGATATTTTTAAAATTCCCTTTTCTATATTAATTTCTTTTATTTTTACTTTTATTTTGTCCCCTACTTGATATAACTTGTTCAAATTTGCTACATATCCATATTCTAAATCTGAGATTTTTAACTTTATATCTGTTCCTAAACATTCTACTGTTATATATTTGTTCCAAACAGATATTACTTTTGCATAAACAACATCTCCTGTTTGATACTTTTTTTGTTGAATATTCTTTATTCTCTCTATTGCTTTTTTTCTAGAACCAACTGCTGTATTAGTTAGTTTATCCGATTCTAGAATAATAAATTTTATTTCTGAACCTATTAAATTTCTTATATTCTTCTTATCATCTTTTTCTATTCCTAGTTCTTTTCCAGGAATTAATACTTTAATATTTTTAAAATTTACTACTATGCAATTTATATTTTCTTCATATATTTTGCCATCATCATGTGTTAATTTAACCTTTTCACTCTCGATTGCTATTGCCCTGCCAGAAAGAATTTTATTTTTTTCTACTGATGTGTTAATGTTCTGCCAAGCAACCTTTTTTTCTAGTTCTTCTATCAACTTGTTTTCCTCCTTCCTCTTAAAAATTCTTCAAATGTTGGTAATTCTTTTATTTCTTCTGTTTCTTCTATTATTGGGCTTAAAGTAGCGACAACATTCTTAGGTTTATAATTTTCTATCGACCTTGTTTTGATGTCTTTTCCTAGTCTATATTCCCAATATCTTAACTTTTTACATTTAAAAGGTTTATAACCTCTTATAATAATAATCTGTATGTCATTATCCATTCTTATAATTTCATCTTTATTTAGTAAATTTCTTGCTGTTAGTGATGTGGATTCTGCTCCATAATCTAACATTCCATCAAATTGTGCTTCTTTTCTAACAGAAGTAGTTTCTACGGTCGCTACGCCGTAAGGAATCGCTGATATACTGAGCAGTAAGTAAATCGTTTGTACCCATTATTATTTTTATATCTGCGTTACCTATTAATCCCTGCCAAATATCATCTGGATACAGAGCTTTTAAGCCTGCAATATGTTGGCAGATGACGCTGCATGATATTGACCTAGAACGGATTGTACTAAGCTTTTGTTGAAAATCTGGAATCTGTCCAATATTTGCAAACTCATCTAGATATATACATAAATGCCTCTTTAATTTTTTATCATCATTTCTATCTGCTCTTCTTATTGTTTTTATAAAAAGAAATGAAAAAAATAAGCTATTTAAAAAGCTCATTGTCGTATCCATATCACTCATGATACAATAAATAATCATCTTTTTATCATTTAAATCTGTAAAGTCTATATCATTTCTTTCTGTTATTGCTGCTATTTCACTTAATTGGAATATTTGTAATTTTGTAGCTAATCCTACAATTGTACTTTGTTTTATTGTATCAGATGCTTGTGCATATATATTGTAGGCAATTTTAGTAATACCAGTAGAATGTCTAAATACTTCATCTATTTTCTTTATATCACCTGATGCCAAAATAGAGTTTAAATATCTCATATTCTTTTTATTTTCATCTTCAACTTCAAACCTTATATGTAAAAGTAAAGCTTTTAACAGGTTTTCTTGTGTATTTTGCCAGAATTCTTCACCTTTTTTTCCTGCATTTTGCGTGGTACTTATTACAACTTGAGCAAAGACCTGTGCATCTATTTCCTTTTCTATAAACTTAAATAAATCTATTCCATCAGAGTGTTCTGGATTAACTAAGTTAAATACCTTTACATCATATCCCTGCTCTTCAAAGTATTGAGATGTGATTCCATATAGTTCTCCCTTTGGATCTGTAAATACTACATTTTTTCCTTCTAATGCTAGTTTCTTTAATATTTCTTCTTGTTCTGCGATTTTTAAAGCATTTGGAATAATATAGCTTGTAGATTTTCCTGCTCCTGATGCTCCCCAAACCATTACATTTCTATTTACTGACTTGCAATTATCTGGAAGTACAATTATTTCATTAGTATCTAATGTTTTTCCTAACACCATTCCTGGTATTTCTTGTTCATTTCCAATTTTTAATATATCTATTTCTTTAGCATCTGCAAAATTTGCTGTTCCATGTGTTCCATCTTTTTGTTTAAAATTAATGCCCTCTTTTTCGACTTTCATCTGCTTTTTAGTAAATAATATGTTGTAAACGCCAAAAATGAAAATAAGAGCAATTATGGCGTAAATTAGAGCTATTATTTTATTATTATGTACTGCTTTTATACAATCAAAAAAATTATGAATTTCTGTTACTACATATTGCTTATTAAAACATTTTGAAAGTAACTTTATATATCCATTTATCATTGGTACTAATATCCTTATTGATGCGTATAAACTAATGAATATTATTATATTTTTCTTTTGTAATATCTTTTTTAAAAGGTTATTCTTCACATATCCCTCCTAACAAATCTTTGTCAAAAGTTTTTATTCTGCATTTTTCACCTAATATTTCTTGTATCTTTTCTTTGTTTTCTTCTAAAGTTAGTATTTCTACTTTTCTATTAGATTCTGTATTTTCTTGGTAGTACCAATCTATCCTTGTTATTTTTTCACTATTAATAAAAGGCATATATAAAATATACCTTCCATCCTCTAATAAATAGTCTGCCTTATCCCAATCACTTATTAAGATTTCTTTTTCATATAGATTTTCTAATAAATCATGAGCATTTACATTATTAAACTTTTTAAGCATTTCTTTGTTTATTCTTGTATTTTGTATTATATATGTATTTTGCTTTCCAAAAGATAAATTTGAATATTTTTTATTTATAACATCTAAGTTTTCAATAAATATTATAATATCATCGTAGTTTATTGATTTATTTACATCAAAAAGTAATTGTTTGATATAAATATGTTCTTTTTTATCCGATATATAGTAAGTTAGATATTCTTTATCTTCTATTATTAGTTTTCCTATATATCTTCTTGCTGTTTCTGTAAATTTATCTTTTTCTTTTATATCCCAACTTGGAATAAAATCTATACTAGAATCTATACTTAATGTTGCAATACTTGCAATATTTCTTAGTCTTTCCATATAAGCTTCATTCTTTATATTTTTTATATAATCAGAACCTACCTCTCCTAATGCTTTTCTTCCCTTTTTATCAATCATTATATAGCTTTTGTATCTTTTTACATACTCTTTATCTATTAATTTATTTACTCTTTGCCTATAATATCTTTTAGTTTTATATATTAAACTTGCATCTTCAACTTTTAGCATTTTGTATTTTGACAAAAATTTTAATACTTCAAAATCTTCATTACTTATGTTGTTTTTTTCTTGCACAAACGCCCTCCTTTTTTTCTTGTTCAAGACACAGTTTTTTCAACGGTGTCTTAAACTATTGAAAAAATAGAAAAGTTTTTGTTAATTTTTCAATACTTTTCATATTATTTTTTAGCAAAATTTTTTTATGAGTTTTTTTGAAAAAATTTCATATTTTTTAAAACACCTTTTGTAAATTTTCAATCCAACTTTCCATATATTTTCCATCCATTACAAACACCTCGGTAAAAGGCTTTTTAGTGTCATTCTTACCTTGTGCCAAATAAAACATATTGCTGATATTGTCATCCTGAATAATATTTTGTAAAACTAAAGCATCAATAATTGGTTTTACATATTTGTTATCAATATCCATGTTTGATTGTTTTTCATGTACTATAATTACTACAAATGTTAGATTTTCTTTAAATAAACCTGCATATTCTTTTATGCTTTCTGCTGTATTAATCATAATATTTTTATAAGCATAATTGCTAATGTTTTTAAATTTTGGTAATGCTTCAGGAATATATATTTTTAGAATATCTTTTGCTAATGTTGCTTTGTATGAATTATTAATATAATTTATCCTCTCATTTTCATTTACTTTTTCTTTATTGTTTATTTTAATTTTATTAAAGATTTCATATCTTATTTTCTCCAAACTTCGCAAATACTTTTCTATGTCTTTTTTTTCTAAAATTTCTTTATTGTTAATCATAAAATCTGTCTGCTTTTTAAGCAGTTCTAGTTCTGGTAAAATAACTTTTTGCACTATATCCTCCTTATCTTTATTTCATAATAAAATAATAAGAAGATACAAAAGTAAATTCTAATGTATCTTCTAAAAATTCTATTCTTCTGTTTCTTCATCATATTTATCTGATACTAACTGGATCTATGTCAAGTTTTTGGACACTTTTTTTGAGAATTTTTTTATATTTT
>CANRSD010000067.1 GCA_947642355.1 uncultured Clostridia bacterium
CAATTAGAAGAAAGAAATAGAACAAATACCAAGTTTTTAGATGAAAGATAAATTACAAGTTGAAAGTGAGATAAAATAATGAATATTAACTTTGGATTTTCATATATAGGTTTAGTATTTTTATTGATGTTAATGATACCAAATATTATATGGAGTAAAAATAAGCCAAAAGAGTATGAAAAGTATGTTAAAAATGAAAATAAAGTATTACTACTATTTGAAAGAATTGGGGAAATGCTAGTAACTTGTTTATCTTTGATATTTAGTAATCTTAATATAAATAAGATTACAAATTGGTCTATTATATTGTTAATTGCCTTTATTATTATGATTTTATATGAAATATATTGGATTAGATATTTTAAAAGCAATAAAACAATGAAAGATATGTATAGTAGTTTACTAGGAATACCAGTTGCAGGTGCTACACTACCAGTATTTGCATTTTTCTTGCTAGGTATATATGGTAAAAATATATTCTTAATTATGGCAACAATTATATTAGGAATAGGACATATAGGAATACACTTGAATCATAGAAAAGAAGTTATATAAATTACAATTTGAAAGGAACGGAAATGATACAACTATTAAAATATGGAAATACAAATTGTTATTATATAAAAGGTAAAAATGGTAGTTTATTAGTAGATACAGACTGGGCAGGAACACTACAAACCTTTTATAGAAAAATAAAAGAATTGAATATTGAAAAAATTGATTATCTTTTAATAACACATTACCATCCAGACCACATAGGAATAGCACAAGATATAATTGATATGGGAACAAAACTATTATTAGTAGATGTTCAAAAAGATTATATTCATAGTTCAGACACAATTTTGCAAAAAGATAAAAATATTCAGTTTAAGCCTATAAATACAGAGCCTGTAATTATATCGTGTGAGCAAAGTAGAGAGTTTTTAAATGATTTAGGAATAGATGGAGAAATAATATATACACCAGGACATAGTGAAGATAGTATTTCTCTAATTTTAGATAATGGTAGTGCTTTTGTAGGGGATTTATACGATTTAAAATCTGCAATAACATTTAATGATGAAAAGATAAATAATAGTTGGAATAAAATATTAAGCCATAATATATCAAAAATATACTATGGTCATCACGAACAAACTATTAGCAATATAAAAAAGATAGAAGATACACTAATCAATTAGTGCGAGAAATTACAAGTTAGATGGGAGTTGATTTTAATTGAAAATAGTTACTTATGGAAACAAGGAAAAAGAGAAAATATTATTATTACACCCTATGTTTACAAGTGCTAAATTTTTTAATTTTGTAATAGATAGATTAAGTAATAAATATTATTTGATTATTCCAACATATAGTGGGCATTATGAAAATTCAGATTATGTTTCAATGGAAGATGAAGAAAAAACTATTGATGAATTTCTAAAAGAAAATAACATTGATAAATTAAAAGCAATTATAGGATTTTCTTTAGGTGGTAATATTGCATTTCATTATTTTTGCAATAATCAAGATAAAGTCGATCAAGTAATAGTAGATAGTGCTCCTATCTTTAAATTTCCAAACATTATTAAAAAATATTTTTATAATAGATATAAAAAATGTTTGCTTAATATAAAAGAACATCCAGAAGATACAGTTAAAGAATTAAATAAGTGCTTTAATGGTATGGGCGAAGTACAACAATATGTTGCACCAATAGTAACACTAGAAAGTCTAAAAAAATTATTAGAAAGTTGTTACAATATTAAAACACCAAAATTAGAAAGTGATTCACAGAGAAAAATAACTTTTGTTTATGGTACAAATGATATAGCAAGACTTTGTTTACCTAGAATTAAAAAATATAAAAATAGTGAATTTATCAAAATTGATTCATTAGGTCATTGTGGTTATTTTAGAGAAAATACAGATGAATATATAAAAAGGTTAATTAGATAAATTACAATTTACAAAGCAGATGGGCAATACATCTGCTTTTGTTATACATAAAAATAATGTTCCTTAAATTTTTATGAAAAATTTTAAACTTTTTTATCACTTAAAACATCTAAAAGATTAGACGTGATAAAAAATGAAAAATATGAGGTGTTATGAAAATGGAAGAAAATGTAGCAAACTATTATAGCCAAAAGAGAAAAAAGAAGAAAATAAACAAAATTAAAATAACTCTTACAATTCTAATCATTTTAGGTATGATAGTTTTGGGCAAACAGCAAATACTGAAATCAAATAGTTCTTATATAGATAATTCAATCAAAGATATAAAAGAAACAAAAGATAACATCAATAATGAACAAACTATATCAGTTGTTATTGGCAAGCAAAATGAAGAAACAACAGAAACTAACCAAGCAAACAATTCAACTATTACTAGTAATACCAATAACAAAAGCAATGTAAATAATATAGAACAAAAGGAAAAGTGGAAAACAGTAGGTAATGACTATTTTAAAGATGCTGTATTTATAGGAGATTCAAGAACAGAAGGATTTATATTAAATAATGGACTTACAGCTAAAATAACATCATATACTCACAAAGGGCTAACAGTAGATACAATATTTACAGATAAAGTTATCCATAAAAATGGAAAAAAATTAACTATTATAGAAGCATTAAAAGAAACAAACTTTGCTAAAGTATATATCATGCTAGGAATAAATGAAACAGGTTGGGTATATAGTGATTTGTTTATAAGTAAATATGTAAAAATAATTGACGAGATAAAAAAGATAAATCCTAAATGCACTATTTATATAGAGTCAATCATACCAGTTACAGAGCAAGTATCCAATGAGCATAGATATCTAAAAAATTCAAAAATTAAGAAATATAATTCTTTAATTAAAAAAATGGCAGGAGAAAAAAATGTATATTACCTTAATGTACAAGAAGCAGTCATAAACCTAAATGGAAATTTACCAGAAGACGCAGCTATAGATGGAATTCACTTAAATAAGAAATATTGTGAAAAATGGTTTCAATATTTAAAAAATCATACAAGATAGGAGAAGGAAGATGAAAAAAATATGGATTGTAATTTTAATAATAGTGGTAATTGGTGTAATAGTAGTCTTTACGAATGACAATAAAGGTATTACAATAGATATCAATGAATTATGATATCAATAATTTTACTTCCCAATCAGTTTATATGAGTAGTGGAGCAACCTCAGAAGAAATTGCGATATTTGAATTTGAAGATAAAGAGGCATGTAAAGTAGCATTAGAAAAAGCAAATAAAAGAATAGAGGAACAAAAACAAAATTTTAAAGACTATATGCCAAAAGAAATGAAAAAACTAGAAAATGCAATGATAAAAAATAAGAATCAATATTTAATTGTTTGCATTACAAATCATCCAGAAGAAGTAGGAAAAATATTAAGCAAATATTTAAGGTAAGAAAGAGGAAGACAAGTGAAAGATGGAATTGAGATACAAGAATTAATAGATTTCTTCAAGAGGAATGAAGATAAAATATATAAATTTGCTTATGGATACGTAAAAAATCAAGATCTTGCACTTGACTTAGTTCACGAATCTATTGTAAAAGGAATTCAAAAGAGAGATACCATAAAAGAGAAAAAATACTTAAAAACATGGTTTTACCGAATTTTAATCAATGAATGTCTAGGGGCTTTGAGAAAGAAAAATAAAGTTTTGTTTTTTGACGAAATAAAAGATATGGAAGATATGAGGCAAGGAGATAATAGTGACAATATAGATTTATATGAAGCGATTGATAAACTACCAGGAAAGTTAAAAACGATTATTATGCTTAGGTTTTTTGAAGATATGAGCTTAGAAGAAATATCACAAACGATAAAAATAAATTTAAGCACAGTAAAATCAAGATTATATAAAGCTCTTGAAGTTTTAAAACTGGATATGAAAGGAGAGGATTTATAATGAATCAGTCTAAATATGATAAATTAGAAATTCCAAAAGAATTATCCTGTGTTGTAAATGATGCAATTGAAACAGGATTAAAAGAGGAAAAAGAAAAAATAAAGGTTTATAAAAGAGTAATTGGAATTGCAGCAGTAGTATTATTATTGGCATTTGTGATACCTTTAAACATTGTACCTTCGTATGCAAAGGCTGTTAGCCAAATTCCCATAATAGGAGAATTTGCAAAGATTTTTACTTTTAAAGAATATCATTTTGAAGATGAAATTAGATATATAGATGCTAGAATACCAAAATTTGCTTATGATGGAAAGTCTGAGTTAGAAAAAAGAGTGAATCAAGAAATTAGTAAAATTATTAATGAAGAACTAAAAAATGCTGAAAATAATGCAAAAGAATATTATGAAGCATTTATAGCAACAGGAGGAGATCCAAAAGAATATATACCAAGAGGCATTCATGTGGACTATGAAATAAAATGTATCACAGAGAAGCAGGTATCATTTGTGATAAGCAAAAGTGAAACATTGGCCAGTGCTTATTTTGTACAATATTTTTATAATATAGATATGGAAACAGGTAGATATATGACATTAAAAGATTTACTGGGAAATGATTACAAAGAAATAGCAGTACAAAGTATTGAAAACGCAATAACTGGATGGTCTGAAGAGAAAAAGATGTTATTGTTTGAAGATGTTAATCTAGAAGATTTAATTGATGAGAATACAAATTTCTATATAGATGAGCAAAATAATATCGTGATTGTATTTGGTAAATATGAAATTGCAGCAGGAGCAGCGGGAATATTAGAATTTCCAATCGAAGTAAAAGAAAGGTAAAAAGAGACAAATGGTATTTAGTAGTTTAACATTTCTATTTGTTTTCTTACCTATCATAATAAGTGTATATTATATAAGTCCTAGAAGAATAAGAAATACTATCTTATTTATAGGAAGTTTAGTGTTTTATGCTTGGGGAGAGCCTATTTATATAACAATTATGCTTTTTTCTACTGTGTTTGATTATATCAATGGGCTTTTCATCAAGAAATATAAAGAAACAAAACAAAATAAAAAGGCGAAAATAGTGCTAATTAATTCCATTGTTGTGAATTTGGGTATTTTATGCTTTTTTAAATATAGTAATTTCTTGTTAGATAATGTAAATAATGTATTTCATCTAAGTTTGCAATTGTTGAATATTGCACTGCCAATAGGAATTTCATTTTATACATTTCAAACCATGTCCTATACCATAGATGTTTACTTAGAAAAAGTAGAAGTACAGAAGAATATTATCGACTTTGGATGTTATGTTACATTTTTTCCACAATTAGTAGCAGGACCAATTATCAAATATAGAGATATTAGTACAGAGTTAAAAAATAGGAAAGAAACCATAGACGATTTTGCGTATGGGATTAGTAGATTATGTGTAGGTCTTTTCAAAAAAGTAATACTTGCAAATCAAATAGGAGTTCTATGGAATGAAATGATAGGAAATCCAATTAGTGAAATACCAGTATTAACAGCCTGGTTTGGAGCGATTTGCTTTAGTTTTCAAATTTATTTCGATTTCTCTGGATATTCTGATATGGCAATAGGACTTCGGAAGAATGTTTGGATTTCATTTCCCAGAAAACTTTAATTATCCCTATACCTCCAAAAGCATTACAGAATTTTGGAGGAGATGGCATATATCTCTAGGGACTTGGTTTAAAGAATATGTGTACATACCACTTGGCGGAAATAGAGTAGGAATAAAAAAGCAAATAAGAAATATATTCATTGTTTGGCTTCTAACAGGCTTTTGGCATGGAGCAAGTTGGAATTTTGTATTATGGGGCTTATATTTTGGTGTATTGTTAATAATTGAGAAGTTGATACTTGCAAAATATTTAGAAAAAGTGCCTACAATACTAAGACATATTTATACAATATTTTTAGTTATAATTAGTTGGGTAATATTTGCCTTTGATGATATGGCAAATGTATTTTTGTATTTAAAAGCAATGTTTGGAATGAATGGAGCAGGGCTATTGAACAGTGAATTAATCTATTTTATTCAAACACATTGGGTATTGATTTTTAGTTGTATTTTAGCAAGTACAACCGTTATTAGAAAGATAAATATTGTAAAAAACAAGAATTATTATCCTATTATCAAGAATATAGCTTGTATCGTAATGTTTGTTATTTCAATATGTTTTCTAATTGGAAGTACTTATAATCCATTTTTGTATTTTAGGTTTTAGGAGGAAAGAAAGTGAAAAGAATATCTAACATTATTTATATCGTTGTCTTTATATTAACGATTATTCTAGTTCCTCTTTTTATTCTGATAACAAAGGATAAAGAATTTTCAAAAAATGAAAATAGATATTTAAGTGGAAAGCCTAAAATATCAATCCACAATGTGGTAACAGGGAAATATTTTAAAGATTTTGAAAAGTACATAGATGATCAGTTTGTATGTAGAGATAAACTATATGAAATGAAAACACAAATGCAGTTAATAGTGGGAAACAAAGATATGAATGGTGTGTATATAGCAAAAGATAATTACCTAATAGAAAAGAAATTAGAAAATGAAGTAAACAAAGAAAAAGTAAAAGAAAATATAGGCAGACTAAATGAATTTACAAAAAATAATAAGGATAAAAATATTCAAATTATGATTGTACCAACAGCAAGTTTAATATTAAAAGATAAACTACCACAAAATGCTGTAGAGTATAATCAAAACGAGGTATTAGATACAGTAAAAAATAATATAACAGATGCTACATTGATAGATTTAAGGGAAAAATTTTTCTCTCATAAAGACGAATATATCTATTATAAAACGGATCACCATTGGACAACATTAGGTGCTTACTATGCTTACCAAGAATGGTGCAAGTATAATGGGGTTCATACCAACAATTATACAAAAGAAATCATAACAACAGAATTTAAAGGCTCTTTATATTCCAAAATATTGAATAAAAATGTAGAACCTGATAGAATAGAGATTTATCAGCCAATAGAAGAAGTAAATTATGAGGTGTCATACAATTTTAATAAGAGACATAACTCAAGTGTTTATGATTTTGAAAAAGTAAAAGAAAAAGACAAATATCAAGTATTTTTTGGTGGAAATTATCCAGAATTAAAAATTAGAACAAGTCATAAAAATGAGAAGAATTTATTAATTTTAAAAGATTCTTATGCCAATTCGTTTATTCCGTTTTTGCTAGGCAATTATGAAAGTATTTGTGTTATTGATATGAGATATTTTAAAGAAGATTTAAAAGGATATATGGAGGAAAACGAAGTTTCTGAAATTTTAATATTATACAATGTAGCAAATTTTATTACATAGACAAACTAAGGATGAAGTGATAGAATACCTTGTTAATGAAACAAAACTATAAAAAGAAGACTGTTCTACTGCATACGATATTATTATGAAAATTGAATCTATCGAG
>CANRSD010000068.1 GCA_947642355.1 uncultured Clostridia bacterium
ACCAAGCTGTAAAAAGCTTGGTATTTCAACACTTTTATTACACTTCCATTATAATTGGCAAAATCATAGGATTTCTTTTTGTTTTTTGATAAATATAACTTCTTAAGTTTTCTTTTATTAAATTTTTAATACTAGACCAATCTCTTATTTCTCCTTGAGAACACTCTTTTACAAGTTCCCTTAACATTTGTTTTACATCATCCATTAAATTCTCAGACTCACGTACATAAACAAATCCTCTAGAAATAACATCTGGTCCTGCAATTATTTCTCCACTTCCAGAATCCATTGTTAAAACAACTATAATTAACCCATCTGAAGATAAATGTTGTCTATCTCTTAAAACAATATTTCCTACATCTCCTACACCTAAACCATCTACCATAACTTTTCCAACTGGTACAGTAGTTGTAAGTTTTGCATTATTATTATTTAATTCTAAAATTCGTCCATTTTGCATAATAAATGTGTTTTTATTAGTATATCCCAATTGCTTTGCAGTTTCAATATGTGCAACTAGTTGCCTATATTCACCATGAACTGGTATGAAATATTTTGGTTTTGCTAAAGCAATCATTAATTTTTGTTCTTCCTGACAAGCATGTCCTGAAACATGAACATCCATTAATGAACTATATACAACTTCTACTCCTATTTTCATTAAATCATCTATTACTCTACCAACAAATTTCTCATTCCCTGGTATTGGATTAGCTGAAATAATTACTAAATCATTTTGAGTTAAAGTAACCTTTTTGTGTTCTCCATTTGCCATTCTAGTTAATGCAGACATTGGCTCTCCTTGGCTTCCTGTTGTAATAATTACTAATTGTTCATCAGTATAATTATTAATCATATCAATATCTATAAATACATTTTTAGGAACATTTATATAACCAAGTTTTATTGCTGTTTCAATCATATTTATCATGCTTCTACCACATACAGCAATTTTTCTTTTATTCTCTACAGCAGCATTAACTATTTGTTGAACTCTATGAACATTTGACGCAAAAGTTGCTACAATAATTCTTTTTGTACATCCTACAAATAACTTATCTAATACCTCTCCTACACTTCTTTCAGACATTGTAAATCCTTTTCTTTCAGCATTCGTACTATCTGATAAAAGTGCTAAAACCCCTTTATTTCCAAGCTCTGCAATTCTACCTAAATTAATAATTTCACTATCTATTGGTGTATAATCTATTTTAAAATCTCCAGTATGTATAACTGTTCCGAACTGGTGTATGAATTGCTAAAGCAACAGCATCTGGTATACTGTGATTACTTGTAATAAACTCTATTTTCATTTTTCCAAGAGATATTGTTTGACCTTGATTTACCACTTTTAATCTTGTAGAATTAGTAAGTTTATGTTCATCTAATTTATTTGTAATAAGTCCAGCTGTAAGCTTTGTAGCATAAATTGGTACATTAATTTGTTTTAGAAAATACGGAATTGAGCCTATATGGTCTTCATGACCATGAGTTATAACCATACCTCTAATTCTTTGTTTATTCTTTTCCAAATATGTGAAATCTGGTATAACTAAATCTATTCCAAGCATTTCATCTTCTGGAAAAGCTACTCCACAATCTATTATAACAATATCATCTCCATATTCAAAGACAGTCATATTTTTACCAATTTCTTCAATACCACCAATTGGAATTATTTTTAAATTATCTTTACTATTTTTCTTAAAAATTGTATCTCCATATTTTTTATCTGTTTGTTTCTTTTCTCTAAATACTTTTTCTTTTTCTATTTTAGGACTTTTAGCTCTATTACTTGTTCTAGTAGCTGTCGGCTTATATTCAGCCTTTTTTCTAGTTTTAGTAGCACGCGAAAAAACACCTTGATTTTGTGTTTGGCTATTTTCATTTTTTTTCATATTTAATTTATCTCTCCTTAATCTTTTTCTTTTAATTTTACAAAACAAAATAGGATATCTAATAGATACCTTAATTTCTCATTATTTTCTTAAAATAAATTTCCGAACATTTAAAACTTAAGTTTTATTATAAATCTAAAACTAATAATTGTCAAATTTTTATTTTTAAAGTATAAGGATTTTTTTAATAATCCTTATACTTTTTTTATTCTATAAACTCATATTTATTCCTTCAGATACTAGTAATGCCATATCATCTGCAAGTTCATCTATTTCTTTAGGAGTTACAATTAGATTATAATTTCCTGGAACCAAAGCTTCTTTTATTTCTTCATAATTATCTTCTTCTTTTAACTTATTTAAATATTCATTAGATCTTGCTTCATCTTGAAGCTTACTTATAAATAAATCCAAAGCATCATTTACAATTACTGCAGTTTCTACTGCAGTAGGTATTCCAATCGCAATTACAGGTATTCCAAGGCTTTCTTTTGTCAAACCTTTTCTAGCATTTCCAACTCCTCCACCAGGAATTATACCTGTATCTGATATTTGAATAGATTTGCTAATTCTTTCAATACTTCTTGAAGCTAAACTATCTATTACAATTAATAATTTTGGCTTTACATTATCTACAATTCCTTTTACTACTTCTAAAGTTTCAATTCCTGTAAGTCCCATAACTCCTGGAGCAATTGCACTAATTTCTCTTTCATCTTCATTTAAAAATTCTGGACAATACTTCTTTATATGCCTTGTTACTTCAATATTTTCAATAACTTTTGTTCCTAATGCATCTGCTACTAAATTTCCATTTCCAAGTCCTACAACTAAAACTTCTGCATCTTCTTTTATATGAATGTTAATTAAACTTTTTACTTCTTTAGAAATAGAATTTATAATATTGTTTTGTTTTTCTTCTGGTAAATTAGTTATTTTCTTTACATCAATTGTTATATAATTTCCCTTCTTTTTATTTAAAGCCTCTTCACCTTTTTCATTTAAAATCTTTACTCTTGTAACTCTAATTTCATCTTTTAAATCCTCTGTTTCACATTCAATACCTTCAATCTCATCTTCTAATTTGTTAGCTTTTTTATATACATCTCGTCTTTCATCAGCCATATCTGTTCTAAATAACATAAAAATACCTCCATTATTTTTATATTATTTTTCTCTAAAATATTTAAAATATACAAAAATGGTGACTTTTTTATAGTCACCATTTTTTATTATTCATCCCAATTATGATAAACTTCTAAAACATCATCTAGCTCTTCTAACTTATCAATTAGTCTTTGCATCTTTTCTGCTCCTGTTTCATCTAATTCTACATATGTACTTGGTATCATTTGAATTCCAGCTTCTAAAAATGTTAATCCTTTCTCTGTTAATGTTTCTGTTATAGTAGTAAAATCACTTGGTATAGTTTTTATTTCATAAACTTCATCTTCTACTAAAAAATCTTCTGCCCCTGCTTCTAGGACTTCCATCATCAAATCATCTTCTGCAATAGGACATCCTTCTTTTTCAATTACTATTACACCTTTTGTTTCAAACATATATGATACACAACCTGATGTTCCCAAATTTCCACCCGCTTTATCAAATACATGTCTAACATCTGCTGCTGTTCTATTTTTATTATCTGTACTAGCTTTAACAATTACAGCAACACCATTTGTTCCATATCCTTCATATGTTAGCTCTTCATAATTTGCTGAACTTCCTTCTCCTGCTGCTTTTTTTATTGCATTATTTATTGTATCATTTGGCATATTATTTGCTTTACATTTTGCTATAACATCTTTTAATTTAGAATTTCCGAGCTGGATCTGGTCCACCTTGTTTAACTGCTACCATTAACTCTCTACCTAATTTTGTAAATATTTTTCCTCTTGCAGCATCTGCTTTACCTTTTTTAGCTGCAATATTATGCCATTTACTATGACCGAGACATTTTTCATTCCTCCTTCTTAATTTTTCTAGTATTTAAGCCACTTTCGAGCTTTTTGTTTTAAAAATCTATTATAAAAATTCCTTATTGAACTTTGTTGATTTTTAGGGGTTTGTGAGGTTCTGTGTTGAACGAATTGTGCCAAAATTGTGCCAGAAATTTAATTTTAAATATTATGTCTACAAATTATTTTGTTAAAATTTTACAGCCAATTTTGTACCCCAAATTATTTTATCACATTAATTTAAATTTGTGTAGTATTTTATACAAATAAAACTTGTATTTTTTTATTAGCATTGCTTCTGAATCAATGTCTTGGCAAAATTCTTCTAATAATTTAAAAGGTACAATATAGTCATTATCACTATATATTGAATGTCTTTTCAATATCAATTTTTTAGCATCCTCTTTCTCTTTTTTTGTTAATATTGCTAGTTTCACTTTTTCATTTAAGACATCTTTTCCTTCATTGTAATAATCTTTTGAAAAACCTGCTAAACTAATATGATTGATATTTATCAAAAACATTCATTTCTTTTTTACTCTTCGTTTTATTGTTATTTTAACTTATATACTATATTCTTTGAAAATCCTGTCTTTTCAATTATTTCTTTTTCTAACATTTCATTTAGAACATTAATTGTAGCACTTTTCCCTAAATTTAATACATTTTCAAAATTTTCTCTCGTACCTTGAATATTTTGTTTTAAGTAATCTATAATTAATACATATTCATTCTTTAAATTTAGTTTTGGTAATATAACAAGAAAACTATTAGGTGCAACTTTTATTTCTGGACTTGTTATTGAGGTTTTATATTCTTCATACATTCTTGGTATTCCTGTTCCATACGCTTCAACAAAGTTCAATCTATGGAATATATTTACAAGATTTGGATTTCTAGATGATGAGCTTCCAAGTTTTATATCTTCAATAGTTAATCCACTAACTAATCCGCCCAAACTTAAAAATTCTATTTTTTCATTAAATATATGAATTAAATTGCTTCCATTTATTTCATAATCTCTATGAGTAATAATGTTACATAATAACTCTCTTAAACTATTTTTCGGATATTCATATTTATCTATTCTTTCCATTCCATCTATTTTGCTGCTCATACGATTATTTAACATTAAATATTCATATGCATTTTCTAATTGGCTTAATATGCTTTCTTCAGAAAATTCTTTACTATCTAAAAATTCCGATTTAGTATTATCCTTATACCTAGCTACTTTTATAGAATATGGACATTGATCTGATATTAATAATGCTAAATTTGTATATTTATTATCTGCATTAATTAATCCCAAATTCTTTTTTTCTACATCTCCAAAAGCAATATTCTTCTTTTTAAATATTTTGTTAGCATAAGTAAAAGTTAAATCTTGATTAATGCTAATATTCTTTTCAAATGAAATTCCTGATGACTCTACTATCATTTCTTTTATTGTTTCTCTTGTAGCATGTTGCACTGTTGCTCCTAATCTAACAAAAACCCCATCAATCGTCATTCCTTTTGATTTTATATAATATGGTTTATTGGTTCCTCTTAAAACTTCTACTACTATTATTTCTTTATTTTCTTCTGTTTCAATTCTACTTGAAACTAAAAAATTTACTGATGGTTCTATACTGTCATTTATTTTGCTACTTAATCTATCTAAATCTTCTTTTGCATTTTTAAGTCCTACAACTTTACCATTGTCATCATATCCTAAAATAATCGTTCCACCAGTTGTATTACAAAAAGCAATTATTTCTTTTTCCTTTTTTATCGTTATTATATCAATTTTCAAATTATTTATCAATACTTTTGACCATATTCGTTTTGTTTCGTCCACGTTTTATCACAATATCAATTTACAGCAAAGCAAAAATATTGATATTTCAATGTTTTTTTAATTTTGTTTTCGTTTTATTTCGTCCACAACTTATTTTTAAATATAAATAACTTCGTTTAGTATCCATTATTAGTTACCATTACAAAAATACTACAATTCCATTATTTTGTTGTACGTTTGTAAACATTATTTCTAAAATTTTTCAAATTTTAATCGCATATTTATCAACCGATACTATATCATTGCTATAATTACTTTTATAATGTTTTGACAATCATACCCATTTCACCTATTATATCAGTATGACTGTTAAAATATTTATATTGATAAATTATTTAAAATCTTAGCATAATTACACATACCTTTTTTATTCTATGTTAATTTGTTTTAATCTTTTTTTATAACTCTTAATACAACTATTATTGGTACATTTAAATTAATTTTTTATTATTCTTTTTTATTTTACACAAAATTCGTGACAAGTCTGTCCCCTTTTAAAGCGAGCCGGACACACAGCACCGCACGGAAACTGATAGTACTATAGCCATAACCGTGCGCGCTATTGGAACAAAACACACCAGCAGACATATCACCATTGTAATAGCCACCACGTTCGAAAAACGGATAGCCAGCGTACGTGAAGTGGGCGTAGTCACTATACCAGCTGTAATATCCTGTTCCTAAATATGTCTCCTTTGTTGCGTCTCCGGTTTTCCCTACTTGGTATATTGTTGTTCCAATATATGATGTTCCTGTTTTATTGTAATATCTTGTTGCATATCTACTACTTGGTGTCTCTGGTGTTAAGTCTGGCCATCCATTTGTTGTTAAATAACCTCCTGTGTTATTGTATGCTGCTGAATTCTCCCATGCTCCTCCACTCATGTCATATACTCCATATGTGTTTCCTGTTGTACTTTGCACTGTATTTACTATATAGGCTGTTCTTGAACCTCCTCCTGTATAACATGAACTACTACTATTTATTGTTATCTCATTTCTATTTCTTCCATATACGCTATGTGTTAGGTAAGCCACTGCTCCCCATTCACTATTTTTTATCATATGGCTATTCATAAAACTTTTATTTCCATCTGCTCCTTTTTCTCCATTATATCCATATGTTGCCTGTCTTGCACTTGTATACTGTTCTCCTGGTGTTTGGTTTCTTGTACTTGATACTCCAAATGTACTCTTTAATGTTGCTCCTGTTCCACTCATCTCATATTTTGCTATCCAAAATCCTGCTAAATTTTCACTCCATCCTCCTCTATCATAATCTGGAAGTTCTGTTCCATCTTTTGCAGTTTTATTTGTATCCTTCATAAATGCTGGGTGCACTATATATAGCTCTCCATCTTTCCCCTTTACTGTCTCTACTCCTTCATCTAATTTATATTTTACTTTTCCTGTGTTTGCCATCCATAATCCATATCCATCATAATATCCTACTTCTGCTCCACTTCTATAATATGTTATTCTATATGCGTATCTTGGTATCCATACAAAATAACTTTCATTTGCTGTTTTTGCATTTGCCCATTTACTTGTTTTATGATCTCCTTCTCCTCCTGTATAACTATACCAGTTACTGCTTGTATCTGCATCAACAAACTTCTGCTCTTCTTCTGACCATGTTTGTGGTGTCATTGACTCTCCATTTGCTGTTAGTACTGGGG
>CANRSD010000069.1 GCA_947642355.1 uncultured Clostridia bacterium
TTTTTGTGTACTTTCTTCTTTTTGTTTTAATTCTTCTAGTTTTTTATTGTTTTCTATAATGGTATTTCCTTTTAGTATTGCTAAGGTTAAAACACTTGGGTTGTTTATTTGTGCAAAATACTCCATTTTTACTTGTTTGTTAATACTCTCATCTGCAAACTGTGTATCTATTACATTCATATCTGTTTTTGTTTTTGAAATAGTATGTAATATGTCCTTTTCGATTTGGTCCATTTTGTAAGTAACATTTAGCCATCTTTCATTAAATATTTTGTCGAAATCAATTAAATCCTTATACTCTCCTATATTTTCAATAAAGAAATTCATTATTTCTTTTAGTTTTTCATCTTTTAATTGCTTTTCATAATCTTTTACTTGTGTATCAATATGTGTACTTGCATCTTTTGCTAATTCAATAAGTTCATTACATTGCTTTTCAAATGGTGTAAATGGCTCTAATACTATATTTCTTACTCTTATTTTCTCATCATTTAATGCCTTTGCTAATTTATTAAAATTCGCTCTATCTGCTTTTGCCTCTTTCATTGTTTCTTCTGTATATACAATACTTTTATAGTTTTCAACTTTAGTGGTTAATTGTGCTTTTAGTTCTTCATAATTAAATTTCACAGGCTCTAATGCCTTTATTTCCTCAACTTCTAATTGCATATATAATTCCTCCAATTCTTTTTAATTTCTTTTACGATTTCCATATCTCTATTATTATATGGGTTAAACTTAGGGCTTTCATAACTTAATATACATCTCTTATACCATTCAATAGCTTTTTGCATTTCCTGTTTAATGTCAGCTTTTTCAACAGGGTATATTCGTATATCTCTATCGTCTATTGGTATATTGTTAGGATCTGCATAGTCTTGCTCTTCTACAAAACATACCCCAAATAATATCTCATCTAATCTTGCTAATTCACAATATAGTTGTGCCTGGTACCAATATTCAATAGGTATTTGTTTATCCCAAAATCTTTTATTTTTTACATTGGTTGTTTTTATTTCGACAAGTGTTCTTTTCTCTTCATCAATTCCATCTACCATACCTCCAAAAATAGGATTTTCTCTAAAGTTGTCGAATTTTATCTCGTTTTTATCAAATGTTTTTATATTAAAATCGTACATATCTTCAATAGACTTAATAATTGGCTTTTCTAATACTTGTCCTACTTTCAAATATTTATCTGGTATTACTGGTTTGTATAATCCTGTCATTTCTGCCCATGCACTAAATGGAGTATTGAATTTGTTAAGTCCTAAAATCGTGGCCAGTCTTGTACCTGTAATCTTTTTTTGTTTTAGTTGTTCTTTACCTTCAAGCACTTTTATTGTTGTTTGATTTACTTGTATTTGCATTGGTACTTACCTCCTTTGATAATATTTGTATTAATGCCTTAATTCCTCTTGCATTTTGTACTTTACCTACTATTGTTATTTTTCCTGTATATGCGTAGAATTCTACTAGCTGATTATCATATTTTCTTCTTGTATGAAAATGTCCTGTATTAATGTTTTTCAATTCATAATTAATATTGTTATCATCTAAAATTTTCTTTGTCTGCTCTATCTTCCTTGCTCCTTGCATTTTTTGTTTTTTCTTTTGTTTTCTTCTTTGTTCTTCTTGTAAACAGTCTTCACAAGTTCGTGGAAATCCTGGCTCGTCATCATCAATATATGCTCCACATACTTGGCAACATAAACCATCTGCAATATAATCATCAAAATAACTCATGTTATCCCTCCTAAAATGGCAATTCATCATTGCTTGTATTTTTTGGTTTTTGACATTCTATTTCCTTTTGTAAAACATCTCTAATAATGTCTAATCTCATAACCTCTTCTTGGTGTTCTATAATTTTATTTGTTAAATTCTCTACTTCTTTTTCTAATATTTCTAACTTTTCCATAATACCTCCTATAAATATTTTGAATATCTTTCACTAATACTACTTATCCACTCTTTATCTACTCTATTTGGATATGTGCTCCATGCTTCTTTACGTGAGTTCCACCACCATTTACGACTTTTTAAAGCTACTATTAATGGTCTTTGTATTTTCATAGGAAATTTTATATATGCTCTATCCCCTTCAATATATGCTGTCAAATTTTCATCTTCGAAAATTACTTCTTTTATTATCTCTTTTACTTCTCCATTAAGGGATGCTACATATAATTTAAAAATACTACTGTTTTTTCTCCATTTAAAAATAGGATAGTATTTTTCGTATAATTCAATGAATTTTTTATTATCAATATTTGCTAAACTCATAATATCTTTTGTTGGATCCAGCTTTAATTCCATAAGTCTTTCAATTCCATCAACTATATACTTTACTTTTGTTTCTTTATTATCTTCTTTTTTTGCTCTTTCTATTTGTTCTCTTAAATCATCAAACCAGTCGCAAAATTCTTTTGTATATTTCATTACTTGGTCGCTCTTGTCTAATCTTTTTGAATTATAATTTGCTGGACCTGCTACCATCACACTAACATGCTGTGATTCATACTCTAATATTTTTGAACGTTTTGTATATAATTTGTCTAAAATTTTTTGTTTTCTAGCCTCTGATATATCCCAACTTAAAACCTCATCAACATAAGATTTATATGTACTTACTGCTATATCTCCTCTGTTACCATTAAAGCTATTACTATTGGCCAACCATACTAACCTTTCATTTAATTGTTTTATTTCCATTATTCTTTCCTTTCTTTTATACTTCTGGCAAATTACATGGTGGTCGTATATCTTTTACTACGTATTCATTCCAAAATTTTATTTCTTCTTGTTCCAAATATTTGATTTCGTCGATTACCTCTTCACGTTGTATTGTATATGTTTTTCTAGCTTGATAATCTTGTTCGTGTTTTAGTTCTGCAACTAACTTTACAAATGAATATCCTGTAACATTTAAGTAGTGTAATACTTGGCAATAATAAGTGTCTGGGATTTTATCGCCTTTCCAATTATCATATTGCATACTACTTACTATTTCTGCAGTCTTTATCTCTAATACTCCCATCTCTCCTGTTTCTTTGTCTATTAATATACCGTCAAGACTTGCTATTAAAAATGGATATTTGGGATGCTTTATTATTGTATTTTCTTGATGCTTTACTTCGTATTCTGGATAATTTAATGCAAATAATTGTCGTATTGGCTCTTCTGCATGAATTCCATATTGCACACAAGGCTTGTCTGATATATCTGGGGCTTTTCTTCTTCCTGTTTTTTCTTCCCATAGTTCGGCTCTAGTTTTCCATTTACTTACTCCTAAAACTGCTGCTGCATCACTACCACCTATTCCAAATTTTCTTTCTTTTAGCCATTCTTCTCTATTCATAAAATTGCACTCCTTTATTTCCCCATTTTTATAGCGAATAATTTTTCGGCATCTTCAATAGCCTCATTAAATCCACATTGCGAACATATTTCTGTTTTGTTATCTCGTCTTGATAATGCTCCTTTTCCTTTTGGGTATCTTTTACCACATTTAGGACATTTTGCCATTTTTCCTCCCCTCTTGCCTCTGTCGAAAAATTGTGATACAATAACAACAGAAACACTTGTAAAATAGTTTTTTTAATAGAGTTATCTAATTTGTTTGGCGACGGTTGGGTAACTCTATTACATTGCTTTCGCTATCATTAGGAACATATAAATATTCATCTTCATAAATTTTCATATCTTCTTCAATAATAGTTTTTGCTTTATTAATGTTATTTTCCATTAATGCTACTAATATTTCTTTGCATAAATCATATCTGTCTTTTGCTGCATTTTCTGTATCTAACATTCTTAGTTCTGAATTTGTCATATTTTTCACACTCCTTTCACTTTTATTTCCAATTTGGTTAATATATATATGAAGTTATTAATTGGATGCGATTTTCAATTCTTTTTGCCTTTAATTCTAATAAATTGCTTTTCATTTTTAATAATGTACTTTTCATTTTTTCTAGTCTTTCATTATCTATTTGTAAATAAATACATTCATCTAATAGTTTTTCGTAATACTCTAACATATTATTTTCTCCTATTCTTTTTTTCCTTTTGTTTGATTTCTTCGTATGCTGTTTCTATAATCATTATTAATAATAATCCTAATAGTGGTATAAAATATTCCCCTCCAATTGCTTTATACCCTCTTATTGTAGTTGCATATTTTATTGCCATTGGTGTTAAAATAATTGTTCCTAAAATTACTATTAATTCTAAAATTCTAACTATCAATTTTTTCTTATTAATTCTTCTCATTTTTTCCCCTTTCTACAAATTTGTTAATTTGTTTATTGATTTCAATGTAGTTTCTAATTCTGTGCACCTATCTTTTACTTTGTTATATTCTTCAATAGGTACTGCGTCATCATAAATTGGTATTTTATAGTGTCCGTTTTCTGTCATCTTACATGGAATTTCATTAAGTCTGCATAATCTTTTCACTTCTTGAACACCCATTCCACTTTGTCTTGAATATTCTTCGGCACTTATGTATTTTGGTATTCCTGGTATTCTTTTCTCAGACATTTACTCTTCCTCCTGTTCTTCAAATAATTCTTCTAGGGACATATCATTTTCATTATTAAAATATTCTTGCTTAATAGTTCTAGCCTCTTTTAATAAAAATGGTGCTTGTCCTTTTAGTTTTTTTCTCATAGTTTCGTAACTACAATTAATTGTTTTTGCTAAATCTGTAATTGTAATTTTTCTTCTTGCCATTTCTGCATCTAAATTTGGATACATTATTTTTCCCTCCTTTACTGTTTTTCGTATTTTGTTTTATACAGCTTTTCGTATATCACTATCGATACTATATACAACTTTTCGTATATTGTCAAGTATTTTTAGTAAAATATTTTATTTTTTTCGTATATTTTTAAAAAAACGTTGTAAAATACACGTTTTTTATTGTATAATTATATAGTTTTTCGTACATTTTTATTGACTAAATGTACTAAAGATAGTACAATATAATAGTAAAGGAGGTTTATTCATGGATTCGGAAGTATTAGAAAGAATAAATGAACTAATTACTGCAAAAAAAATTAATATAAGAAAACTAGCACTAGATATTGATATTCCATATACTACACTTCGAAGTATCTTATTAGGAGATACAGGCGACATGAAATTATCCGTTGCCAAAAAAATAGCAAAATATTTCAACATTACATTAGACCAATTAGTTGGCATTGATGATATGGACTTAACCAAAATTAAATTTGCTGATATTCCTGTAGTTGATACTGATGGTTTGACATTAAGTCATGTCAAGGAATTACAGCAAATCGCAAATTATATGAAGAATCAAAAATAATTTTTTAATTCTTACAAATTTTACTTGCATTCGACAGAATAATTATGCTATACAATTACTAAGGAGGTATTGATATGACACTTTATTCCATCTATCAAATTGCTACTGATAACAATATAAAAATATTGAATATTCCTTTAAAAACCAGCAAAGCAAAGGTAGTAAAGTGTTATGATCAAACATGTATTGCTATTGATAAACAACAAATAGATAATGCAACAGAAGAAATACAAACTTTATTGACATGTTTAGGTCATTGCTTTTCTAATTCGCTCTACTCGTTAGAAGACACACAAAGTCATATTGAAAATTGTAATTCTGTAGCAAAAGAATGGGTATGTAATAATTTTCAATAATTATACATACTAAAAAAATTGGGGTTATTTGTAGAATATAAGTAATATTTTATATAGAAACATATTTAAAACTAAAGAAATTATGAAAGATACAAAAGGTTGTAATATTTTTGAACTAATAAACGGAAAAGCCAATGTGCTCTAGTCCCACAACTTTCACACATTAGCTTTTGACAATACAAATTACTTGTATCGTTTTTAATATATCATACTTTTAAACCTTATACAAGTAATTTGTGAAGTATTTTACAAATATTTTGTAGGAGGTTTTTTCATGGCAAAAAAAACAAATTGTAATAAAAATGGTATTGATTATTTTAGACTACATAGAAAAATAAACGGAAAATATGAAGATTTTTACGGCAGTAGTAAAAGTGAGGCAGAAGACAAATATTATAAAAGAAAACAGGAGGCAGAAATTGGTATCATACAGGCAAAAGATATTACTATAAAAGTATTACTTCATAAGTGGCTTTTTTCTTCCAAAATACATACTATAAAGAATACTACATTAGAAAAATATGAATGTGATTTTAGGAATCATATAAAACCTTTTTCTTTTGCTGATATTCCTATCAAAAAAATATCAAGTATAGTTATTCAAGATTACTATAATATGCTTTTTAAAAATGGAAGATCCACACAGAAAATAACAGCAGTTCATAAGTTATTACATGTGTTTTTTATCTTTTGTGAAAGTGAGGGATATATTGCTAAAAATCCATGTAGCAAAGGATTAGTTAATATTCCTCAAAACAAAGATGTTGATGTAGATATAATTATAGAAAAAAAGAAAGTTCCATTTAACTATTTTAGAGATGATGAAGTTCCTATATTAAGGGAAGAATTTAAGGGAAACAAATATGAAAAAGTTGTCGATTTTGCTCTTGGTACAGGAATGCGTGAGGGAGAAATTGTTGGCCTAAAATGGATACATTTGAACTTTGAAAAAAAAGAAATTTACGTAAAAAATAATACTACTCGTGCAGCTACCTTTAATGATGAAGGAGAAAAAACAGGATACGAAACTAAAGATGGAACACCAAAAACAGAAAGTAGTATTGATATTATACCAATGTCAGACTTTATTTATGATTTGCTAATGAGTATCCCTCGCACATCCGAGTATGTTTTTACTGCTAATGGGCATCAGATAGATAAAAAGGATCTTGAGAAGGTATGGAGAAAAACTTTATTAGCATTATCCAAAAAATTAGAAGAAAAAAATATAAAATTTGAATATAGAAAATTCCACGATTTAAGACATACATTTGCAGTATTATTATTACTTAAAGGAACAGATATTTATACTATAATGAAATTACTAAGGCATAAAAAAATATCATCTACTGAAATATATCTTGCAGTTTTACCCGAATCAAAAGATACTTCTGTTAATAAATTAAATTACTTGTTTCAAAACTAAAGTGGGAAAAAAGTGGGAAATATAAAAATAGCAAGGTGCTACAATTTAATGTAACCCTTGCTATTACTGTATTTGTTAAGCAATAATTTCTGATACTACACCAGAACC
>CANRSD010000070.1 GCA_947642355.1 uncultured Clostridia bacterium
CCTCGCTAACAGCTTACTTAAGTTTATTAGTTTAAAAAATTTTTATTACTAATTTATTTTCCCACTAGGTATATGTCACCATTTTATAAAAAGTCGGAAAATTTTAGAAAACTTTTTAAACTTCTCTACTAGGTATATGCCATCGTTTTATGAAAAAGGGGTAAATTTTTGAAAATTTCTTAAACTTTTTTCATAATGTATGTGATATTGCAAATTTGAAAAGGTATAATTTTTAGAAAAATTGCATAAAAAAATAACTAGAAATTAGTTTTTGTTAACTTCTAGTTATTCATATATTTAATTATTTATCTATTTTTTAACAAAGTTTTCAATTTTACTTAAAATTCCTTCTAAATCTTTTGATTGTTTGTCTTTTTCATCTTCTGATTTTTTATACTCTAATTGCATATCAATAACAGCTTTTAAGTATGTATAATATTCTTTACTTTGCTCTTCATCTAACTCATGTATACTTATACTTAAAATTCCATAAAGATTTTTTAACATTTTCTTTACTCTTGGATCAAAATTATCTTTTACTGCATCTATTTTTGTATCCATGTGATCATCTTTTAGTTCTATATTTCCTAAATAAAAAACAATCATTTTTTCAAATGTTCTTCGTAAATATGCATATGCTCCTACATAAAAGTGATCTGAATTGCATAAATCTGCTTTTTTATAATCGTCATATGCATTAATTTTATCTAGAAACTTTTTATATTTATCAAAGTCAAATCCCTTTACTGTTAGCATTGATGGATTTTGTCCTATTTTTCTTACTATAAATTTCCCATCTTTTAATTCAATAGATATCATCATCATATACTTGTGTTTATCATTATTAGTGCATGTAAAATAATACTCTATATACCATATCTTTTCGTTATTTAAATTGTCTTTGTCATATGGAGGTTGCAAACCTAATATAGTTCCAGTTTTCATATCTATTTGAGGTGCTCCAAATTGTCCTCCTGCTTTAGCAATTTTCATATATGCTCTACAATCTCTCGTTTCTTGGTTGAATTCAAATAATTCTATCTTCACATCAAACGGAAATTCTTTTTTACATTTATGACAATATGTTATTAATTTATCTTGACAAATTCCAATATAATATAAAAATCTAAAGAATTCGTCCTTATTATATTCATATTTATTATCTTTTAGTTCAAATACATTAAAAGTTTCTTTTGCATATAAAGATACTTCATTAAACAAATAATTTATTCCCTGTTCAAACATAACATTCCTCTCTTTATTTTAAATCTTTAAATCCCTCATACTCCTTAAATGCTAATATATATAATGCTCTTAACAAATCTGGATTCTTTTCCTTTAATTCATTTACTACTGTATCAGATCCAACTTGTAATTCTTTATTTTCATTTATAATTTCTTCAATGATATTCGGTAATATCATACATAGTTTATAAAAAGCTTCCTTTTCTCCTGTAACAATTTCATAGAACTTATCCATTGAAACACGTCTTATTCTATCATTCTCTATATTGTCTCCATCTACTTTAACTTTCCAAATTATATTTTGACTATGTTTTGCAATCGCTTCTACTAAAAAACATATTGCATCTTTATCATTTGCAATTTTATTTAGCATTCTTGTGTATGTTTTTTGTGAAGAAGTAGAATTCATAGTGTTATGTTTATTTTTCATCTCTACATATATTGTTTCATTGTTTGACTTTTTAAATATTACATCAAAGCCTTTTTCTGGTACTGTGCATCTATCAATATATTTAAAAATATTTTGATGAAAATATCCTATTGCATTTACATTTGTTCTATCTCTTTGTCTTACTAACTCTGCTTCAATTACTTCTTCAAAACTTTTTCGATATACTTTGCTATCAAATACCATTTTAATCGGATCAATAATGTTTGAATTAAACTTTCTTAAATCAATTCCATTTAAAGTTTGGTCATATGTTGCAATAGTATTTTTAATATGCTCTTTTAAATTTTCTTTTGATATAAAATTAATATTATACATTTTCATTTCCTCCCAATGCTTTCATTATAGATTCTCCAACATTTTTTGCTAATTCTACTGGAACAGCATTACCTATTTGCTTATACACATCACTCATTTTACCTGCAAAATTCCAATCATCTGGAAAAGACTGTATTCTTGCATATTCTCTTGTAGTAAAAGGTCTACTTTCATCTGGATGGCATCTATCAGTTTGTTTCATCATTGGAGAGCAAGTAAGTGTAAGTGATGGTTCATTCCAAGATAATCTTCTTGCTATACCTGTCCTTCCTCCACCCATAAAATAGCAGGATTTCATATAGTCTCTTGCCACATCGTCTGGTAAGTCTTTCCAATATCCTCCTGGTGGTACTAAATCAAATACTTTCTTCTTTTTTTCTGGATATTTTGCTCCCTCTGATTTTGGAACATTTTGTAGAACATCTTTTAATACTGGTTTATAATCATGTGGTTTTGGATATTCAAATTTTATCTTATCTTTTAAATCATTTCTAATACCTATTATAACAACTCTTTGCCTTTTTTCTGCAACTCCATAATTCCATGCATCTAATACTTTCCATTTTACTTCATATCCTAATTCTTCAAAAACATCTAGCATTGTTTTCATGGTTTTACCACCATCATGAGTTGTTAAGCCTTTTACATTTTCTGCCAAAAACATCTTTGGTTGTAGTTGTCTTAAAAATTCTGCATAATAGTAAAACATTGTTCCTCTTACATCATCAATTCCTAGTCTTTTTCCAGCATAACTAAAAGATTGACAAGGATATCCACCTGATAATAAATCTAGTTCTCCTTTTTGTAAATTAAATTCTTGCAGTAGATCTTTTTTTGAAAACTCTACAACATCTTCCTCTATTACATTCCAGTTAGGTCTATTTAATCTTAAAGTATCACATGCTTTTCTATCTATTTCTATCAATCCGATTTCTTCAAATCCAGCTTTTTCTAAACCTAATGCCAAACCTCCAGCACCAGCAAATAATTCTATACATTTCTTTTTCATAATTTAATAAATCCTATCCTTTTCATTCTCATCTGTCTATGTTGCATTTAATATATCATAAAAAACATCTTTTCTCAACATATTCTAAAAAATAGTTTAATAAAACGACTTTTTACAAAGCCGTTTGTTTCATTTATTATTAAATTAATTACTACTAGAAATTGTAGCATACTTCATTATTAACATGCCTTACCAACACATTCCATTATTAATTTTACACCATCTTTAAAACCGTATTTCGTAAAATTTTCGATTTTCATATGCACTTACAATATTTATACCATCTATATAGCTTTCTAAACTTTCTTTAATTTTATCTTTTGTTACATTATCATTGGTTGCATCATCTAAAAATCCTAATATCTTTTCATATTTATCATTATCTTTTATTAATTTTTTCAAAATTGCATTATTTTCATTGTTACAATCATCCATAACTAATCCCTCCATCATTTTATTGTATACAACCTCATTACATTCGGTTGCATAAGTTAGTTCTAAGTCACTTTGTTCGTAAGAACTAACTTAATTGTAACGTGCTCTTTTTTAATTGTCAGCGTTTTTATCAAAAGTTTTTTAATTATTTTTTTCTAATAAATTATGCTAGTGAAACAAAGCATAATTTATTAGAAAAAATCTTATTTGGTCTCGAAAGTGTCAGGTATTTTTTACCGACTAACTTTCGCCAGCATGGTGTTTTGACACCTGTAATGCTGTTTAGGAGAAAATCTCCTAAAACCTTTTTGCTCTCCGAGGGACAAATTTTGTTATAACTTTTTTATAAATTTGTACAAAAAAATTGCTATATTCTTTATAAAATATAACAATTTCTCTTCCAAAAATACTGACACATATTTGTGAACTTAATAAAAATTTTTTATATGCCTTTAATTATTTTTGCTATCCTTTTTAACTAATTTAATGTATTTTTTTATTGTATTTTCTTAAATTTTATAATGTACATTTGCCCTACTTATTGTATCTAATATTTTGATTAGATTATCTTTATAGTAATTTAAAGTTCTAGTTGAGCAACCTTCAATTTCTTTAGATGATATGAATTTATTCAATATATCTGTATTATTCTTTTGTGTTTCTTGCTTTTTAGTTTGTTCTATCATTTCAATTTGATAATTTAAGCATATTTCTGTAAGTATTCCTTTTAATTTTATTCTTTGGTTATTGTCTAAAAGCTCAGTAGTTTGCTCCATTATTTTTTCAACAAATAACTCTTTCAAATAAATTACCTCCCATACTTTTAAATTATTTTATATCTTCCAATATATAGCTATGACTATATTATACAATATTTTGTTCAACTTACATAATTTCGAAGTGTATGGGCAATTTTGTAATATACAATAATAAAAATGAGCTTATTTAAACTAATATACTCATTTTCAAATTTATTTAATTTTGACCTTAGTTTTGTTTATAAATAAGCAAAACATCCATACATTCACCATTACTGCTTACTAATACAGATGTTCTTGATTCATATTTACTTAAAAGTTTCCCTTTAAGAAGGAATAGGTTTCCTTTAATATCTAATATTTGTACTGTATATATTCCTTAAAATATATAATCCGACTTGTATATTAGAGCACTCGACGGAACGCATAAGGCACGTTTTTGTAGTTCTTGTTATTAGGATTGAAATTGTTCCTGTTAAGGTCTGCGGGTGGATTATTGTTATTATTATCAGCACCGCCACCAAAATAGCCAGTTTTAAACCTATCCCTCTATATAAAACATGCTTTTTCTTAAATTATAAGAATTTGCATGATTAACATAGCCTGACCATCCTGCTATACTTCTTTGTACATCAGATAATTCAATTTTTCCTTCTTTTAATAATTTTGTATAATGTTTTAGTTTTCTTTTCATTCGCACTTTACTAGAATGTCTAATTTTTAATCTATATTCATTTATTTTGTAACCGACAAAAATTAACACCTTGCTTATCTTTAAATATTCTTGTCTTAGAATTTAATGTTAACCCTAGTTTCTCTTTTAAAAATATAGTTATGTCATTTAATACATTATTTGCTATTTCTTTATTAGGTAATAGTATTACCATATCATCCATATACCTAAAATAATATTTACATTTTAATTTATGTTTTATATATTGGTCTAATTCATTTAAATATATATTTGCAAACATTTGGGATGTATAATTTCCTAAAGGTAGTCCTAACATTCCCTCAGTAGATAATAATATTTCTCGTGTTAACCAAAGTAATTTTTTATCTTTAATTTTTCTCTTTAAAATGTCCCATAATATTCTTTTATCAATATTGTGAAAATATTTAGTAACATCCATTTTTAGAATATAATAACTAGTCCATTTACTTTTTGCAGATTTCATAGCAGTTTGCACATCTTTTGAAGCTTTATGCATACCTCTACCTTCAATACAAGCATATGTTGTATTAATAAATTGTGGAACAAAATATGGTTTTATAAAATGTTGTACATACCATTGGTGTACTATCCTATCTATATATTCTTATGCCTTTATTATACGTTCTTTAGGTTGATACACTTTAAATGTTGTATAACTACTGTGTTTGTATGTACAATTTTTTAATTCTTTTTCTAGTCTTAATAACTCTTGCTCTAATATTAGTTCTACTAATATTACCTTCTTTTTTTCTCTCTTACCACATCTTGCTTTTTTATGTGCTAATAATAAATTTTCAAATGATACTGCATTTTCATATATATTTCTAACTGTTTTTGGCATTTGATTTTACTCCTAAATTTTTTATTAATCCTCCTAACATTTTTCCTATTTCACTTAATAATTCATTACTATATTTATATTTTTTGTCATCAATCCATTTATTATTATACATTATTCGTATGCAAATTCTTTGGAAATATATCTCTGTATCTACTATATTATATATTGGTAGTCTTTTAGTCTTAGCTGATTTGCTTGCTAATAATATATTTTTTAGCATACTATACATACTTGTTTTTATTTCTGTACCTATACTATATTTTTCAGTTCGTGGTAATTTTAATAATATCATAAGCATATATTCTATATATTTTTCTATTTTTGGTATTAAAATTAAATTATTCACAAATTTTTACTTCCTACTTTTTAAAAATAACTTAAGGGGAAATTATTCCCCTTAAGTTTAGTTTTGCTTCGATTTAAGTAACGCGAAACAGTGTTCAGTGCTACGAAAGCACTCGACGGAACGCATAAGGCACGTCTCCGCAGTTCAAGTTATTAGGATTGAAATCGTTCCTGTCAAGGTCCGCGGGTGGAACACCGATATTATTATCAGCACCGCCACCAAAATAGCCAGTTCCTCCGTTTCTGAGTTTTATAACTCTTACACGTGGAAGTTTATCAGCTTTTTGGAGTAAATCAACTACAGATTCCCCATTACAAATTCTCATCTGCAATTCGAAATCACAGATAATCTCATCACACATTCCATCGCCTACATCTTCACACATATCTCTCATTTTCTGTTCTGTTTTATACTCCCAGTTATGCTCAAAGATATATGTTTCAATCAAGCGAGTATATTGGTCGGGATTCTCATCAGCGATTTTATTCGACTTTTCAAATCTCTTCCAAATTGCTTTGCCTTCAGTTCCTGCCTCATCGCACTTGCAACGGATTTTTTCTCGATTTCTTGCAATAACATCTCTGTCAATACGAAACCATTCGCCGACCTTCAGTTCCGATGTAATTGTCTTGTCGTCCTTCGTCTCGGATATAATTGCCTTTTTTGAAGATTCCTCTTTCAAAAGTCTTTCATAATCCCTAACAAGGTCTTCCAAAAGCATCATCCGACCATCGGAAAGTTGAACATGCAGTTCCTCTGCACTTTTCTTCACGAACACATTAAGCATAATTTTTTCCTCCTGCATTATAAAAATAGTAAAGCAAAATGCTTCCTATTATCTATTTTAACATAATTTCCTACTTTTTGCAAATCCACATAATTTGTTGCATTTTATCTTATATAACGATTTGTAATCTCAGCGACAACTTACTTTCTCCAGATTTTATAGTATATACCTTTATTGATTTTTTGATAGTTTTAGTGTGTGTTGTTAAAATTACCCACGCACCTCCTTGGTGTCCTCCTTCTCCTGTTGGATTATATAATACAACCAATATTACAA
>CANRSD010000071.1 GCA_947642355.1 uncultured Clostridia bacterium
TAATGAATGATGAAAATGGAGATATTATAATATACCAAACAGACGATGGATTAACAAAAATAGATGTTAAAGTTCAAAATGAAACCGTGTGGTTATCACAACAACAAATGGCAGAATTATTTAATACTTCAAGAACAAATGTTATAGAACATATAAATAATATTTATTTAGAAGAGGAACTTGATAAGAATTCAACTTGTCAGAATTTCCGACAAGTTCGAAAAGAGGGAAATAGAAATGTTTCAAGAGAAATTCCCTTTTATAATTTAGACATGATAATTTCATTGGGATATAGAATAAAATCTAAAGTTGCTACTAATTTTAGAAAATGGGCGACAGAAAGATTAAAAGAATATATGATAAAAGGTTTTACTATAGATGATGAAAGACTTAAAGGAAATGGTGGAGGAAATTATTGGAGAGAATTACTTGCCAGAATTAAGGATATTAGATCATCAGAAAAGGTACTTTATAGACAAGTTCTTGATTTATATGCAACAGCAGTAGATTATAATCCAAAAGATGAAAAATCAATTAAATTTTTTAAAATTGTTCAAAATAAATTACATTATGCGACACATGGACATACTGCTTCAGAAGTAATATATGAAAGAGCTGATTCTGAAAAGCCTTTTATGGGATTAACAAATTTTAAAGGAGATATTCCAATATTGAGTGATGTAGTAATTGCTAAAAATTATTTAAGTGAAGAAGAATTGAAAGTTTTAAGTAATTTAGTATCAGGGTATTTCGATTTTGCAGAAATACAAGCAATAAGACATAATCCAATGTATATGGAAGATTATATTAAACAATTAGACACAATTCTTTCTTCTACAGGAGAAAAATTATTAATAGGTGCAGGTACAGTTAGCCATGAACAAGCAATTGAAAAAGCAAAATCGGAATATAAAAAATATCAAGTTAAAACTATTAGTCCTGTTGAAAGAGAATATTTAAATGCATTGAAACAAATAAATAAAAAAATTGAGAAGAAAGATAATAAATAAATATATATATTGTTCGACTAAGGATAAGCATATTTAATTAAGTAGACATAAGTGTATTAAAAATCTAAAATACCTCAATTAAAATTGAGGGCAGGAAAGCGAGTGTTTACACATCGCTTATACACATTGAAGGGCAAGCCTTCAAGAGTTAATAAAGAAATAAAAATTTTAAGCAAATATGATGCAGAAATTCACCAAATGAACCGCTAAAAAATTCTTAGTAGAGTGCGAAAGTTCACTAAATGTATTAAATTTTATAAAAATACAGAGATTAGTTCACCAAGTGTACTTGTATTTAGCTAAAATTTAAAAGAAAAGTACACCGAGTGAACTAAAAATTACTAATATTAAAATAACAAATACACTAAGTGTACTTATAATTTTAAATCCAAAATTATTTTTTAAATACTTCTTCAGAAAGTTTTTTCATCTTATCACCAATAATGCGATTTTGCTCTTCATCAACAACATAAATACCATCTTTATATCTAATAATATCATCTTCAACTGCATTAGGAGAAACTTGAGAAATAGGAATATCTACCATTTTACCTGTTCTTCTATTTTCACATACAGCAAAAACTTCATTATCACCTTCAAATCTGTCAATAGTATATAAATCTGTTTTATTCAAATCAGGAGAAAAAAATTTGATAGATAATTTTGTAATTCTTTAATAAAAGAATCAATAAAATTGTTTGAAATATTGTTAGAATTATTATGTTCTAAAGAATTAAAAAAATTTAGATTCATAAAAAATCAGTCCTTTCTGTTTAAATTGTTATGGGAAAAATATATAGACAATATATATTTTAAGAATAAAGCAAAATTATTATATAATGATAAGTATAAAAAAACAATAGAGATTTGGAAAAAAATAGAAAAAACTATTTCAAAAAAGCTATTTTTACATTATAATCTTTTTAGAGGTAAAAGATTATGAAAAATAATAAAAAGAATTTTAAACAGATTATCTATACAATAATTATAATATTGATGCTAATAAGTTTAGTATATGTAGCAACAAGAAATAATAATTATATTGGAGAATTACCTACAGAAGATATTATAAAAAGTGAGGAACTTCAAATATATTTTTTTAATGTAGGACAATCAGATTGCATTTTAGTAAGGAGTAATGATAAGAATATGCTTATTGATGCAGGAGATAATGAAGATGGTCCATTATTAGTAAAATACATAAAGAGATTAGGAATAAGAAAAATAGATTATTTGATAGGAACACATGTTCATGAGAACCATATAGGAGGCATGGATAATATTATAAGAGAATTTGATATAGGAGAAATTTATATTCCTTATACAACCAATAAGTCAAAAAAAATTTTTATGAAGATGTAATTAATGAAGTAAAGCAAAAGGAATTATCAATTAATTATAAAAAAGCAGGAGATAAGTTTGAATTAGGAGAGGCAAAATGTGAAATTAAAAGTATAAATAATTCAGATCCAACGAGTTCTAGCAAAATAAATTCAACTTCAGAATTAGTTATATATGGTAATTTTGTTTATAGTAGTTATTTGTTTTTTTATACACTTATGCTAAAATGTAAATGGAAATAGATACTTATGAAATTAGAAGAACAAGAAATTTAGGAGATAAAAGATGAAGATTTTAAAAACAATAATATCAAGTTTTAAACATACAAAATTGTTACTATTAGCATTTTTTATATTAAGTATACTACTAAATTATTTAACGACATATATACCAGTAGTAATACAGTACTTTATAGATACAATATTAAAACAAAGTACTACACAAAATGAGTTATTAGAGTTAATAGTTAGTTTATATGAAAACAGGATGGGATTTATAGCTACAATATGTATAACACTAATTGTAATTCAATTAGTTATCATAATTTTTACATATTTTAGGAGCATTGCAAAAACAAAAATAATACAAGAATTTCAATATGAGTTAAAATTAAATCTATTTAATCATATACAAAACTTAACATATCAAGATTTTTATAATAATTCACTAGTAGATTTGGTGCAAAATTCTAGTGATGATGTAAATAATATTGTTAATTTTATAGATAAACAGCTTACTTATATTTTGGATATAGTATTGATAATAATATTTGCAATCGGACAATTAATAAATATAGATTTTAGATTATCCAGTATTATGATATTTCTATCATTCTTTATCATTTTAACATCAATTATATATTGCAAAAAATCTAAAGATATTATTCAAAAGAGAATAGAAACACAAAGAAACTTATATTCAAAAATGGATGATAATTTTAATAATTTGAAATTCATAAAATTAAACAAATTACAAAAGCAAGAAGAAAAAGAGTTCGAAAGGGTAGTAGAAGAAAATTACAAAGTTCTTAAAGAAAAAGTGAAAATGGATACAAACTATAATATCGGTGTAGAGAATGTTGTAAAACTTGGACCTCCATTAATATTTATTTTAAGTAGCTATTTGTACATGATAGGAAGTATATCAATTGGTTCTATATATGTTACATTAAGTTATTCAAATAAAGTAACCAAGTCTTTTACAGATGTAGCAGATATACTAGAAGCTCTAAATTTATTTAGAGAATCTTATAAGAGACTAAATAACCTTATTGAACTAACAATAGAAGATGATAAAATATCAAATAATGTAGGGATAAATGATAAGACAATAACATTTGAAAATGCAAATATAATTGTAAATGGAACTACAATATTAGAAAATTTGAATTTTAAAATTGATAAAAATGAAAAAGTGATTGTTATTGGTAGCACAGGGAGTGGAAAATCAATTTTATTAAAGACTTTAATAGGATTTTATGAATATACAGGAAGTATAAGAATAGGAAATGTCGAAATTAGAAATTTAAATAAAAAGTTAATTAGAGAAAATATATGTTTATTGCTACAAGATTCTTACTTGTTTTCAAGGACTATTGCAGAAAATATAAAAATATTAGTACCATATATGCCAAATGAAGAAATGATAAATATCTCTAAATTTTTTGCATTAGATAGTGATGTTCAAAAACTAAAAGATGGATATGATAGCAAAATTGGAAAGAAAGGAATAGCTTTATCTAAAGGACAAAGGCAAAGATTAGTTTTAGTAAGAGCATTCACCAAGCCAAAACCAATTATGATTTTTGATGATTCCTTTAGTGCAATAGATAGAATTAACAAAAGACAAATTTTGGATAACTTAATGAGTCTGGAAGATAAATTTACAAAAATAATCATAACACATGATATTGGACTAGCATCAAGTTTTGATAAAGTAATTTATATTAATGACAAAAGAGCAATCGTAGGAAAGCATGAAGAATTGTTAAAAAATGCAAATTATAACAAAGTATATAAATTAAACCAAGATAAAATAGAGGAAGAATATATATGAATAAAGAAACTTTAAAAGAAATGTTTAACTTTACTAAGAATAAAAAAGAAACTACTATAATAGGAATTATATTACTTATACAGTTAATGCTTTATACTTTTTCGTATCCTTTTATTATGCAACATGTGATTGATAAAGCTATACCAGAAGAAAATATAAATTTAGTCATTTTATTATCAGTTGTTTTAATAATAATTGTAATAATTAGATTTTTAACAGATAGATATTCAGAAATAAGAAGAAAAAATTGTTATTATAATAATAATGTTGAAATAAAAAATAAAATCTTTAAAAGTATCCAAGAAGCTGAAGTAAGTGAACTAGATAAAATACAGGCAGGTAATTTGTTTGAAATTGTTGGAAAGCAAGCAATGGAAGCATCTCATTTATTTGTATGGAATTTTGTTGGAATTATTAGTGTAAGATTAGCTTTGACTATAGCAATTTCCATTATATTGTTAGTATTAAATTTAAAGTTAGGAATGATAATACTAGGAATATTTATTGTTTCATATTTAATTTTAATACCTTTTTATTTAAAAACAATAAAGGTATATAGAAATCTACAAAAAATAGTAATAGATTTACAAGGAAATATAAATGAATATATAGAAGCCTATAGTACAACAAAAACATTAAAACTAGAAGAAATTAACTTATCTCAGATTAGTAAAATGTTAGATAAATGTAAAAATGAAATGGTAAAATCAAGTAGGATTATAGCCATTCACAACGGATTATTTTCTTTACTAACATTTGGTGCTGTTATATCAATTTTAATAGTGGGAGGTAATGAATTAAGTTTAGGAATAGGACTTGCTTCTACAATTATGCTTATGATTGATTATGTAGATGACATAAATAGACATATGAAATCATTATTAGAGCACGTACATGGATTAAACAATAGATATAATTGTTTTCTAAATGTATTAAAGATATCAAAAATTAAAAAAGAGAAAAATGAAGGGGTAAAAAAATTAAATCATATAGAAACAATAGAGTTTAAAGATGTAAGTTTAAGTTATGATGGTGTAAACACAATATTAGATAAAATCAGTTTTAAAGTAAATAAACCAATGCAAATTGCAATAGTAGGAAGAAGCGGAGCAGGGAAAACATCATTAGTAAATTTATTGCCTAGATTTTATGATATATGTAATGGTAGTATTTTTATAAATGAAACTGATTATAGAGAATATAAATTAGAGGAATTAAGAAATAATATAGCTTATGTATTTCAAGAGCCAGTAATATTCGATAAAACTATATTGGAAAATATACGATTTGGAAATAAAGAAGATATAACAGAAGAACAAATTAAAGAATTATGCAAAAAAATTGGATTGGATAATAAAATTAACCAGTTACCAAATGGATATGATACAATTATAAATTCTAAAACAGATTTACTATCATATGGAGAAAAACAATTATTGAGTTTTGCAAGAGCTATATTAAAAAATGCAGATTTAATAATATTAGATGAAGTAACATCAAATTTAGATTTAGAATTTGAAGAATCTATTATGAAAGCGACAAAAGAGATGTTAAATAATAAAATATCTTTTGTAATTGCTCATAGACTTAATACAATAAAAAATGCAGATTTGATTATATTTATAGATGATAATAAAATTGTGGAAATGGGAAACCATGAAGAACTTATTGAAAAACATGGATATTATTATAATTTGTATATGAGTAAAGATCAGATTATTCATAGTTAAATCCTATACATAGATATGCTAATGTGCTTTATAAAATCAAGTCAAGGTTGTGCTATCGCACAACCTTGACTTGATTTTAAAAGCACATTTTTTTTCAACTAAGAGGATTTAAGGATAAGTACATTTAATTAAGTAGACATAAGCACTATTAAAACCTAAAATACCTCATTGAAAATGAGGGCAGGAAAGC
>CANRSD010000072.1 GCA_947642355.1 uncultured Clostridia bacterium
GTATTTGACCTACTTCTACTTCAAGACTTCCTTTTACCTTTAAGCCTTCTAAACCAGATAAAATATTCGTTAATTCCATTCTTCTCGCTCCTATTCTTTAAAATTTCTGTCTTGTGTTGCCTTTTTTTCTTTTCCTTATTATTTATCTCATTTTTTCATTTGTATTATATCATACATTTATTTTATAACGCAAACTTTATTGAAATTTACTTAAATTTATTATAGTATGCATTTTTTTCTTCTATATCTTCAATAAAATTTTTGTCCCCTCATATATTGTAATGCCTTTCTTTGGTAATTGTTCCTTTACTATTGCTGTCGTTTTATCTAACCCCTCTGGCTCATTTTCTATTTGATAATCTAAATTCACTTCTTTTAAAACTTTAGCTGCTTCTGCTACTGTCATTCCTTCTACATTTGGTACTTCTACTTGCTTTTTCTTATCCTCTTCTTTTTCATTATCTTTTGTTAATTCTAAGTATGGCAATACCTCTGATAATACTTGCCCTCCTACTGGTGCTGCTACACCACCTCCTTGGGTAATTTTGACAACACAAAATTAATATTGGCTATAAAATGCAATTTTTTCAAACGAATCAAGTAAAAGTTTTTTCTTAAGCCATCCTCTTAAATTACTTTATTATTTTCTATATACTCTAACTTGTACATTCTACTTAGAAATCTTTTTTATAAAAATATATATCATCTTCATTAAAATTACCTTCAAATACTCGAGCATATTTCATCTTTTCATAGAATTTATAATCACAACATGAATCTGTATTTACTCCTACATTTGCAACACTAATCTTTCTTAATTTATTTTCTACATATTCTATTAATTCTTTTCCTACTCCTAAACCTCTTTTTTCCTTATCAACCATTAGTAGTGTTATTTTACTCTCACAATAGGTCTTTCCATTATATGCATTTTCAGTACCAAAATAATATTCATATAGTCCCTTTTTTTCTTTCTTTGTAATAAATAAGCAAAAAGTTTTCAAGGCTATATTAGATATAACTTTTTTCAAAGCCTTCTTTTTATGATAGTCTATTCCTATAATTCCTAATAAACCATTATCATCTTTGTATACATATACTTTATCACTACTACATAGAGTTCTTATAATATATAGATTCATACATCTTCTTTTTTCTAATTTACTTTCATACGAACCAAAGCTCCATCTCTCTTCTTTTAATAATAATTTCTTTAACTTAGTAAAATCTTTAAATATATTGAATTTTTTAATTTGCATATTTTTCTCCTTTTATTTATATATGTCAAACTATATCATATTTTATATTTAAAATGAAGCCTTTCTAATTTTCACACTACATTTTCTTGTAATTTTATTACATTTTTATTATTCTCTATGTATTCTAAACACCTTTTAAATTCATCTTCAAACTTAAATTTTATAGTTATATTTCCATTTTCTTTTACATAAATACAATCTATTAGTTCCATCATTATATCTCTTGAAAGTTCTGTAATTCCTTTTTTATCTTTAAATTTTTCTATCCATTCATTACTACTTATACTTTGACTTTCATACTTTTGTTTTTCGCTCTCTAACCTTTCGATGTTTCTCTTTAGCCTTTCAATGTCATTTTCATATTTTTGTTTATATTCTAAATATTCTTCTCTTGTAATATCTTCATTCTTCCAATCTTCATAAAGCATCCTTTTAAAATTTAATATTTTAGTAATTTCACTTTGTTTAGCAATTATCATATTTTCAAGATTTTCATTTTTAGTATTTTGATATGTACTTTCATTTATTTGTTGTACTATTTCTTCTGTATCAATTAATAAATCAATATGTAAATTTATAGCTTTTAAGACAGCTTTCTCTAAGTTTTCCACTTTAATAGAATGCTTTGTGCATAAATTATTTGATTTTTTCCTATAGGTACTACAAATATAATATTCATATTTACTTCCACTTTTATTGGTACTGCTTTTTTTGTTCATTGCTCTTTTGCAATCTACACACTTTAGAAAACCTGCCCATACCGATAATTCCTTTGTCTTTTGAGAGACCTTTGTATCTCTTTTGCTTAGTTCTTGTGCTTTTTCAAAAGTTTCTTTATCTATTATTGCTTCATGAGTATTTTCTACTCTAACCCATTCTTCTTTTGGAACAACTTCTACTTTATGTACTTTATAGCTTTTTGTTTTTCTTTTTCCTTGAACAGTATTGCCTATATACACTTCATTGTTTAAAATATTTCGTACTGTAGAAGGTGTCCAAGTATATGTATTATCTTGTATTCCAAAGTTGTTATAATTTTGTCCTAATTCTAATTTCTTATGTCCTGTTGGATTTAAAATTCCTAAATTATTTAGTCTGTGGCATATTGATATTTGCCCTAATCCTTCATTTACATTCCAATCAAATACATTTCTTACAATATTTGCAACACTTTCGTCAATTATTAGCTTATGCTTATCTTTTGGATCTTTTATATAACCATAAGAAGGAAATGCTCCTATAAATTCTCCTTTTTTCTTTTTTCCATTTAAAGATGTTCTTATCTTAATTGATGTATCTCGGCAGTATTCATCATTTATTAAATTCTTGAATGGTACTAGAATTGTATTTGTACTTGATGGATTTTTAAAACTATCTACAAAATCATTAATGGCAATAAATCTTATATTAAATAATGGAAAAACTTGCTCTATATAGTTTCCAACTTCTATATAATTTCTTCCAAGCCTTGATAAATCTTTTACAATAACACAGTTAATATTTCCATTTCTCATATCTTCTAGTAATCTTTGAAATGAAGGTCTATTAAAATCTGTTCCTGTAAATCCATCATCTATATAAGTATCATAAACTATCAAATCATCATGTTCTTCTATGAATTCGTTTAATAGTGTTTTCTGACTTGTTACACTATTACTTTCCTGCTTTTCTTTGCCGATTGTCTTCATCTTCTTGTGAAAGCCTTATATATAATGCAACAGACCATATCTTATTTTTTATAGTATTATTTTCATTAGAAGAATACTTTGATTTTCTTCCTGCCATTAGTTTCCTCCTTTCGCATATATTGTAACGTGCTCAATAACAAATGTCAGTCCTTTTTGCTGAAACTGTTAAAATTTATTTATTACAGTTTCAGTATGCAAAATTGCGAAGCAATTTTACTTTCCTATCTTTCCTTTTAAAATACTTAACATACATTTATTAAAAATCTTATTGTTTTTAGAATATGTCATCTCAATATTCATATTATTCATCTTTATTGTATATGGATTTTTTGTATTTAATAAGTATTCTATAATTTTGCTCTTTTCTTTCAAACCTTATATACCTTTCCTTTTTCATTTGTTAAAGTTTATTAACTCTAATGATTTTTTATTACTAATTTGTTCCTCTACTAGATAAATTCCAAAATTGCACTTGAAATGTAACCTTTTTTGAAAAATTTTTTTAATCTATCTACTAGGTATATGTAACTATTTTATAAAAAGTCGGAAAGTTTTATAAAATTTCTTAAACTTTTTTATAATGTATCTACTGTCTAAAAGTATAGATTTTAAAAAACTGCATAAAAAAATAACTAGAAATTAGCATTTTACTAATATCTAGCTTCATACTTTAAAATATAAATCTCTTTAATTTACATTATATCCTCTAATCTTTAAGAATTCATTAATATCATTCTTAAGCCATTTATCACCTTGTGTATGCAGCATATCATACCCATCATGTAAATACTTTAATACTCCATACTTTTCAAACAATTCATACACTTCTTTTCCTGTAAGTTTATTTTCTTCTTTGAAAATTTCAACACAAAATACAATAAAATCATTTATTTTCTTTTCCATATTATCCCCCATAAACAGTATATTTACCTGTCTCTTTTTCTTCTAAAAACATTCTAAATAAATCATAATTACTATAATACCACATTTTTGTTTCTTCTTTTTCCAATGCTTTATATAATTTAGAATGATACAATAAATTCATTGCCTCTGCATAACTAATATTAAAATAATTTTTAATACTATCACATAATGTTTGTACTATTGTAAACATCATACAAGTAAATTTACCTTCACTCATCTTCTTCACCTACCTCAATAGTTTCTATATATTTTATACATTCTAACGATTTTGATGTATGAAATGAAATTTGATTTGATAATAAATATGTTTTAAGCCTTTTTATAGTTTCTTCTATATCATAGATTCCATTTTCATAACTTACTAATACTTGATACAAATTATCATTTGCTACTGGTCCTATTACAATATCATATTGATGTACAAGTTCATCACTTTGTCTATTTTTAAATACAAATTTTAACCATTGTTCTGTTGCTTCTTCAAAATTTAATATATTAAGATTTTCATTCTCTGTATATTCATAAATATTAATATATCTTTTTATTTTCTCATCTTTATTCTCTTCTTGCATTCTTCCTTTTTTTATTTTTGTCCATCTTTTTGCTTGTTCTATATCTGTTGTTGTATAAAAACCTTTTCCAAAATCTGTTCTATAATTTAATATTTCTAAGCTTGGCTTTTCTACAATAACTGTGCTACCATGATATATTTTCAAATTTATCATCTCACTTTCTTTTCTTTACCTTATAATAAATCATTTTATAATATCTATATTTTATTTATCTACTTTAGATATTATCATATTTTTATATGTTTTACAATAATAACTAAGATAAAAAATTATGCTAAGTAGAAACGAAGTATAATTTGAAAAAGCAAATTTTATTTGCTACGAATAATACCTTTCACTTTTTTATACGGTTTATTCGCCAGCATGGTCTTTTGGACCACAAATTGCTGTTTAGGAGAAAATCTCCTAAAACCTTTTTGCTCTCCGAGGGATAAATTTTTGTTGTAATTATTTATAAATTAGTATAAAAAAATTACTATACTCTTTTATAAAATATAACAATTTTTCTTTTCAATATATTATTACAATAATTCTAATCGGTACTTAAAATCCATTTTTTTAAATCCATATGATTCATATAATTTTATAGCATTAGGATTAGTAGCATTTAATTCTATTCTTTGACAATTATGGTATCTTGCACATTCTATCATCATCTTCATAATATTTTTTTGAATTCCCATATTTCTATACTTTTCATTAGTATAAACACTTGTAATGAAACCTACTTTACCATTTGGAATAGTAGAAAATGGAATTAATTGTTGAATTATTATTGCTCCTCCAGCTACTACTTTATTTTCTTTTTCATCTAAAGCAATATAAAAATATATTGTCTTATTTAGTTCTTTTTCTAAAACTTTTTTTATAGTATCTCTTAACTGTCTTTCATTATTAACTTTAGTGATATTATCTTCTTTCATATCATAATAATTTAATTTTATTCTCAATTCTACTAAATCATCTAGATCTGTTTTCTGAGCTCTTCTATATCCAATAATCATTTTATACCTCCAAATTATTATTTCTATATATTAGTATATCACTTTAATATTACTAAATCAAACAAAAGAGAAAGCAACTTCAAAATTACTTTCTCTTGATTTGATAGTTTATATCATTACTAATTTTCCAATAGTTTCAAAGTGTGTTGTTAAAATTACCCACGCACCTCCTTGGTGTCCTCCTTCTCCTGTTGGATTGTATAATGTTACTA
>CANRSD010000073.1 GCA_947642355.1 uncultured Clostridia bacterium
TGTTAGGTTTTATGATAATCTTTGGGAAAGATGAAAGAGCTAAAGTTGAAGAAATAAGAAAAGAGCTTTCGCCTGATGCACTAGAAACCTATGATAATGCTCAAACATTTCATGATGGGAAATGGGTTATGTTTGAAATAACTGATGATTCACTATTAGGAGATTTAAAAAAATTACTTTTGATAAAAAGAAAGCCGAATAGAAAATGAATATAAATTGAGAGAGTGATGGGATATGAAAGAGTTAGTAGACTTTGTCGTGTTAATTATAATATATTTTTTAAAATTTTATAAAAAATGGAAAGCAAAAGGAAGAGATGTATTGCTTGTAAATACTACAATGTATATATATTTATCTTTTGTATTATATTTTACTTTAATGCCTATAGTAACATCCATACCATTTGTATTTAATCACCAATATACACCAATGAATTTAGTTCCATTTGTTGATGTTTTAAATAGTAGAGGAGATTTTATTAGACAGGTAGGGCTAAATGTTATAATGACAGTTCCTTTTGGATTTTTATTACCTTTAACCAAAAAAGAAAATGCCAAATTATTAAAGGTTGTTTTTTATACATTTCTATTAAGTTTGAGTATAGAAATACTACAACCTTTCATAAGTGGTTTTAGGTCATCAGATATAACCGACATAATAACAAATGTAACTGGTGGAATGTTTGGGTATATAATGTATTTCATATTTAAACCACTAACAACTAAAATATTAAATTATATAAAAGATAGATAACTACCAATATTAAAGGAGGTAAATTTATGGCAAGAGTATTAAAAAATAAAGAATTAGTAAATACAAGACTAGCAACAAATTATGGTGGGTGGATGTATTGTGATAAGTGTAATGAAAACATAGGATATTTATGTTATTCCACCTATGATAGATTAGAATTGAAATATAAATGTAATTGTGGAAGTCAAGGTAGTGCATTTTTAGATTTTGAAGATAGTAAAACAGGTAAAAGTTGTGTTGATGAATTAGTGAATATTAAAAATAGATTATGCTGTCCAAAAGATAGCGAACCTTTAATTACAATATTGGATAAAAAAGTAGCTAACTATGAAATGAGAATTACATGTAAATCTTGTGAAAACATTTATAAAAAAGTAAAATAGAAATTACAATAAGTAGGGCAAGTAATTAAGTTGAAAATTACTTGTCTTTTATGATACAATTGAAACATAAAATAGTAATTTATCGAGGAGGTATATGTATGAAGAAAAATATTATTATAGTAATTTGTGTTATATTAGTAATCATATTACTTGGGATAATATTATTTAATACAAGAAAAGAAACGGATGATACAAGAACAGATGAAACTGAATTTTCACATTCAGCTATATATGATAGAGATGGAAATTTGATATATGATGCATCTAAATCTAAAGAAATTGAAGAAACTATTGAAAATACAACTATTCAAGGGATAGTAGAATTAAATCATAATGGATATATTTATATATTTAATGGGCAACATTTTGGAGAATATGGATTTGAAATGCAAGAATATAATAGAGCAAATATTGATAATAAAAATCAAAAATGTATAGATTATTATACATTAGAAGAATATGATTCGAACTATATTCAAGAAGGCGATATAATAATTTGTACTGGGGATTTGAAAAAGTATTCAATGGGAGATAATGATTTTGATACAAAGGATAATGCAATTACTGTGTTGAAATCAAAGGACTATAATAAGGTAAAGAATGAGAGATTAAATAATACAAGAACAGGAGTAATAACTGTTGGAGAATATTATGACACTACTGGAGAAATATATGTAAAATATGATATTTCAGATAAAGAATATAAGTTGCCATTTGTATTGAAATTTAACATTACTGATGACACACAAGTGATTGGAAATATAGAAAAAGGAAAAGAATTAAAAATACAATATAAAGACTTGAATGTACCAGTAGATGAATTAGAAATAAGAACAATAGAAGTTATTGAGAAATAACACTATAAAGGTGTGATAAGTAATGAAAAGATTAAATTATATATTAGTAATAATTGGTATAATAAGTGTTATATGTGCTATTTCACTTTTCAGCCAAGAGGGATATGCAATAAATATAAATTCCAAAAATAGAGCTTTAGTCAGTAAGTCATTAAGTGGAGAAATAGAAAATACGGATAATGTTACTAAAATTATATTAGGTCAAGGATGGCATTCTGGAGAACTAACCATATATCACTCTTATGGAAAGAAAGAAACATTATATATTACAGAGGGAATGTTTAATTTAGGAGAATTAGAAAAATATATTAGAGAGAATGGATATAATTTAGACAATATAGGTTTTGCCTCAATAGGAGTGTCTGGCTTAATTTTAATATATTTACTTATTTATAGATATGTAAATAAAGATAAATCGTAACGACAACTTACAATCTGTCTAGGAGGTAGAAAATAATGGATAAGAAAAATTTGATGAACTGGATAATAGCAATAATAGTTGCTATCGTATATTTAACAGTAAGTATTGTATTTAAGTCTTGGGCATTCTCTTGGTTTATATGGGTTGCTTATGCAATTTATAGATTTATTGTTAAATAATTAAATTAGGAGTGCAAAAAATGTTTTATAATGCAAAAAATAATAATATAAAAATAGAACAAAGTGATATGGATTATATAAGTTTTGGAAAAGGAAATAAAAATCTTATTATAATACCAGGACTTGGAGATGGATTAAGAACTGTTAAAGGTATGGCTATTGCACTTGCATTGATGTATAAAAAGTTTGCAAAAGAATATACAGTATATATATTTAGTAGGAGAAATAATCTAACAAATGGCTTTACAACGCAAGATATGGCACAATATATAGCTCAAGCAATGAATTTACTTAATATATCAAATGCTGATATATTAGGAGTTTCTCAAGGTGGAATGATAGCACAATGTATGGCAATTAACAATCCAGAAAAAGTAAATAAATTAGTTTTAGCAGTAACATCTTCAAAGTCTAATGAAATGATAAATAATGTTGTTGGAAACTGGATTCAGTTAGCAAAGAAGGAAGATTTTAAAAATATATTCCTAGATACAGCCGAAAAATCTTATAGCGAAAAGCATTTAAAGAAATATAGAAAATATTATAATATTCTATGGAGAGTTAGCAAACCAAAAGATTATAAAAGATTTATTATTCAAGCTAATTCGTGTTTAACACATAATGTATATGATGATTTAGATAAAATTAAATGTCATACTTTAATAATTGGAGGAAAACAAGATAGTATTGTAGGAGTAAATTCTTCAAAAGAAATAGCAGATAGAATTAGTAATAGTGAATTATATTTATATGAAGATTATGGACATGCAGTGTATGAAGAAGCAAAAGATTTTAATGAAAAAGTCTTAAATTATCTAAAAAGATAAATTACAATATATAAAGGAGATGTAAAATTTATGGATAAAGAAAAAAAGACACAAATTAACGAAGAAAAAGAAGAAAGCTATATGGCAATAGGAATGAGTTTAGGAATGTGCTTTGGAGTAACAGGTGGTGTAGTAGTAGGAAGTCTAGTAAAAAATATAGGTACTTGTATAGGGATTGGAATGTGTATTGGTATGCTTTTGGGTATGGCAATCGGTTCAGCAATAAAAAAAGATAATAGCAATAATGTAAAGTAACTGCAAAATTACAGTTTGAAAGAGTGATAAAGTATGGAAAACATTATAATTAGAAATATTGAAGAAAAAGATATTCCAAGTGTTGTAGATATTCAAATAGATGGTTGGAAATCAGCATATAAAGGAATAGTTGACGATAATGTTTTAAATTCAATGAATAGAGATGAAAGAATAAAGAAAAGAAGTAATGACTATAAAGAAAATGGTTTTATAGTTGCAGAAATAAATAATGAAGTAATTGGATTTTGTAGATATATAGATAGTGGTAAATTTACACAAAATATATCAAATATAGATTGCGAATTATTGGCACTATATGTTAAACCAAACTTAAAATACAAGGGTATAGGAACACAATTATTTCAATTTGTTATAAATGAGTTTAAAAGCAAAAATAAGACAAAAATGATATTATGGTGTTTAAAAGATAATGAGCCATCTAAAAAGTTTTATACGAAAATGGGTGGTAAAATTATTAAGGAAAGAGCAATAGAAATAGGAGAAAAAGAATATTTAGAAGTTGGATTTGAATATAATATCTAACTGTGAAATTACAATTTGAAAGGAACTGAAATAATGAATATTCGCTTTGGATTTTCGTATATAGGTTTAATATTTTTGCTAATGTTAATGATACCAAATATTATATGGAGTAAAAATAAACCGAAAGACTATGATAAATATGTAAAAAAAGAAAATAAAATATTATTATTATTTGAAAGAATTGGAGAAATGCTAGTAACTTGTATATCATTGATTTTTAGTGATTTCAATATAAATAAAATTTCAAATTGGTCTAGTATATTGTTAATTGCATTTATTCTAATGATTTTATATGAAATATATTGGATAAAATATTTCAAAAGTAATAGAACAATGAAAGATATGTATAGTAGTTTATTAGGAATACCAGTTGCAGGAGCAACCTTGCCTGTATTTGCATTTCTATTACTAGGAATATATGGTAAAAATGGATTCTTAATTATATCAACAATTATATTAGGAATCGGACATATAGGAATACACTTAAATCATAGAAAAGAAATAATATAAATTACAATTCGTAGTGCAAGTAATTAAGTTGAAAATTACTTGCACTTTATGATATAATCGAAACACAAGATAGTGAATTATCACTATAAAAGAAAGATAAAAACACATTCTGGTTGGTAGTCCAGAAGCAATATTAAATATATTGTCAGTAACCTACCCCTCTGGGTTGTCCGTTCTTTTTATAAAATAAAAGGAGGGGGTATTATGGGCAGAGTATCAGTAAAACTTACAGTATATTTTGAAGATCCATTTTGGATAGGAATATTTGAAAGAAGTATTGATGAAAAATTATCAGTTTGCAAAGTAATATTTGGAGCAGAGCCAAAAGACAATGAAGTTTTAGAACTTGTTTTAAATAGATATAGTAAATTGAAATATAGTCCAGAAATACAGTATGAAAAAGTCTTTAAAGAAAAAGTAAATCCTAAAAGAGTTCAAAGAGATGTAAAGAAACAGCTTAATAATAAAGGTGTTGGTACAAAATCTCAACAAGCATTAAAACTACAACAAGAGAAAAATAAAACAATAAGAAAAATAAAAACAAAAGAGCAAAAAGAACTAGAAAAGGAAAAAATGTATTCTTTAAAGCAACAGAAAAAAAGAGAGAAACATAAAGGTAGGTAACACTACCTTTACTCTCAAATTACAATTTGAAAGGAATGGAAATGATACAACTATTAAAATATGGAAATACAAATTGTTATTATATAAAAGGT
>CANRSD010000074.1 GCA_947642355.1 uncultured Clostridia bacterium
CGACCTTTGGGTTATGAGCCCAACGAGCATATTTTTCAAACTGCTTATTTCAATAGGGTTTGCTAAGATATTTTATTATCTTCCCTAATTTTTCCCTAATTGTTAAAAGATTACAACCTAAGTATTCCCCGCTAATGTTATAGTTATTTTATCAGTAAAACTGGAATATGTCAAGACCAATTATGCAGGTATTTTCCTTTTGATAGTTCTTTTTGCTATATATCTTTTTGCATTTTCTTTTTGAACATTATTATCAATATTTGTATCTGCAATTTTTTCAGCACTTGTTGTTTCTTCTTTTTGTTCTTTTAATTGTTCTTCTCTTTCTCTTAGTTTAGCCTCTACTAATAATTCAAAATTCTTTTTCATATTATCAATAGCCTTTTGTCTTAATTTTGGATCTTTTATAGTTTCTTCTGTTATATTCATAACATCATCTAAACTCTTTTGAATAGTATCTGTTAAATAAGTATTGTATTTTAGTATTTGATTATTCTTTGTTTGTCTTAATACATGAGAGTATGTGTTTGCAGTCAATTTGTAATCTGCATGTCCTAAAAATGTTTGTAGTGTTTTCATATCAACACCAGCCTCTAGGCAACGAGTTGCAAATGTGTGTCTTAGTTCGTGTACTGTAATGTGTTTGGTATATCCATATTTGTCTAAAACATAATGTAATCTATGTCTTAGATAATCTGCTGTAATATTATTTCCGTTTTTAGTTTTAAACATACTTTCATTGTCTAAAATACTTTCATCTGTTATCCCTAATTGTTTCATTACTTCAGCTTTGTAATTTTCTAATGCTACTTTTAATATAGGCATAACTGGTACTATTCTATTACTTGTTTCAGATTTTAGTTCAGTATATTTTCTTTCTGCTCTAACTTTATTCAAGTCATCATCATAAATATCTATGATTTGAAATCCTCTCTCTACATGTATTCCATTTACAATGTCATCTAAGTCTTTCCATAAAAATCCTGATAATTCACTTGCTCTAACACCTAAAACAAATAATGTTAAGAAAGCTATTCCATTATATTCTGATAATAAGATATTTGTAACTGCTAGTTGTTCTTCTACACTTAGTATTTCTTTTTCTTTTGGTGCTGGTTTTTTAGGGTATTTTGGTTTCTTTACTGGATTTGTTGGTATTAATTCCATTTCCTCCTCAGCATCAGCAAAAATCATTCTTAATATCTTTACAGTATCTTTAATTGTTTTTAAAGATAAGAAATCTTTTGATTGTTTCCCCTTTGTAGTGGATAAGTGGTTTATGAATAATTGTATATCATGTTTAGTGATTTCTTGAATTTTACGATTTTTAAAATAAGGTCTAATATATGAGTTGATTTTAGATATATATCCTGCTAAAGTGGATTCTGCAATAGTTAATCTTTTATAATCTTTTACCCATATTTTAATCCATTCTTCTAATATTACCTCAGACTGTTTTATTCTTAAATAAGCATACTTTTTTTCTTTTTCTTCGTAAAACTTTTTTAATGCTTTGGCTTTATCTCTAGCCTCTCTTTCAGTATCACCACTTACTGATTTCTGAACAGAACGACCATTTATCTTTACTGATATTCTGCCTTCCCATTTGTTACCTTTTTTTCTAAAGTTACCTTCACCATTTTTCTTTCTAGTTCCTTTATTTTTATCTTGATCATTATTTATATTCTGTTTTACCATTAAATTTTTCCTCCCTCCAATTAAGGAAAAACAGAATAAGTCAAAATATAATGATTTTCCTTAATTATAACGTGCTCAAAAAAATAAGTCAGCCCCAGGAGCAAAAAAATAATGATAGATACTAAAAATATCTACCACTATTCTTATCAAACCATTCTTGTAACCTCAATTTATTAATTACAATTCTTCGTTTGAACTTTATACAAGGGAATCCTTTTACATGAGTTAATTCTGACATTAATTTCTCATTAATTCCCATTAATCTACTTGCCTCTTTTATATTCAGACCAATTTTTTCATCTGTAGAAACCACCTTTTACACTCCTATCTATAAAAAACATTATTTTAACCTTTTATCTTAGCTGCTATATATCATAATCATCTTTATCCATAAGTTCTTCATATACTTTCATTGTTTTCTTTGTATCTTCTGCTCTATGTCCCATAATTAAACATATTTTTTCTCTAAGTTTTTCCTTTGCCTCTCTTTCTGTTTCTCCAAAAGCATGTATAACTCTTTTATTATTAAATTTATCATTACAGAAAGCTCTTGCTACATACTTTCCATCTCTTATCTGTCTTAAAAATCTATTTCCATAAGCGAATCTTCTACTTAATGTATAAAAATAAGTATTTTCATCTAATTTAATTAGACTTTTTTCTTCATTTATTCTACATTTGCTATATTGAATAATATCCCTCTTTATGAAATCTAATAAATCTTCTTTATTAAGTGTAGTATAGGGCATTAATTGAAGTTGATTAATTTTGGCATCACGTACAAATATTTTAAATCTATCATTGTAATTAATAAGAAAAATATCATTATTTTCATTATTAAATCTGCTTAATATAGAAGAATATGCTATTATCTCTTCATCTGTTAATTTAGGTAAAATACTATCATTAAATTTATCTTCATCTATAATTTTATAAGCAAAAGTATTTTTCCAAGATTCATATTCTTCTAGATCCTCTATAGTGTTATTATCTTGTAATTCTTTAATATCTCTTTCTGTAATCTCTATCAAATTTTTTTTAAACCAGTTACCCTTTATTTTTATATAAATATCATAATCTGACTTTTCTTCTGAATTAGCTCGTATATAGTATTTTTCGATAAGTGCTTTAAATTTAGGCACTAAATGTACCTGTTCTTTTTTTAAACTTTCCAATGCAATAAAATCATCAGCAGTTATGTTTTCTCCTAGTTTTTCCTCACATAATTTTTTGAAATTATCAATATTTAAAACAACATATATTTTCATATCTCCCATAAAAATCCCTCAATTCCATTTGATCTTTTTAGGTACAGCATAAGAAGTTTTGTTTTTAAATTCTTCTTTTAGTCTGTATTCCTTTGTTTTTTGATGAAATTCATAGATACTACTGTTCCAGTTTCTAAAAGCTCGATTATTAATTGTTCTCTTTCCAGACAATTCACAACTTGCTTGATTGTGCGAATAATCTAAAATAGCTTTTTCATCTCTATTTCCAATAGTTTGTGATTTTCTTTTTTTCTTCATAAATTGTTTTGTAAATTCTTTGTTTTTTAATTTATTTTCATTTATTCTTTTTGCTTTTTCATCTATATAATTTTCATTTTTTCTAACAATTCTACTAACTTGACTAATAGAAATGTTAACTACTTTTGAAATCTCTGAAAATGTCATTTTACTGTAAAAGTATAATTTATAAATTTCTTCATTTCTGTTGAACTTACTTTTATTCAATTCCATACCTCCAAAATGCAAAAATCTACTAACACTTTTTTGACATGACAATCCATATAGATAACTACAGAAATCACTTTAATCCTTCTGTAAGATAATCTATATAGTTTGTAAAATCCTTTCCATGTAAATCTGATAATCTTGGTGTATGATAAACTTTTTTTCTAGTTTTAATTTTCAACCTTTTAAAACGAATTGTATTAATTATTGCTAAAACATTTAAAATTGCACAACAAATTATTAAAAATGATATAAATATTTTCATAATTCTGTTAATTCCAAATTGTTCAAAATATTTGTAGCCATTTCTTTGATTTTTCTTTTGTCATATACATAGTACATAAGCCAAATTGTATCTGCTAGTTTTTTTGCTGTCATTTTCGTTTTATTTATTCTACATTCTTTTCGCAAATGTTCAAAAGCAATAACAGCATAACAAATAAATAGTTTAAAACACATTGGAACTTACCTCACTTTCTTTTTAAATTTGAGTTGTTATTTTTCCCCTCTACTAGATAAGTTCCAATATAAAACCAAAATGGGAAAGTTTTTTAAAATTTTTTTAATTTTTTTCTTTTTTTCTATTTTTAGTAAGTGCTTTACATATTTGCATTTTTATTTCTTGCTCGCAATCTTCTTTATATTTTCCCAGTTTTGATGCTTTTGACTTAATTATATTTTCAAAGTCAATTAGTATTTTGCTAACTTCATCATTAGTTAAATTGTAATTATTAAATTTATTATCTTCCATTTTTTAAATTCTCCTTTACATCACTTACTTTCTTTTTGAATGAATTAACCCTATTACAAATTGTTCTTCTATTTACATCTAGCAAAAATGCAATTTGATTAACCTGATACTTTTTCAGATATAATAAAAACACCACTAACTTTTCATTAAAAGTCAATGGTGTTATAAACATAGAAAGTCCCAATTCTACTGCTATATTTTCTAATGTATCAACAATTTCTTTCATTTCATCTTTAGAGTAAGGTTTTGAGGCACAAATATCCCTTAGTATTTTTGTTTCAAGTTTTTTATTAACAAAGTTGTATTTATCTTCTGTTGCCAACAGCTCCTCTGGAAAATCATCATCATCTATAGAGATGCTTTCTTTTTCTAATTTATTTGTTTTTCTAAAATATTTCAGAATGGTTTTGTTTATTATTCCATAAATATATCTTTCCTCCTCATCAGATAAAGAATCTTTTAAATAGTCTTTCATAGACATAACCTCCAAATTTCTAAATTAGAAACTTGTCCTAATTGAAATTTTGAAGTTAGGCCCAAAATAAATAAAAAACTACCCTCCTTTAATACAAACAATTTGCCTACTAATAAAACTCTATGTCATATAATTGGTACGAATAAAGAGTGGAATTATTAGTTTAATTGAATTTTATTATCACTACAAAATCCAACAGACAAATTTCAAGGAGATTATACATATAAGTATTTAAAATGTCTGTCGCAATATGTAACTATCTTCCATTTTTTTGTAAAATTCCTTCAATGTATTTATAATACTAGCTTTTATAATAGTTTTTTTATAAAATTTGAGGAAAATATAAGAAATATGCTTTACGAAAAATAGCAAAAAGACAATAAAAATAAGAGAAAAAATCGTAAAATTGGAAGTTTGATAATTAGAATTAAAATTCGTGTAAGTATATGGAATAATTATTGATAATATGCTATAATGATAGCGATAAATAGTAAGTTATCGCTGAGATTAAAAATTATTGTGGGGAGATGTATCGTATGAAAAAGAAAATAGGTATTAGTATAGGAATATTGGTAATTGTACTTATAGTTGCAGGGATTATTACAAATTATTCAGATAGTGCTAGAGTAACAACAGGACACGAGCCAAAGTGTTGCATAAAGGTAGTTAGCAATGATGGAAGTAAAGTAACTTATTGGGGATTAGGTTATAAAGTAATTCG
>CANRSD010000075.1 GCA_947642355.1 uncultured Clostridia bacterium
TTCTCTTACATTTGGAATTTACCTTTTCTTTTGGAAGTTACTTTTACAATTCACCAAAAGTTTAAAGTCATTGATAAAAGTCAAAAAGTATGATATAAAATAATAATAAATTAAGTTAAAATAAGGAGCAAAAATATGCCAGAATTTGTGCATTTGCATTTGCATAGTGAATATAGTTTATTAGATGGAATGTGTAGAATAAAAGATATACCAAAAAGAGCAAAAGAACTAGGAATGAAAGCAGTTGCTCTTACAGATCATGGTGTTATGTTTCGGAGTAGTTTCATTTTTTGAAGCATGTCAAAAAGAAGGGGTAAAAGCTATTATTGGGTGTGAAGTTTATGTAGCTCCCAATAGCAGATTTGAAAAAGAAGTTACTGTAAATGAGGATAAATACTCACATCTTATTTTACTTGTAAAAAATAAAATAGGCTATCAAAATCTTATAAAATTAGTATCAAGTGGATTTACAGAAGGGTTTTATAGTAAACCTAGGATAGATAAAGAAATTTTAGAAAAGCATTCAGAAGGACTTATTTGTTTAAGTGCATGTTTAGCAGGAGAAGTAAATAAGGCAATCCTTTCTGATAATATGGAAAAAGCAGAAGAAATAGCTTTATGGTATAAACGGAATATTTGGAGATGATTATTATTTAGAAATTCAAAATAATGGATTAAGAGAACAAGTCTTAGCAAATCAAAAGTTAATAATGCTTTCTAGAAATTTACAAATACCATTAGTTGCAACAAATGATGCTCATTATTTGAAAAAAGAAGATAGTTTTACTCATGAGATTTTACTTTGTATGCAAACAGGAAAAAGACTTGAAGATGAAGATAGAATGAAGTTTGAAACAGATGAATTATATATGAAAAGTCCAGAAGAAATGGCAGATTATTTTGAAGCAGTTCCAGATGCAATAGAAAATACAGTTAAAATTGCAAATAAATGTAATTTTGAATTTGAATTTGGTGTCACAAAACTTCCTAATTATGATGTACCAAAAGAGTATATAACTCATGAAGAGTATTTTAGAAAATTATGTGATGATGGAATAAAACAAAGATATGGTAAAAATCCAAGTAAGGAAATTAAAGATAGAGTAGAATATGAATTATCTATAATTACTAAAATGGGATATGTAGATTATTATTTAATTGTATGGGACTTTATATATTATGCTAAAAGTCAAGGAATATCAGTAGGACCAGGACGTGGTTCTCGGAGCTGGCTCAATAATTGCTTATGCAATTGGAATAACTGATATTGATCCTATAAAATATAACTTGCTTTTTGAGAGATTTTTAAATCCAGAAAGAATCAGTATGCCAGATTTTGATATTGATTTTTGCTATGAAAGACGTGGAGAAGTAATAGACTATGTTACCAGAAAATATGGAGCAGATCATGTTTCTCAAATAATTACTTTTGGAACATTAGCTGCAAAAAATGTAATTAGAAATGTAGGTAGAGTACTTAGTATACCTCTCCCAGAAGTTGACAAAATAGCAAAAATGATTCCAAATAGTCCTCATATGACTATTAATAAAGCTTTTGAAGAAAATAAGTCATTTAAAGAAGCATATGAAAATGATGAAACAGTAAAGAGATTGATAGATATTTCAAGAGAATTAGAGGGAATGCCTAAAAATGCTTCTACACACGCTTGTCGGAGTAGTTATAACAAAGGATCCAGTAGATACATATGTTCCATTATATGTAAATGAAGGAAATGTTGTAGCTGAATATACAATGACTGTTCTTGAACAATTAGGTCTTTTAAAAATGGACTTTTTAGGACTTCGAACTTTAACTGTTATAGAAGATTGCAAAAAACTTGTAAAAGAAAATAGAGGAATAGATGTTGTATTTGATGAAAATATGAATGATCCTAAAGTATATAAATTATGGCAAGATGGAAGAACTTATGGTATATTCCAATTTGAAAGCAGTGGAATGACGAGTTTTATGAAAGAGTTGAAACCAGATTGCTTAGAAGATTTAATAGCAGGTGTTTCACTTTATAGACCAGGTCCAATGGATCAAATTCCAAGATATATAAGAGGAAAATTAAATCCAGGACATAATGAATATACTCATCCATCATTAGAGCCAATTTTAAATGTAACTTATGGATGTATGGTTTATCAAGAACAGGTTATGCAAATAGTTAGAGACTTAGCAGGATATTCTTTAGGTAGAGCTGATTTAGTACGTCGTGCAATGGGAAAGAAAAAACTTGATGTTATGGAAAAAGAAAAAGAAATATTTATTAATGGTCAAGTAGATGAAGAAGGAAATGTAGTAGTACCAGGTTGTATAAGAAATGGTATTGATAAAACCTCTGCTGAAAAGATATTTTCAGAAATGGCTGAATTTGCCAAATATGCATTTAATAAATCTCATGCTGCTTGTTATGCAGTAGTAGCATATAGAACAGCTTATTTAAAAGCATATTATCAGGAAGAACTTATGGCTGCTACTTTGAATAGTTTTTTGGGGAATTTAGATAGAATACCTATATATATTGAAGAATGTAAAAGCTTAAACATAGATATTTTAAAACCAAGTATAAATTATAGTGATACAAAATTTACAGTTCAAGATAATAAAATAAGATTTGGTCTTGGAAGCATTAAAAATGTTGGTATTTTGGTAATAGAAGACTTGGTAAAAGAAAGAAATGAAAATGGAACATTTACAAGTTTTACAGACTTTTGTGAAAGAATGAATAAATATACTATAAATAAGAAATGTATAGAAAGTTTAATAAAAGCAGGGGCTTTTGATGAATTTGGAAAAACGAGAAATACGCTTTTAGCATCATATGAAAGTATAATAGATTGTATTAATAATTCAAATAGAAATAAAATTGAAAATCAAGTTTCAATGTTTGATTTAATTTCAGAAGGAGAAGAGATACAGAAATATACATACACAGAGCTTGAAGAGATGGATGTAAAAGAGTTTTTGAGTTTAGAGAAGGAAATGCTTGGAATATATTTATCAGGTCATCCTCTTGAAAAATATAGAAATAAAATAGAACAAATAACTAACATAAATTCTTTGAAAATACTTGAGATAGATGATGAAATTGCAATGTCTGGAGAAAGTAAAATATATAAAGATGGACAAACAGTTAAAATTGTAGGTATAATTTCGAAAGTAAAAAAGAAAATTACTAAGAAAAACACTTTAATGGCATTTGTAAGTTTTGATGATTTATATGGTAGTTTTGAAACTATAGTTTTTGAAACAATATACAATAAATATTCAGATAGTTTAGAGGAAGAGAAAATAGTTTTAGTTGAGGGAAGACTAAGTATAAGGGAAGAGGAACCTACAAAGATAGTAGTATCAAGTATAAAAGAAATTATAAATGAAGATTTAGAATTAAGGCATATAATTATTAATATAACTGATTTAGAAGAAGTAAAGAAAGAAAGCTTAAGAAAATTAATTAGGAAATACTCAAAAGCAGATAATGCAATAGATTTAATTGATATTGAAATAGATGGAGAAAATAGGCCTTGTGGAAAAATTTTCTTAAATGATGAAAATATTAGTGAATTTGAAGAAATCGTAGGAAAAGAAAATATAAAAATAACAGGAAAAGGAAAATAAATTGATATGAAAATAAACATAAAAGCAAATTCAGGTTTAGGTATGAAGTCATTAATTATTATAGTTATGATATTACTTATAATAATAGGAATAATTGTATATATTATAACTGGAAATAAAGGAATTGTTACAAAAGCAACAGAAGTTGAGTTAGAGTTTTCAAAAACAGAAGTAGCAGAAAATTTTGAAAAAAAAGTGAATAATAAATTACTTGAAGCCTATAATCAAGTAAAAAATACAACAAATGATATAAGTACAATCTACAATGAGAACAATTTGATTCAATATTTTGATAATTCACAAACACATGAAACACTTCCAGGAATAGATTGTATAGATTCAGATAATAATTCAGTTAAGATAATGAATGCATCAGAAAATGGAGAAGTTTATGAAATTTACTATATAAAACCTCAAGTACTATCTAGTGAAGTTACTAAGTATGGATTAGGAAAAAATGTAGAAACAGGAGATGTATTTACATTAGAAGTAATTAAAATGACTAAAGAAGATGGAACTATAAAATCTACTGGTGAATATGAGATTAAATACTATGATAGTTCTAAGAATAGTACAATAATAGGAAAAATTGTTTTATATAAAACAAATAAGTCATAAAAATAAAAAATAGTTCTACTTATAAATCAAAGTAGAACTATTTTTTTTATCCAATGGGATTTCCATACCAATCTTTTTCTTTACAAAGTTTTGCTCTTTTAATAGATTTTTCATCATTAGAATTATTTATAACATCATCAATAAATGTAGGATGAGTGTTAATAAATGCTCTCATAGTTCCATCTGGATCATGAAAGTATTTTTTTAAAATTTCTAGTTGATTAGAGTTTATTACATTCATTTTAAATGCTGTTTCAAATAAATCTTCATTTAATTCTATTAGTGAATATGGTTGAATACCTAATTCTTTTAAATTTTTATCTCCTGCCTGATTTCTATCAACTATATAAATTGCCCAATTAATTTTTGCTCCTAAATTATTTATAGCAGGTACCCAAGCTCTTTCAAAACTTGATCCAGTATTTAAAATATCTGCTATATGAAAAACTCTTTTTCCTTGTAAGGAAGTAATTGTAGTAGATTCTGTAAAGTCACAAGTACTGGCAACTGTAGTTAAATCTTTATATACAGTTATATGAGGTTTTCCAAGTAAATTTGCAACAAGCATTGAAAAATACCAATCACGTCTTTCACCACCAGAAATATAATCAATAAGAGAAAGCTCAAAATTGTTTTCTATGTATTCTACTAATTTATCAATAGTTGTTTTAAAAATTTCATTATTTTCATAATGATTTATAAGTTCATCAAATAATTCTTCTGGTAAATCTTCTTTGTTACTATTTAATAAAAGATTGTCTATTTTACTAAGTAAATTATTAGAATCTTCTTTACTTCCATATAGGTAATCTACATTAATAAAGTAAGGACCTAATTTTCCAGAAGTATACCAAAAAGGATTTTCTGCATCAGCAACTTTAAATGCATTTGTTTTAAATAATAGAGACAATAATTCTTCGTCCATAATGACCTCCAATAAAATATTTTATAGTTTCTCTTTAAAAACTACAATTATAATATAAAAAAATTGTCGAAATGTCAATAAAAACATAATTATTATAGTGCTTATTTTAAATTAAAAATAAAAAATTTCGTTAAGTAAGTTCCTTAACGAATTTTTTTATATTAATAAA
>CANRSD010000076.1 GCA_947642355.1 uncultured Clostridia bacterium
TTCATAGAATTTATCTATTATTTTATTTAATCTGCTGTTCTCTTTTTCTAAACCTTTAATTTTACTATTATATTTCCATTCTATATCAAATTCTTTTTGCTTATATTCATCCTTAATTTGCTCTACTTCATTGTGTAAACTCGCATTATCATTAATTATTCTATCTCTTTCTTTTTGATACTTTTCTGCTTTTTCAATTATTTTAGCTTGTTTTAATAACTCTTGATGCAATGATAATTTATCTTGGTATAATTCATTTATCAAGTCATCTTTAGGCTTTATAATTTCTTCTAAAATCTTTTCATCTCTTTTCTTTGATAATCTGTTAATATTAATGTCGGTAATATTAGGAACATCTGGTAATTCTAATTTTATATTTTTTAGAGTTTCTTTCGTTTGTTCATAATTTGTTATATTTTTATATTCTTTCAATGTATAATGAACTCTGTCTGTTTCTTCTTTTGGTAATCCTCTTTGTAATTCAAACCCATTTGACACCATATATTCAAAAAAAGCATTTTGTAATTGTCTATAACTATCTTTAGCTTTCCAAAATTCACTACAAGCAAGTTTATCAATGGGATTTCCTTTTTTATCTACTGTATGAACAACAGGTAAAAAAAGTAAGTGCAAATGAGGAGATTTCTCATCATAATGCACTTTTGCAGATAAAATATACTTTTCGCCTAAATCTTTATATTCACATACAAATTTATATGCAGTAACAAAATATCTTTTTGTTTCTTCTTCTCCTATTCTTTTGAAGAACTCATTATCTGATGTAATCATATATTCACAGGCTATATTACTTACTGTTTTTATTTGTCCTTTCAAATCATATTTCTTTATAATTTTATCAAATTCTTTCACATAATTAAATTCTGGATCTTTTAATGAATAGTTTAGATGCGATTTTGTCCTATCTATATCCTTATTTGAATAATGTTCGTTTTTTCTTTCATCATGGCGATATACTGCCATTAAATTTTCTCTTTTGTATTTTGCATTTCTTATTATTGCATAACTCATATTTAACCTCCTCGCTCGTGTATATTCACACGAATAAAATTTCTTCTTTGAACTTGCTTAAAAGCACTTTTTCAAAATGTGCAGTAAACACACTACAACACTTTTTTAACGCTATCGCTAAAAAGTGTTAGTGTGGCAGGGAAAAATTTATTTTTCCCCACACCCCTTTGCCTAAAAAATATGTAGATATTTTTTAGGTTTTAGTTAAAATTGCTATTCGCAACTTTAACTAAAAAATCAGCTATCAAAGTAGTCTACCTACTCTAATAGCTGATTTTCTATATGCAAATGTCATAGCTTATACTAGCATATCTGCATTTGCATATAATTTAGTAAAGTCATAGTTTGTATAATCTCTTTGTTCAAAGTTAGCTCTTGATTTTTTATAAACTTTATTGTCGCTATTATATCTATTATTTATTTTATTATTATATTTATTATCCTTAAACTTTTCTTTAATAGGGGTATTAAAGTTTTCTTGGGGAGGGTATTTAACTTTTCTTAAATAGGTATCTTTATTTTTTATTAGTATTAGTTTTCTCATTTCTACCTGTTTTGTGTTTTCTTTGTAAATTAATTCTGTGTCAATATATTCTTTTGACTTTAATGAATTTATCAAGTTTGATACTTGTGTTACTGATATATTTAATAATTTACTAATTGTTTTATTTGTTAGAAAACAATATTGGTTTTCTTTGCTTAAATAAATGATTATTGCATATATAATTTTTTCTTTATCACTTAACTTGACATCTGTTAATATTTCTATTGGTATCCATATACCTTTCAAATTCAAGTTAGACATTCCCTCACCTTCTTCCGTTTATTCGCTTTATTTTTAATTTTTAGTCATTTTAAATTGTTTTTAGTATAATTTTATATTTGTTAAATGTAGACAAAAAATTTCCATAAAAAAAATCGCTTTAGATTTTTTTATCTAAAACGATTTTACTGTGACACAAACTGTGACATTGCTGTGACACTACTGTGACATTTTTTCATTTTTTTGTTTTACTGTATAAACTTTTTTAGGATCTGATACTGATGTTCCTATCCATTCTATAAGATTTTTTTCTTCTAATCTATTCAATATCCTTATTGTTGTCCTTCTAGTTCTATCTATATATTCACATATTTCTTTATTAGTAACTTCACCTTTATCATATATGTATTGCAAAACCTTTTGCTCTAATACATTTAATTCTTCCCAATTATTTCTTATATCATCTTCCTTTAATAATTTTTCATTTTTTCTTTTATTTCTCATAACAATATTATTTTTTAGAACTAACTTAACTAACATACCATTAGGCTCTGTATACTCTGGCTCATCTAAAAAGAACTCAGACATCTCTTTATAAATTCTTGCTACACCCTCATTTAATTCTTTTACTAATCCTAATTCTGTTAATACTCTTGATATTTGAGGATTTCTAGCATATCTTTCATTTTTCATATTATCTATTGTAATTATACTTGGTAATTTTCCAGGACTTACAATTTCCATTCTGTCATCAAAAATAAAAATCTTTGTATGTTCTCCTGATATTGCATAATTACGATGACATACAGCATTTGTAATTCCGTTCTTCCCAAGCAAACTTTGGATATTCTGGAACTGTTACAAATTCTCCGTTATTTCCTAAATGATTAAATTCTCTTAATTGAGTATCTACAAAACCTTGAGTTTCCTTTATAACTTTATATAATGGTAATGCAAATGTTTTATCTTTAACAATGTTTAATTCTGCTCCTGTATGCATTTGAGTTCCGTCAAATTTTATAACTCTTACTCTAGCAGTTGGAAAAAATATAGATGGATCTTCCGCAAATAATAATATTCCACTATTTGTTAAATGTTCCTCTCCATCTTTTTTCACTAAAAAATTTCTTGCTCTTAATACATCTAATGAATCTCTATTTTCTGCTCCTATTGCTTTTTTATAAATTTCTACCATTTCCATATCTATATTATTTACATTAGAACGAGTATTTATTTCTTCTTCAAATGATACTTCTCTTCTATCATATTCTAATATTCTTATTTGCTCTGATGAAAGTTTATTACTTGAATCTCCTTGTCTTAAGTATACTTCATCTTTTACATTTCTAATTAAGATGTCTGTACTTGGTTGCACATGGATTAATAATATTTTATCTTTATTTCCTTTATAATTAACAACTTCTAATGTTTCATTTTTATAATTTGGTATTGTTTTTAAATAATCTATACTTGTTACTTTTAAAAAATCATTATATTTGTTTGGATAATCTTCAAATCCTTCTATTTTTCCATCATCAGCAATACCAATTACTAGCGTACCACCACTAGCATTTGCAAAACTTGCTACAAAATTTGCTAATTCTTTTACTGGCTTTCTTGCACTTTTTCTATCAAAAAACTGATTTTCTTTTTCTTCAGTCATATATTTCAATGTTAATATTGAATTTTCTTGTGATACTATCATTAATAACCTCCTGTTGTTCTTTTTATAATTTGGCAACAACTGCTACCAAAATCATTATAACATTTATTTCCAGATTTTTCATTATAAATTCAAAAAAAGATGAACTTGTATTTATTTTTTACAATTCACCTTTTGGTACCATATAAGTATAGTTATCACATAAGTTGATAATTATACTTTTTTTCATTAAAATAGAGAAGATTGGTCAACGCAATTCATCTAGAGAATACTTTGTTATCTCTCGCTATTTAAACAGTTGACCAACTCTATTCATCAATCCTTCGATTAAGCAAGTTGAATTACATATATTGTACATTCGTGTAAATAGCCAAAATGAAAGATGTAATAGTAGTTGGATCCAGTCAAAAAAATTAATTTTTAGAAAGGAGAATTTTTATGTATGCTATAGGAATTGATGTATCAAAAGGTAAAAGTACAATAGCAATTAATCTTAATGGTATTCTATTAGAAAAGCCTTTTGAAATAAAACATACTAATGAAGGTTTCGATATGTTATTGGAAAAAATTAAAGAATTTCCAAAAGAAAATATTAAGTTTGTAATGGAGGCAACTGGTATTTATCATTTACCTATTTTATTAAAATTATTGGAACTAAAATATTTTGTTTGCGTAGAAAATGCCTTTTTAATAAAAAAGTATTTTGATGTAAATTTAAGAAAAGTTAAAACAGATAAAAAAGATGCAGTTAAACTAGCAAATTACTGTTCTAATAAATGGAACATTCTAAAGACATATACTATACAAGACAATACATATGAAGAATTAAAATTTCTTTCAAGGCAATATAATCAACAAATATCTCTAAAAGTAAAAGCTAAGGTACAATTAGGTAATCTAATAGATTTAACATTTCCTAGTTTTTCTAACCCATTTAATATTGAAAATCAATATTTATTTATGTTAGATGTATATGAGAAATATTATCATCCGAAATTAATAGTTGCACTTGAAGAGAAAACTTTTGTCGAAGATATACAAGAAATTGCACAAAAAAGAGGACATCGTACAGGATTAAGAGTAGGTATAGAATTATACAAGCTAGCCAAAGAAACAATCCCAACGCGTCCTTCTAATAAGTATACACAATTAGCGGTAACTACTTGTGTAGATAGCTTACGTTCTATAGAAAAAGCTACTAATGATATTATAGCACAGATGAACGAACTTGCAAGAGAATTGCCCGAATATGATATTGTTCGCAAAATGAAAGGTGTAGGCAATAAAATTTGTCCTAGAATTATAGCTGAAATTGGTGATGTTAGAAAATATAAAAATGCAAACAGTTTAATAGCAAGTGCTGGAATTGATACTCCGCCTTATCAATCTGGAAAATTTACAGCCACTAATATACATATTTCAAAACGAGGTAATAAATATTTAAGAAAATGTGGTTATGAAATAATGAAATCTCTAAAAGCTACAAAACCTACAAATGATTCATCTGTATACGATTATATAGTAAAAAAGGAAATTGAAGGTAAACCTATGGATGTCTGTAAAATAGCTGGATTAAATAAGTTTTTGCGAATTTATTATGCTAGAGTAAAAGAAGTATATAATTAACAGTTTCGCTGGGAATATATGTAAAAAGCAATGTTTTTCAACACTGCTTATTTAGCATACATAAATTTATTATAAAAATAATTTTAAAAAAATTTCTAAAAACTATTGACTTTAGTTAGCAAGTTTAAATATGTGAAAATTTTTAAATTACTAAATTGTTTGTAGGAGGAAACCTTTGCTATTACTCAATTTTAATTTTTCGTCATAAGAGAATATGGTTGTAAT
>CANRSD010000077.1 GCA_947642355.1 uncultured Clostridia bacterium
ATTTATTATACACTCTCTCATAAAATGTGTCCATATATCTATTCTAACACCAGGTTCTATCAAATACTAATCACCCCTTACTAATTTTTCTCTAATTCTTTGATTACACTAATATAGTAATAGTCATAAAAACTTTTTATCTCTTTATCTGTATCTTTGTTTTCGCTTTCTATTTTTTTACATTTCTCATATAAATCTAATAGCTTATTCCTATCCAATTTTAAAGATAAAGAATTTTTATTACCATTTATTATTTCTTTTATACAATATGTAATTACTTTGATTTTTTCAATATTATCTTCATTAAATATTGAAATCATATCTTTTGTATAATTCATTTCTAGCCTCTCGATAATTATGCAAAATTGTTTATATTTTTCATTTGATGAAAATTCTTTATAAATTTCGCTAAGATTATTTTCCAATATAAAATTAAAAAATCTATCTATCCTAATATTTATATTGATACCTTTATCTTTTTTGCTTATAGGGTATTTATTATTTTGCTCATAGGGGTATTGTTTCTTTTGCTCATAGGTATCATTTACAATCTTTCTACAACTAATATTAGTTATAAAAGTTCTTCTTTGTATTATTTCTTTTTTATCATTTCTTATTAATTCAATTTTTATAAATCCTAGTTTTTCTAAGTGTGAAATCCATCTCGATACTGTTCCTGGTATTACTCCAAATAAGTCGGAAAAATAGCGATTAGTTGCAAAACAATATCCTTCTTTATTTAGTAATGCTGTTATTTCTCCATATAATAATCGTTCTGCAAACTTCAGACTGGAACAGTATCTTACACTTGAAGGTATTATTGCATAATATCCAGGCAAGTTCACTTCATTCACATTTTAAATACCTCCTATTGAATTTTTTTGCCAATGTCTTTATTCCATGTATTTATTTGATTTTGTTTTTCTGATGTAGGAACAAATGCAACTCTAAATGCTGACATTGGTTTTGTTTTAGAAAACATTGTTTCTTGCCCATTTGATTTTGCTTCAAGCCATCCAACTTCAGATACATATATTTGATATACAATAGAATAATCAGTATAATCTTTTAATGCTAATGTTATTCCACATATTCCATAATTAAATTGATTTGCTATTACTGCATCAATCGGTTCATTTCCATTTATATCAGTATTTTGGTGTCCATTTATTCCAGCTCCACCAAATTGGAAATATTTACTATTATTAATTGTTACAAAATCATTTGAATTCATAGTTTTCCATGATGAAGAATTTGGATTATATCCATGATTATATATCATTCCTATATCAGCACATCTTGCTTTTGCACTATCTCCCCAGTGAGTATATACATAAGCTCTTGCCTTTACAAAGTCATTTGAAATATTCCCAGTAACTCTAAAAGCTAATGCTTCTGTTTTGTATTTTGAATTTGTTTTAACAGATTCTTTTCCAGCAATATCATAATTTCCATATCCATATCTCCACCCAATGTTTGAATTATGCGAAGCATATATCAGGGATATATATGTTGCTCCTGTTACATTTACAGTCGCCGTTGTTCTATTTCCTGCTAGATCTGTTACTGTCATTTCATAACTTACATTACTAACAAAGTCTTTATTTAATTTTTTTGAATCAGATGATATATTCCCCCCATCTAATTTTTGAATTTTCTCATTAGCTGTTAATACTGCATTTACTTTTCCTTGAGATATTATGCTTTGACTATAATTTACAGTTGGCTTTGTATTATCAATATTTATCTGTGTATTTACAGTTGTAACATTATTAATATTTGTCGCTGTATCAGCAACAAATCCATTTTCAAAATTTACTGTTAAAACACCATCTCCTTTAATATTTGTTAATTTTAAGTTATATACTTTTTCTTTTGCATTACTACTTTTTAAGGTCCATTCCTTAGTAAGATTAGCTGTACTATTACCAACTTTAATAGTGACTTTTGTCAAGTCCACATTTTTAATTTCTATATTATCACTTACTTTAATTGTCAAATTTATTTCTTTTTCTGAATTAGCATATAATGGATAATTTGAGTTACTATTTTTAATTTCAGTACATTCGACTATAGGTTTTATTTTATCAATATTATTAATATTAATCTTTACAGTATTTGGATTTCCTGCTAAATCATATATTTTAACATCTTCTGATGTATTATTTTCAAATACTTTTGTTAATGTTAACTTATCTTCTGATATATTCCATTCATCTAACTTTTGTACTTTTTCATTTGCTTTTATAGTTACAGTAACATTTCCATTTGTAATATTAGTAGTGGAATAAGAAACATTAAAGTTTGGTGGCGTTCTATCCAAATTTGTTTCAATTATCAACACTTCAGAAGTTTCGAGTATGTATTTGGCAAATACACTTTTCCCAATTGCTATAATTAATATAAAAAGTAGACAAATTGCTAAAATTTTAAAATTAATACTTTTCAATAATTTAACCTCCTTCCGTTCCTATCATTGTCATTAAAAATCTATAATTTTCAATATTTTCTCCATTAAGTGTATCCATTATGTCATCATTTGTATCGTAATCCCAAAGCCAATTAATCTTTAAAGTTCTTTCTGAATTTTTTGATATTTCTCCATTAATATTTTCTGACAATTCTTTTGCTGAATTATAAGTTTTACCATTGACGATAAATTTTAAATTTTTTGGTTTATTTATTTCTTCTTTAACTTGCATTTTATAGTACATATCTTTGTTTCCTTTTTTTGTACTAACTACTATATAAAAACTTCCTGAAGAACCTGGATATATTAATTCTTTTCCACTTACTTTGTCAGTTAATTCAACACTTGTAAAATTCTCATTTTCATAGTTAATATCAAAAACATATTTAAAACCTTCTAGTTCTACATCATAACTTACAATTCCTTGAATTATTTGATTAGAGTTTGAATTATCTTTATTATTAAAAAATAATATAGTTCCTAATATAATAAAAAAAGCTAATAAAAAAAGCCATAGTATCAATAGCTTACGAATTTTTATATTTATATAATACATTTCATTACTTTCGTTAATAAATTTTATTATATGCTTTCCTTCCTTTTTATATTTTTTTCCACTTTCTAGTTCTTCTTTTATTTCTTCTGTATTATCTTGATTCTTCTCTATAATAAATGCCTTTCCTCTAAAATCTAACTCTATATTTTTATAGTACCTATTTTCTTTGTCTTCTATTTTTGGTATTTTATCATTTATATGTATACCAAAATAATTATCTTTTTTATTTTTCATTTTTTCTCCTAACTCTGACTAGCACTAGCTTTTATAAAGATATTCTCTTTTATATCTGTTGTTGCATTTGTTTTTTCTCTATCATATTTTACATTTAATCTATATGAATGTGTTATATTGCTATTTTGTTTCATTTCTATTAGACTTGTTTTTTGATTATTTAATGATACAACTTGATTATCTTTATATAAAGTTAATATTATTGATGTATCAACTTTTGGTGTAATTTCAATATTATATTTTAAATCTGTTTCACTTCTTTTATTATTTGTATCAAAATTTTTTATCGTAAAATAGTAATCTACTTCAGTATTTTCATCATTTAAAACTTTCTTTTCTGAATTTTCCATTATAAATATTGGTTCAGCAACATCTGTATTTGATTTTCCTGAAATTTTTGAAAAGAAACTTGAAAATGTATTTCTATATGAAAGAAGAAAAATTAATAAAATTAAAAGTGCTAATATAATTATTAAAATTTTAATTGTGTTTTTCATTACATTTTCCTTTCCAAAAAATTTTTAATAATATAATTACTAATATAATAATAATTACTTTTATTAAAAATTTATTTCTTATTATTAAAATAACTTTTCCTTTTACATTTTGAATTTTTATATCTTCTAAATCTTCACTATTGTTATTATCTCCTTTTGTTATAAAACTGTTTTTATTTTTTTCAATAATTCTATGAGTGATAAAATACTTATTTTGATAATTATATGTAATAATATCTCCAATTTCATAGTTTTTACATTTCTTTACAATTATAATATCATTTATATCAAGTTCTGGATACATACTTCCTGATTTTATTACCAAAAATCGAAAATTTAAATTATCAACTATCTTTTCTTTATTTTCAAATAATACGTAAATACTTATAAATACAAAGATAATAACAAGTGAAAATAAGATTATTTTTAAAGTTTTACTCAAATTAAGATTCAAGTTCTTCTGGATTTACTTGTGTTCCAGTAATATTAACATCAAATGTAAAAGTTTTTCCTGAATCTTTTGTATCTATTTCATCATTTATTGCTTTTGTATTTTCATCTTCTCCTGTTTCATAATCCCAAAACCACTCTATTGTTAATGTTCTCGTTCTAGGATTATCTAATGATATTCTTCCTTGTAATGCATATTCTAGACCTTCAAGTGTGCTTGACGTTATTCCTCCATAATAAAATTTTAAGTTTGTTTGTTTGTCTTTACAATTCTCAAATGTTACTGCATAATCTATAGCTACATCTGCTCCAGTTGCATCTAATACTATATCAAAGCTTCCATTTGTTCCTGGTGCAATTGTATTTTCAAGTAACTTATTTTGATTATATGTATTACTTAATTTTACATTTGCAATAGTTTCCCTTTCATTATTTGCTTTAAAAGACCATCTTGCAACTGTCGCACTTCCTTCACCATCAATTTTTGTAAAATATTTAGAGTATGTACTTCCTCCTAATACTCCTAACGAAACTATTGTTAGCACTGCACATGTTGCTGTAATTCCTTTTTTTACTTTTTCATTTAATTTAATTTTCATATTCTTCATCCTTTCTTTTTTATTTTTCTCTTTTAAATTTACCTAGCACAATTTAACCACCTCCTTTATTTATTGGATCTATGTCAAGTTTTTGGACACTTTTTTTGAGAATTTTTTTATA
>CANRSD010000078.1 GCA_947642355.1 uncultured Clostridia bacterium
TCTAAAGCATAGTCTACTTCATATCCTACATTTTTTAATGCAATACTTATCAAATCTACTATTGGAAATTCATCTTCAACTACCAAAATTCTAGTCATAATGATAACTTACTCCCTTCTGAATAATTTTTTATAGCTATAAATACCGTACCATAATTGGTATTATGATATAGAGCCATTTCAATTTTCCATCCATTAGTATTATTTTGCTTAAATTTAGAATTTTATTTATACTTAGCACATTTAAAAATTTTATCCCCATTTGTGTTGCTAGCATAGGTATTAGCAATATACTACTAGCAACTAATATGGTATAAGTTGTATTTTTTAGTTTTAATGAAATCCATAATATGAATAATACTATACTAATGAACATCACAAATCTTGTTAAATAGTTAAGAATGATAAATCCTACTATACTAATTCCAGAATACAAATTACTAAAATTAGGTATGCTTGTTATACTTGCTGTAATATTATCAAACCCATATATTTGTCCTATTTCAATGATTTCTGGTATGATGCTAATTGCAAAAATAATCATACTTGTAATGAAACAAACTCCTATTTTTGCTTTTGTAGTAATGTCTTTTCCTTTTGGTGTTGTATTTAATATCTTGTTCATTCCATTTTTATATTCCATTACAAAAATTGCCGAAAAGACTATTTCTGCCATAACAATTAAATAAATATCACTTTCTAAGAAAGCATTTTTATTCATTCGCAATAATTGTTTATATCCTGTATCATAAACAAATTCTGCTTTTGGATTTTCCTTAATATGCTCATATTGCTTCATTATTCTCAAAAATATGTCTTCTGTATTCAAAACTTCCTGATATGGTTCTTTATATTGAACCGCTTCTTCTCTGCTTATTTCTCCCTTTTGTACTTTCTCTTCAATGTTTGCTATGGCAAGACTTGCCTTTTCAAACCTTTCTTGTTCTTCGGTTATTCTTTTCTCTTTTTCAGCTGTTAGTTCTCCACTAAATGTCTTCATATAATTTCTATACATATTTTCACTAAAAGAAATATTTTTATTTACATGACTTAAACTGTATATTTGAAATATGGTAAAGAGTAAAAGAATCATCCACACTTTATTTATCACCATTAGCTTATATAATTCACACCAAAATATTTTGGTAAATATTCTAGGTTTGAGGATTGTAATATTTCTTAGCTTTTTCAATAAGCGACTTTCTGTAAGTCCTAAGTCTTTTCTCTTGGTAAAAATCCATATATTTGCAAGTCCCAATAGAACTAGTAATATTATAGCAAAAAATAGACTTAATTGTAATACATTTTGCATATTTCCCATAATATTCAAATTCATATGTGTTTTATAGATACCATTTACTTCTACTAGATTGATAAGGTTAACTACTCTAAATACATTATATTTTGAAATTGGATCTATTGTTGTATATCCGTAAAAAGCTAATACCAAAAATTAAAATTAAAGCCATATAATTTGAAACATTATTTTTTGCTAGATTAGAGATGAGTAATATAATAAGTGATATGATAAAAAATACAGCTATTTTGGTAATGAAGAATAAGGCAATATATCCTCCAATGCTTATTGGTAAAGTAGAATAGAGAAATGTATTGATCGATTGCAGATTTGCACTTAGGTTTCCATATCCTATTGTTATAGCATAATAAATAAAGTTTATGCTATATAAGATTAGTGAGATAGCAAAAATCAAAATAAACATTACAAAAATTTTAGCTAAAATAGTTTTGCCTCTTCCATTTTTTGTACTTTTTATCAGTGGAAATAAGTTCTTTTCTCTTTCTTCATATATGATTATAGTAGATATTACAAATATCAAAAGAACTATGAGAATATCGGTTATTCCCATTTTTGTAAAACTATTTATCCCTTTGGCAGGAATAAACTCTAACTCTGTATCAAGCATTTTTTCATAACTTTGAGCTGTATCTTTAATGTTCTTATTAGAAAAATCATCTTGTGCTTCTTGGAAGATTGAAATTGTTTCTAAGTTTTCTGCTTTTTCTAAAATTTCACTGATAATTTGTTTATAGTTTTTACATTCCTCATATTCTCTTTTTATTTCCTTCAAAAAAGCAAGTTCTTTTGCTTCATCTCCAGTATATTTATAACCTCCAGTTGGATATTCATTTATGTATTTATCATAAAGTTCTTTGTTCTCGTTTTTTAAAGTTTCTGCAAATTCTCTTATATACGCATCATCACTATTTTTATTGTTTACTATATTACTTATTATACTAAAGGCATTATTTTTTTCATATTCTTTGCTTATTAGTTCTTGCTTTTCTAGTTCTGATAAATCCTTTATTTCTTCGTTTAAGATTTTATAGGCTGAATATGGAATTTCATCCTTTTTTGCAATGTTTTGTGTATAAATCAGTAGTACAATATTTGCTAATATAAATACTATTAATGTATATAAAAATAGTTTACTTGTGAATATTTTTAAGAATTCATGTTTTATTATTTTACCCAATTGATTTCTCCCTCCTTTATTCTCCAAAAATATTCATATATACATCTTCCAAATCGCCATTTTCAGCATACTTCCTTATCAATTCTTCTGGTGTATTTTTTTCTCTTAAAATTCCGTCTTTCAAAATAATAATCTCATTTGCAATGTTTTCTATATCTGGAACTATATGTGTTGCAATAATGACAATTTTGTCTTTTGCAAGTTCACTCATTATTTTTTTCACTCTAATTCTTTCTTTTGGATCTAGTCCTGCTGTAGGCTCGTCAAATATAAGTAACTTTGGGTTTCCTATAATAGTTGCTGCAATTAGCAATCTTTGTTTCATTCCTCCTGAATACATCCCAATTTTTTTGCCCAGTTCATCTTGTAAGTTAACACTTTTACTCACTTTTTGAATTTGCATTTCTATTTCTTCTTTTGGGACCTCTTTTAATACTGCAATATAATTTAAAAATCTTTTTGCTGTAAATCCATTGTACAACCCTTGCCCTTGTGGCATATATCCTAATATTTCTCTATATTTTGCACCTAGTGTCTTACTTTCTTGTCCATTCCATAGTATTTTTCCACTGTCTAGTTTCAAGTTATCTGTTATAATATTCATTAAGGTACTCTTTCCTGCTCCATTTGGTCCGAAGTAGTCCATATAATCCATTTTCTAGTTTTAAATTTATATTATCTAGCACCTTTTTTTCCTTGTAGCTTTTGCTTAAATTAACTATTTCTAACATAGTTTGCTCTCCTTGTTCTTTTATGTATTTTTTATGTCTATATATTTTGGTTTTGAACTCCAGTAATCTTCTTTTTTCATTAATGCATAGTTTATTCTTTCTATATCTTGCTGTTTTGTTCCTGCCCAAGTTGTGTATTCAGCTCCTAACTCATAACCTTTTCTTACAAAGTAAAATTCTTTGTTTTCCGCTAATATTTCTACTAAATATCCATTTTTATCAAATAGTTTCATTTCTTTACTCTCTTTTGTTTCTAAATCGATATAGTATGCTTTATCCACTTTTCCTTCACTTCCTGTATAGTAGATGTACTGCAATTTATTATCATATATTCCATTTAGAGTTACCCCTTCTTTTGGTAACTTACATAATGTTTGTTTTTGTTTTGTTTCTAAATCTATATACTCTATTTTTTGACCTTTGTGTGCTATAAAATAAACCTTTCCATTTTCATATTGTATATCCTCTATATTTTGGTAAATATCTTGATAAATTTCTTTTTCCGTTTTACTAGATACATCAAATAGTTTTATTTTTTTAGTAGAATTTCTTAAATTATTGATATAGGCATTATCATTATTTAAAAATTCCTCTGGATCTTGTTTATATACAATTTCTTCTAGCACTATCTTTTTATTATATACTCCGAATCATTTTTCTATTTTTACTGTCTAATAGTTCTTCATATTTTTTGGTTTCTAAACTTATTTTGACTAATTCTCTGTCTGTTTCTATGGATGTATAAGAATTTTTGGATAATTCTACTGTTTTATTTTTGGAAAAGAAGGTATATAAATTGTTTCCTTCAAATATAAAACTGGAACCGAGTTCTACTCCTGATGGACATTCAAATAATTTAGTTTTATTGGTACCATCTAAATTCATTCTATATATACTTGGTGTTTTCCCTCCTCCTTCTGATATAGAGGTACCCTCTTCACCCATTGTGGCACTCATTATTGTAGTACTTCCAGAACCTGATATTAAATATAAGTAGTTGTTATATACAAATAAATCATTTGCTTCTGCTATATCTAAATAGGAACTACATTCTTTTGTGTCATGTTTACAATTTGGTTTGTTACATAAATAAATTTCTTTTTTAGCAGAATAATCGAAGAATTTTATATTGTTTCCGTCATCCCCATTATCAATATAATAATAGCCTTTATCAAAATTGCTTATTTGCCCTGGTTCGATATATACCATTTTTTCATTTTTGTCTTTTGCGTTAGAAGATACTTTTGAATTACCTTTTAAACTTTCTAAATTTTCATCTCCTATTTTGGATTTATCTTCCTTAGGAATTAAAAGAATTCCTATTCCTCCTAATAGAACGACTACCATAATTACTAAACCTACCTTTTTTAACATGTTTTTTCCTCCTCAAATCTATAAAATAGCATAAAAAATATTTCAATGCTAAGTTCATTTTAGCATTGAAATATATCTAAAATATATCTATTATCTTTGTTGGAATAAATA
>CANRSD010000079.1 GCA_947642355.1 uncultured Clostridia bacterium
GGTGAAGATGATGCTGTTTATATAGAATGTGGATATAAAAATAAAAGAAAAGCAGTAAAAAAAGCAAAAGAATTAATGAACCAGGCAAAATCAAAGCATTTATATATTGATGAAGATATAAGAAACAAAAGAAATCCATTTAAAAATAATAATTGGGTGGATTTATATAAAGAAGAAAATGAGCAAGAAGAAAGAGTTAGTAGCATTATAATGGAAGAAATAAAATTAGTTGCATGAAAGGAATGAAAAGATATGAACAAAGTATGTTTAATTGGAAGATTAACAAAAGATCCAGAAGTAAGATACACACAAACAAATAATACATTAGTTGCAAATTTTACAGTAGCAGTGAATAGAAGATTTAAAAAGGAAACAGATGAAATAACAGCAGATTTTATCCCAATTATTGCTTGGGCTAAAACAGGAGAATTTTGCTCTAATTATTTTAAAAAGGGACAACAAGTTGGTATATGTGGAAGAATACAAACAAGAAATTGGGATGATGATGAAGGTCAAAAACATTATGCTACAGAAGTTATAGCAGAAGAAGTATATTTTGCTGATAGTAAAAAAGAAAACGATGGTTTTGACAATCCTTTTGGAACAAATACAACAAGTGATTTTGAAGTCTCATCTTCAGATGATTTGCCTTTTTGATGGGAGGAATAATGAAAAAATTAAATATTTAATGTGAAAAGTAGATTGAAATATATCTACTTTTTTATTAATAAAAGAGGAGGAAAAAAGAATGTTGATAAAAGATATAATGAATTTGGTATTATTAGAAATAATTTTTAGTTTTTCATTATTCATAGGAATTTTATATATAGTATTAAACATTCAAGAGTATCTGCATAAAAGAAAAATAAAAGATAAAAAACTGAGAAAGGAAGTGAACTCATAACTATCCTATAAAATAGGTTGTAGCAACTATTAACAAATGTTATGTAAAATGTATGAGTTTGACATATTGATGTAGTAGAATACATTTCCATAAACGGAGAAGTTTATGGTAGGTTATGAAATATATTGCAAGTGTTTCATTTGGAAAAGATAGTTTAGCAATGCTATTAATGTTATTAGAAAAAAATATGAAAGTAGATGAAGTGATTTTTTATGATACAGGTATGGAATTTCAAGCAATTTATGATATACGAGAAAAAGTCAAAAAATTATTGAAATGTAAAAATATAATATATACAGAATTAAAACCTAAAGTATCATTTACATATAAAATGTTAGAAAAACCAGTACAAAAAAGAGATAAGACAACACAATGTGGCTATGGTGTTTGTGGAGGTAAATGTCGTTGGGGTACAAGTGATAAAAATATAATCATAAATAAATATCTAAAAGATAAATATGGAAACAACTATTGTGAGTATATTGGAATTGCATTTGATGAAAAAAGACGAATTATTAAAGAACGAACAATACATAAAATATTGCCACTTGTAGAATGGAAAATGACAGAAAAAGATTGTTTAGAGTACTGTTATAAAAACGGATTCTATTGGGAAGAAAATGATATAAGATTGTATGATGTTTTAAAACGAGTAAGCTGTTGGTGTTGTGCAAATAAAAATAAAAAAGAACTAGACAATATGTTTTATTATTTGCCTAATTATTATTTACAGATTATAGGATTACTAAAACAAATTAAAAAGAATAATGATAAGAATAGTATTGTGGTAAAAAAAGCAGAAGAATTTTATTTGAAAATGCTTTAATCCCATAAGGAGAAACAATTAAAATTTTAATTAAGAAGTAGATTCTAAAAAATCTATTTCCTTAATGTGTAAAAAGGAGAATATATGAAAGTATTAAGTAAAAATAAAAGAATAAGTTTATATGGAAATATTAATATAAAAGTTTTAAGTAAAAAGTCAGAAGAAAACGTAAGTATCTCTATTGAAGATAAAGAAGTTTGCAAAATAGGAGATTTTCTATATGAATTTTTAAAAAAACAATATAAAAAATATGATTATGATTGGATGGATATTAATAAGAAAACTAAAACAACTAAAATAGTAATAGATGAAGAAATTATAAACCCAAAATATTGTGTAAATATATATGGTTATGTCGAAGATTTAAGAGAAATACCTAGTGAAAATGGAAAGAAATATAATTTTTGTATTAAAGAAATAGCGATGGAGAATCTGTTTGAAGAATTAGAATTACTATATGATAACTATATTTGTGATTTTGATACAGTAAAAGATGGCTTAAAGTTTGTAATTCAAAAGATAGAAATAAAATAGGAGGAACAAATAAAATGGAAAATAAAAAATACGAATTATTTATAAATTTATTAAATTTTAGTAAAGGTAAATATTCAACAGAAAAAGTTTTTAAAGATTTCATATCATTATTTGCTATTAGTTTAAGTAATAAAGTAGTTTTTAACAAGAAAAATAGTGATAAGTATGAAGAAATATATCAAAGCTATAAGAAAGAAGAACAACCTTATTTTTATGCTTTATCAACAGAATTAACAAGAATATTTTGTAACGAAAAAGATCCATATGATGTATTAGGAGATATTTATCAAAAAGTTACAAAAAGTAATTATCTGAAGTTGTTAAATAATAATAGTCCATTACAAGAAGTTGGTAAAAAGCTACAGGGGATAATCAATATAAATAAAAAGACTAATAACGGAAATATGATAGAGGTAAACTGTGGTAGTGGAGCAATGATACTTGCTTATGCAAGTACTTTAAAAATGTTTAAACTAGATTATAAAAAGGATTTACAAGTAACAGCAATTGACACTGATATTATAAATGTATTTATGACTTATATTCAAATGTGGTTTTTTGATATAGCAGCAACAGTAATTTTAGTTGATGAAAAATCAAATAAAGAACTAATGCGATTATATACACCAGCATACGAGGATGAAGAAGAAAATTTAATGGTAGCATAGTATCAGAGAGGAGTTTACAAATGCAAAACAATATATATGAATGTATTAATATTAGTAATGTAATAAACAAACTAAAGTTGAAAAAGACAAATCAAATAGGTAACAATATATATGTAAAATGTCCTTTCTGCCAAGACAGTAATGAAAAAAATGGATATATGAAAATTAATGCAATTAATAATTTATACATATGTGATAATTGTGAATCAAGTGGAACATCAATAGATTTATATGCAAAAATGAAACATATATATACAAAGGACGCATTTAAACAATTATTAAAAGAATCTCCTGTATTAGATAATATTCCTTATGTTTATAATAATCCTGTAAAAGATGAAAATTATAGAGATATTGTTTATAGTAGTTTTTTAGATTTACAACAATTGAACAAACCACATAAGGAAAAACTAAATAATATGAATTTTACAGATGAATATATCTTTAAAAATAGATTTAAAAGTATAGAAAATAGAAGTAAAAAGAAAAAAGAAATCTGTATAAAATTACAAAAACAAGGATTCAAATTGGATGGAATTTCTCGGATTTTACCAAGATTCAGATTTTAAGTGGACTTATAAATCTCATAAAGGTATTTTTATCCCTGTTATATTAAACAATAAAATACAAGGATTGAGAATTTTATTAGATGATACATATAAAAAAGATACAGAAAATATATGGTTTTCTAGCAATAATTTATATAATGGAACAAAAGCTAATAATTGGGCTATGGTTTTAAAAGATGAAAATATTAATTGGATTAGTATGTATAATAAGAAGAATAGTAGAGTGATTATTATTGCTACAGAAATGATATTAGCTCATAAATTGTTTAATAATACAAATAAAACAGTTATCGGTATTCCTAATAATATCAACAAAGAATTAATATTGAATATTGTAAAAACATTAAATGCATCTGAAGTATTTTTATATGTAGATAAATATACGATTTTACATACTAGCAGTTTCATATATGAGAATATTATACAAGTACTAGAGAAACAAAATATAAAAGTTAATTTTAGAGTAGCATTAACTGGAATTGATATAGATACTGAAGTAAATAAAAAGGAAAATAGAAAAATTGCATAAAGGAGGAATTGCCTATTGAAGAGAAAACAAGAAATTGAAGTATCAGATAAAATAATAAAAAAGTTAAAAGATAAAGGATTTCAAATTCATAAGTATTATGCTAAGACGACTAAAAGTATATATTTAAAACTTGATTATGGAGTATGCTGTGGAATAAGAATAAGCGATCACAAAGGCAAGAAAAAATATAGATACAAGTTTAATCTAATAAAACAATATAAAGGACCAAAACAAGTAAATGATAAAGGATATTTAAGGTTATTTTATGATTACAATAATACTAAAGAATTAATAGATGATGTTCAAAATGAGAAAAAAGTAAAAATTAAAAAATATGGCTTATGCAATTATCAAGAATATATGAAACAAAATTCAAAGGATAGTTTGTATAAGTCATTTAAAAATGTTGCATAAGAGGTGGATTATCAATTCATCTCTTATTCATATAATTACAAATAGAAAGGTGATAATAAAATGAATAGAAATAATATACAATTTATAGAAACTGAAGCATT
>CANRSD010000080.1 GCA_947642355.1 uncultured Clostridia bacterium
TAATAATAACAACCATATTCTCTTATGACGAAAATGTAAAATCTAGTAATAACAAAGGTTTCCTCCTACAAACAATTTAGTAAAATCATAAATTTTCAAATATTTAAAAGATGAATTGTAAAAAATAATAATAATTTCATCTTTTTTTTGATTTTATAACAAAAATTAAAATTTAAAAATTGAGAGGAGATTTAAGAATTATGGAGAACAAAGAATTAAAAGAAAGATTTATTGATGAAAGAACAGGAATAGAATATGTAAGACAAGGAGATTATTATATTCCAAATTTAGTATTACCAAAACAAAAGAAAATACATTTGAATAAATACGGAAGAATGAGATTAAACTATTTAAAAGAACATAAAAAAGCAGAATATACAATAATGTTTATGGAAAATACACTTATAAACCATTTAGAAGAAATACAAGAAACTGCTACCAAAAGAGTAGATGAAATAATTAATAAATTAAAAGCACAAAGTAATTTGACAGAAGATATGAAAAATACCGATATGCTTTATTGGGTAGGAACTATGAATACAATTAAGCAACAAGCAGAGGAGATTATATTAAATGAATTAATATATGTGTGAAAATTTATAGATTTAATGGAAAAATTTTGAATTTTATGATATAGTATGAACTAATAAAAGAGAAAATGTAATTTGGCAACAGCTGTTGCCAAATTAGAAAGAAGGTAAAAATGAACGAATTAGAGAACATAGATAACATAAATATAGATGATTTATATAATAAAATAGTTGATAGAATAGAAAAAGCAAAAAGAAATGTAGCATTAAAAGTAAATGAAGAAATGACAATATTATATTGGAATATAGGAAAAGATATAACTGAAAATGTCTTAAATTATGAAAGAGCTGAATATGGAAAGGCTGTAATAAAAAAGTTAAGTCAAAGGTTAACAGTTGAATATGGACGAGGATATAGTAGTGCAAATTTATTTAGAATGCTAAAAGTCTATGAATATTATCCAGATTTTCAAAAATTCTCGACACTGTCGAGAAAATTAAGTTGGTCACATTTTGTTGAACTATTACAAGTTAAAGATAGTTTAAAAAGAGATTTCTACACAACAATGTGTGAAAATGAGTTTTGGGGAGTTAGAACATTAAGAGAAAGAATTGGCTCAGCATTATTTGAAAGAACAGCAATATCTAAAATGCCAGAACAGACTATTGTAAATGATTTGAAATTGCTAAACGAAGAAAACAAGATGACAACTAATTTATTTTTTAGAGATCCATATATATTAGACTTTTTGGATTTAAAAGACACTTATAGCGAGAAAGATTTAGAAAATGCAATTATAAGTGAATTAGAAAAGTTTATTTTAGAAATGGGAAATGATTTTGCTTTTCTAGCTAGGCAAAAAAGAATAACAATAGATGGAGAAGATTATTATATAGATTTATTATTCTATCATAGAAAAATGAAAAGGTTAGTAGTTATAGAATTAAAGCTAGATAAATTTAGACCAGAATATAAAGGTCAGGTTGAATTATATTTGAAATGGTTAGACAAATATGAAAAAGCAGAAGGAGAAGAATCACCAATTGCAATCATATTATGTGCGACAAAAAGTGATATGATGGCACAATTACTAGAATTAGATAATAGTGGAATACATGTTGCACAATATTTGACAGAATATGTACCAAAAGAAATATTAGAACAAAAATTTATGGATAGTATAGAAAAGGCTAAAGTTCAACTAGAACAAAGAAAAAATATTGAAGATAAAGAGTAATCTAAATTTTCTCGACACTGTCGAGAAAATTTAAAATAAAAAATTGCTTTGAATTTAGAAATAAGTTCAAGGCGATTTTTTTTGGAAATTTTTTATCTACAATTTTAAGATATAAACTTATATTACTTATATATCAAAAACGAAAATAAAGCCAAAATAAAGCGAACGAATTTGAAAGAGAGGAGGGGATGGCAATGTCAAATTTAAACTTAAAAGGTTTATGGATTCCAATAGAAATATTAACAGACAAAAATTTAAGTGATAAGGAAAAACATATATATTCACTTGTAATATTTTTAAGTCAAGAAAAACAATATTGCTTTTGTACCAATAAAACTATAAGCGAACTTTTAAATATATCAGTAACACAAGTATCAAAGCTAGTAAATTCATTAAAAGATAAAGGTTATATAAATATTGAAATGGTATATAAAGAAAATAGTAAAGAAGTAGATATTAGAAAACTAATACCTATTGAAGAAAAGTTAAATATCCTATTTAACAAAAGTTTAATACCCTCCCCAACAAAACTTCAATACCCTATTGAAGAAAAGTTTAAGGATAATAAATATAATATAAATAAATATAAAAATACTAATAATAAAAGGCTTTGCAATTTTGAACAAAGAGATTACGAAAAAGAAGGCTTTGATTTTAATAGCTTATATGCAAATAATAATTTTACATCGTAGTTATGCTGCAAAACAAAATGAAAGTGTAGGTTTTTTTAAGTAAAACCTATGCTTTTATTTTGGAATTTTGAAACCGAATAGGTTTCAAAAAGAGTCAAGAAAAAATATATAATATGTTTTTCTTGGCTCTCTTAACCATAAATTGCGGATAGCAAATTATGGTTAAGCATAAAAATATACTTGTTATATTTTTATGGAAAAACTAAAAATGCAGTAAAGCTATTTTTAGTTTTTGGGGGTGCAGGAACTCCTGCCACACTGACACTTTTTAGCAATAGCGTAAAAAAGTGTTGTAGTGTGTTACAATACAAAGTAAAAATGCGAGGTGTGGAAGCAGTTAGTAAACTCATAGTAGCTAATATAATAACACCTTGCATTTTGCTTGTATTACCTCTTACGATAGCCAAGCTATCGCCCATTATACGAGCCGAAAAAATCGGCTAAAATTTAGAAGGAGGTTTTAGAGATGAGTTTTGCGATTATTAGAAACACAAAATACAAAAGAGAAAATTTAAAAGGAATATACAGACACAACGAAAGAAGAAATAAAAATTATTCAAATAATAATATAGATAAGGAAAGAGCATACTTGAATTACTCATTAAAAAGTCCTAAATACAGATATGACAAAGAATTTGATATGATGAGAAAAAAATATGATTTGAAAGGGCAAATAAAAACAGTTAGTAATATTGCTTGTGAATATATTATTACTTCTGATAAACAATTCTTTGAGGAAATAGGCGAAGAAGAAACAAAAAGATATTTTGAAACTGCATATCAATTTGTTGCTGAATATAAGAAATTAGGAGAACAATATATAATGTCTGCAAAAGTGCATATGGACGAGGAAACTCCACATATGCACTTGATTTTTTTGCCAGTAGTTTATACACAAGACAAAAAAGGCAATAACATTGATAAACTAGCTTGTAGCGAATTTTGGAAAGAAAAGGACAGTTATAGAAGATTACAAGATGCGTTCTATCAATATATGACTGCACACAATTTTGAGTTAGAAAGAGGTGTACCAAAAGAAGAAACAGGAAGAGAACATATTGATATTAAAGAATATAAAGAAATAACTAATTTTGATAAAACAAAAGAAAAATTGCAAAATATAAAATTAGAATTACCAGATGTTCCTGATATTGATGATATTAGAATGGCTAGATGGTCAAAGAAAAGAGATGAAAAGATTTTAGAAGATATTATAAAACCAAAAGATGATTTAATAAACGAATTATATCAAAATAATTTATTAATGCACCAACAATTATTAAGGCAAGCTAAAATGGTAGAAGAAGCAGAAAAGTATCAAAAAGAGAGAAACAAGATTATGGCTGATAATATAGATTTGCATAAACAAGTAGATAATATTAAGGCTGAATATCAACAAAAAGAAGATAATTTAGAATGGAAATACGAATATAGAATTAATAAATTAGAAAAAGAAAATGGCTATTTGCATAAGGTAATAGACAAATTTAGAGAAACTATCCATAAATTTATAGAATGGATTTGCAAAAATTTTGATATGGGTGCAGAAGATAATTTAATTAGAGATTTTCAAAAAGAAAATAATATTCTATTAGATGCTGAAAAACAAATCCAGAAAGAAGATAAAGAAAAGGAATGGGATTTAGAAAGATAGAGTTTAGACTATAGCTCTATCTTAGAAATGATATATTTTCAAAAATATTAAAAATCTAATAATTTCTTTATCTCATCAAAAGGTATATCTAAAACAATAGATAAAGCAATTAGTTCAAAATCTTTAACTATCATTTTGCCATTTTCTATTTTATAAATTTCAAACCTATCAAGTTCAACATCTAGTAATTCCAACTTTTGAGATAAGCCGAGTTTTAGTATAATTTTTCTTTTCTCTATATTCTTTTATTAAATTACCAATTACATTACGTTGTTCATTAAATTTTTTCATCATATTCTCCAAAAAAAAATAATTATTTTCTTGATTTTATAATATTGTTTGTGATATAGTGTGTATAGAAAACGCACATAAATAAAAATATTTAAAAAAATATTTTATTTTTAAAA
>CANRSD010000081.1 GCA_947642355.1 uncultured Clostridia bacterium
ATAGAGCCTTATAGGCGCATATGAAAATCCCCCAGTTATACTGGGGGATAATTATAAAAAAATTCCTTGACAACTAGACATAATACATATAAAATAGTATTGAGAATAATAAAGTGCAATATTATAAAATATAGTACTTAAAAATAATACAATATAAATTATATAAATAATAGTAATTTATTTGTACATTGAAAATTTAATAGAAAGAGGTAAAATATTATGCAACAAATACTTATTTACATTGCCATCTTTCTTATCTCAGCTGTAATTTTTACAATTGTTGGTGTAACAATAAGAAAGAAAATTGCAGAATCTAAAATTCAAAGTGCAGAAGATGAGGCTAAACGTATAGTAGATAATGCTAAACTAGAAGCTGAAAATCTAAAAAAAGAAGAAGTTATTAAATCAAAAGAAGAAGTATTACAAATAAGAAATGATTTAGAAAAAGAGATTAAAGAAAGAAGAGGCGATATACAGTTACAAGAAAAAAGATTAATTCAAAAAGAAGAAAATCTTGAGAAACGTACATCAGTTTTTGAAGGAAAGGAAAAAGAACTAGAAAGAAAATTTACAGAAAATGAAAAAAAACGTCAAGAATTAGATGAAATGTATGATAAAGAAATGGAAGAACTTCAAAGAATTTCTGGATTAACTGTAGAACAGGCAAAAAAACAATTACTTAGTGATTTAGAAAAAGATTTAACACAAGAAAAAGCTAATTTAATACGTGAAATAGAGTCAAAAGCAAAGGAAGATGCTTTAAAGAATGCCAAAGAAGTAATAGGACTTGCTATACAAAAATGTGCAGCAGATCACACTTCTGAAACAACAGTATCAGTAGTTTCGCTTCCAAATGATGAAATGAAAGGAAGAATAATTGGTAGAGAAGGTAGAAATATAAAAACTTTAGAAACACTTACAGGAATAGATTTAATTATAGATGATACTCCTGAAGCAGTTATTATTTCTGGATTTGACCCATTAAGAAGAGAAGTGGCAAGATTAGCTTTGGAAAAGTTAATAGATGACCGGAAGAATACATCCAGCAAAAATTGAAGAAGTTGTTGAAAAATCTAAAGAGGAAGTTGAAGAAATTATTAAGTCAGAAGGAGAAAGAGCTTTATTAGAAACAGGTGTAAATAATTTACATCCAGATATTGTGAAATTGATTGGTAAATTAAAATATAGAACAAGTTATGGACAAAATGTGTTAAACCATTCAATAGAAGTTTCTAATTTAGCTAGACTTATGGCAGATGAATTAGGAATTAATTCCAAAATAGCCAAAAGAGCTGGATTACTTCATGATATTGGAAAAGCTTTAGACCATGATATGGAAGGAACACATGTTGAAATTGGTGTAGATGTTCTTAAGAAATATAAAGAAAATGATACAGTAATTAATGCAGTAGAGGCTCATCATGGAGATGTTGAAGCCACATCAATAGAAGCTATCTTAGTACAAGCAGCTGATGCGATTTCGGCTTCAAGACCTGGAGCAAGACGTGAAACTTTGGAAGCTTATATCAAGAGATTAGAAAAACTTGAAGAAATAGCAAATTCATTTGATGGTGTTGAAACTTCATTTGCAATTCAAGCTGGACGTGAAGTTCGTCTAGTAGTAAAACCAGAAAAAGTTTCAGATAGTGAAATGGTAGTAATGGCAAGAGAAGTAGCAAAACGTGTTGAAAGTGAAATGGAATATCCAGGACAAATAAAAGTAAATGTGATACGTGAGACTAGAGCAATAGATTATGCTAAATAAAATGAAAAGCGTGAGAGAAATCTCACGCTTTTTTGGAGCTTCCTGTCAGATTCAAACTGACGACCTATTGATTACTAGTCAATTGCTCTATCAACTGAGCTAAGGAAGCTTGACAAATAGTATTATAAATATTGCATAAAATTTTGTCAATAGAAAATTTACTAATTTTTGATTGTAATATTTCATAAAATATGTTATAATACAAACTATCAATTAGCTGGAGCTTAAAATAGAAGGAGGTTTATATGGTAAATATATTAAATTTAAAAAAAGGAATTTTGTATAGGCGGAGAAGAAAAGTAAAAGAAAATGCTGAAATGTGTGCAAATCAGAATATATCAGAAAGTTTACCTGATAAAATCGAAGAAAGGCATACTGAGCAGGATGAATTAAAAAGATTAGCAAATGAAGTCGTGGATAACTTTTTGGTAAAAACATTTTGGGTAATACATGGGTATGATACAAGAAAAAAAGTCCTTAATATTGAAATAAAAGAGATAACTGAAAAATACATTTGCTATGAAACTACTCCAGAGAATCATAAGACTTCTGAAGAATCTAGAAGCCAGTATTATTATTGGTATGAAGAAAAATACCAAAAACTTTGGCCTAGAATTATTGAATTGGCTAGAGAAACAGGTATTGAAGTGGAGCCAATATTAGAAAAAGAATGTAGATATATCTTTAAATTGGTTTTACTTTAAAAGATTGAAATTATAAGAATGGTAACCTCTATAAATCTTTATGGTTACCATTCTTATAATTGACAAAAGGAATTTTAGTGTTATAATATAATAAATTTATATATAATAGATAAAGGATGGAATATAAATGAAAATAGGGATTGTTGGGCTTCCTAATGTTGGAAAGAGTACATTATTTAATAGTATAACAAAAGCAGGGGCAGAGTGTGCAAATTATCCATTTTGTACTATTGAGCCAAATGTTGGAATGGTAACAGTACCAGATGAAAGAGTGGAAAAATTAACTGAGATTTATAATCCTCAAAAAACTACATATGCAACAATTGAATTCGTTGATATTGCAGGTTTAGTAAAAGGAGCTAGTAAAGGAGAAGGATTAGGAAATAAATTTTTATCACATATAAGAGAAGTTGATAGCATAGTTCAGGTTATAAGATGTTTTGAAAATGAGAACATAGTTCATGTTGATGGTTCTGTCAACCCACTAAGAGATATTGAAACAATTAATTTAGAATTGTGTTTGGCTGATTTAGAGACTGTGGAAAAAAGATTAGAAAGAGCAAAAAAATCATTAAAAGCGGATAAAAAATATCAGTTAGAAGTTGATGTATTGGAAAAAATTAGTAAAAATTTAGAAGAAGGAAAACCAACTAGAATACTTGAATTAAATGATGAAGAAAAGGAAATAATAAAAGATAGTTTTTTATTAACAATGAAACCAATTTTGTATGTTGGAAATATATCTGAAAATGAAATTGAAAATCCAGATACTAATCAAAATTTACAAAAGTTAAAGGAATTTGCTCAAAAAGAAAATGCGGAAGTAATACCTTTATGTGTTAAAATTGAAGAAGAATTGAGTGGTTTAGAAAAAGAAGATAAGCTAGAAATGCTTGAAGCTCTTGGATTGGAAGAATCTGGATTAGACAAGTTAATTAAAGCAAGTTATAAATTATTAGGTCTAATGTCATTCTTAACAGCAGGAGAGCCTGAAGTTAGAGCTTGGACAATAAAAATGGGAACCAAAGCTCCAGTAGCAGCAGGAAAAATTCATTCTGACATAGAAAGAGGATTTATTAGAGCAGAAGTAATATCTTTTAAGGATTTAATTCAATCAGGAGGATCAATGGTAACAGCTAAAGAAAAAGGATTAATTAGATCAGAAGGAAAAGAATATATTATGCAAGATGGAGATATAGTTTTGTTTAGATTTAATGTATAAAATTATTTATTTGTAAAAAAATATAGATAAATATATAATATTGATGAATGTAATCAAAATGTAATATATTTTTTTGAAATATACTTGCATTATATATGGTATTAGTTTATAATTATAACAGATGTATAATTTAAATATAATTAATATATTTAAATTTGCTTCGTATTAAAGTAAACGGAGCTATATTTGTTGAGAAAACATATTATTAAAAAATGAGGAGAGGTTTAGAAAATGGAAAAGAGAAAAATTATAATTAGTTTTGTAGTAGTGATGATTTTAGTATTATTTTGTAGTAATATAGTAAAGGCAACAGATACAGCAACAAATACACCATCACCAGTTACAATTACTTCAAATACAAATAGAGGTAATACAGCTAATAACAATGCTACTGGTAATACTGGTACAACAACTCAAATTACACCAAATACAAATAATAGTAATGTAGCAAATACATCAAATAATAGTGCTAATAATTCATCTACAACAATAAGTTCATATAACAATTCTGCTGCAAATAATAGTACTGGATTACCTTATACAGGAACAAGCTATTCAGTAGTATTTATCATAATAGCTTTAGTTGTTTCAGCTGTTTATGCTTATAAAAAAGTTACAGATTATAATGTTTAATTTTAAAATAATATATAAAAAAATATAGAGGAATGAGAGGTTTTCATTTCTCTATAATTTTTTTTAAAAAAGTTATAAAAAAACGTTGACAAAAATAAGGTAGGGTGTTATAATAA
>CANRSD010000082.1 GCA_947642355.1 uncultured Clostridia bacterium
AATTTAGTAATAACTCAGGAAAAATAGATATAATATGGTTAGATACAAATAATAAAATAATAGAAAAACCAAATGCGCCAGTACTGACAACAGGAAATGAGTCAATGACACCACAAACTTGGTCAGAAGAAGAGCAAAAGTTTGTAGATGCAGATGTAAACAGTAACTGGTATAGTTATACAAGAGGAGAAGGAGATCATAAAACAAGTAAATGGGCAAATGCAAAAACAGCAAATGAGAGTTATTTTGTATGGATACCAAGATATGCATATAGAATAACGTATTATAAAGATGGAGTAGAAGAGCCAGTAGGATATTATGATGGATATGGATTATGGATAGCAGAAACAGGAAAGGTAAAATATAAATTAGATGAAGGAGTAGAAACAGTAAAAGGAAAAGACGGAAATTTATATATAGTGCATCCAGCATTCATGAAAGATACTGGAAAAACAGCAAAAGATGGAACAGAGCTTCCAGATTACGATAGAGGGGGATGGAGCGAAAATTTAGCAGGATTTTGGATAGCAAAATATGAGATGATTGGAGGCACAGGAACAGCACTAAAAAGTACATTTGGAGTACAAAGCAAAAGAACTCAAACAATAGGAGCACAGTATACAAGTGCAAGACAGGCAACATACGGATATAATGGACAAGAGGGAGCAGATGGAAATACAAGTTTTATGAATAGTCATATGATAAAAAATAGTGAATGGGGAGCAGTTGCATATTTAACCCATAGTGTATATGGAAGAAATGGAAGTGAGATAACAATAAATAGTGATAGGTATTGTACAGGAGGAGGTCTTGAAACGGCATATATAGCCAATAGCAATCAAAGTACAACAGGAAACACATATGGAGTGTACGATATGAGTGGAGGAGCCTTTGAATTTATAGCAGCATACAATAATACAGCATTATTACTTAATACAGGAATTAGTAATTTAACAAAAAATGGATGGCCAGGACTAAAACCAGAAACACCAAGTACTAGATATGCAACAAGATATTACAATGCAACAAATACTGAATCAGGAACAACAATATATCAAGTAGGAAAAACAGGAGATGCTACGAAGGAGATATATTTGGGGAGTGGTACATATGGATGGTTTTCAGACTACGTCAAATTTGTAAGCATCGAAAATTGCTTCTTTTCTCGCTCTGGTGGTTATTCTGGGGGTTCAAATACTGGGGTGTTTTTTTCTAGTACATGGTATGGTGCTGGCAGTGTCAATGATGGATTCCGAACAGTCTTATGTTCGGGTTCGATATAATTTATTTAAGAGGGTGAATTTGTATTAGTTTTCGTGTAAATTGAAGAAGTGATTAAAAGAAACTTCCTTATGACAAAATAATTATCATAAGGAGGTTTTTATTTTATATTTTATTAAAAAAGTGTAGTGATACAATTGATGTGAAACAAAAAATATAGAAAAAAAGTGATTCAAGTAGTATAATTGAATTTGCGAAAACAAATTATACGAAAGGACTTGAATCACTTATGGATAATAGTATATCACAAGAAAAGAAAAATACCAAGAGATATTTACCACATGAATTAAAAACAAGAGAAAATGCAGTAAAAACATATAGAAATAGTGGGGATATAGGCTATGTATGTAGAAAGTATCATATCTCAAGAACATCTTTATGGAGGTGGAACAAGAAATATGATGGAACTAAAGAGAGTATAACAGATAAATCTCATAAACCATTAAGCAAGCATCCAACGGAGCATACCGAAGAAGAAATGAAATGGATAAAAGATATGATAAGGAGAAATCCACATATAACATTGAATGAAATATGGTACAAATTAAAGATGAATAAAGGATATACAAGAAAGCCAACATCATTGTATAGAGTACTAAGAAAAATAGGCTATTACAATAATACAGAAATAAGAGAAACGTCAAAGAAGCATAATCAAGAATATGATACTCCAAAAGAGGTTGGTAAAAAATGGCAAATAGATGTTAAATATGTACCAAATGAATGTAAAACAGAAGAATTGCCAAAAGATAAAAGATACTATCAATATACATGTATAGATGAAGCAAGTAGAGAAAGATTTTTACATTGGTATGAAGAACACACTCCTGAAAACACAGTAGATTTTGTAAATAGATGTATAAAATATTATGGATACAAACCAGAAGAAATACAAACAGATAATGGAGAAGAATTTACGTATAACAGGTCAAATATAAAGAAAAAGCATCCTCTAGAAGAATCATTAAAAGAACTAGGAATAAGACATTATAAAATAAGACCAAGAACTCCAGAGCATAATGGAAAAGTAGAACGAAGTCATAGAAATGACAATGAAAGATTTTATAGTTATTTAAAGTTCTACAGTTTTGAAGATTTGTTAAAACAAGGAAAAGCATATTTAAAAAGAACAAATAGGATACCAATGGCAGTATTAGGATATCTAATGCCAAAAGAAAAACGAGCAGAATTAATGTGTACATGAAATGAAAGAAACAAATTTAATAATACCATTTGAATATTTATATAAATTTGTTTCACATCATTGACTAACATACATTTTGTTTAGATTTTATTAAAAAAGTATATTGTAAAAGAATAATGAATATGGTAAAATAAGAATTGTTGAATGAAAGGATACTTAGGATGAAAAATTTATATGTAATGTTTACAAGAACATCAACTATTATAGGCAAAATGATTAGAGCTGTAACTAGGTATGAATTTTCTCATGTAAGTTTAGCTTTATCAGATGATTTAAGAGAGTTTTATTCATTTGCTAGAAAAAAAGTAAATGTACCATTATATGCAGGTTTTGTAAAAGAAAAGAGGTCATATTTTACACTTGGAAAAGAAAATAGAACTAGAGTGAAAATATTTAAAATTCCAGTAGAAGACAGTGTATATGAACAAGTAAAAAGTTTTGTGATGCAAACAGCAAATGATAAAGAAGTAATTTATAATTTATTTTCATTAATAACAATGCCAATTTTGCATGGTTTTCAACCATATAAACAATATACATGTATAGGGTTTACAAATGAAGCACTAGCAAGAGCTGGTATAGTAAAATTTAATAAGCCAACATATAAATATACTCCAAAAGAATTAGAAAAAATATTGAAACCATATTTATTTTTAGATGGATATATTAGTAATGGTACAGATGGATTAGATGATGAGTATTTTAAGCCTGCAGGAGTAAAGAGTGCTATTATTATTAATGCTTTATTTGTATATGAATGCATTTATAGATTAATAAATAAAAAACCTAGCAAAAGATACATAGATGGAAATGTATAATATTTAAAATTTTGGAAATATTACCCATAAGAAAGTAATTAGAAAGGGTAATGTATGCAAAATAGTAGATTAAAAAATAGTATAATTTTAAGAGGAATGGCATCAAATATAGTTGATGAGGCAATTGTAATTTTAAAGCCAAATATTAAACTAAAGAAAATGGAACATAGTAAAAATAAAGGAGTAAAGTCAGATAATAAATCAAAAGACTTTATTGTTAAAGAAGCTGAAAATGTAATTTTAGATTATATATATAAAATCAACGAAAAAGATGCTTTAAGAATAAAAAAACAGTTAGAAAAAAAGTTGAAAATATTTAAAATTATTAGTATTGTACTTTTTATATCTTTAATAATTTCTTTATGGACAAAATAAGGAAATACTCGTAGAAATAAAATTCTGCGAGTATTAATGTTTAAATCATTACAAGGTAATTAGCACTTTTTTATTAGATTTTCTTTTATAAGGTTCTTTTTCGTCTGTAATATCTAGTAGATAGTCTATACTTGTATCATAGAATTCAGCAAGTTTTATTAACACTTTTGTAGGAATATCATTTTTTCCTATTTCATATTGATTATATCCAGTCTGAGACATATTTAAAATCTGCCCAATTTGTTTTTGAGTAAGATCTTTATCTTCTCTTAATTCTCTTATTCTAGTGTACATAGTTTCACCTCAAAATGATTATATAATAACTTAATATGCGTCATTGACTTTTAACTTGAAACAAGTTATAATAATTTCGAGTAACGTGAAACACGTTGAGTAGTAATATTCAAAAGAGGAAGGGAGATAAAAAATGAAATCTAAAAAAATTATATTTATAGTAACATTTTTTATAATGTTATTAATAA
>CANRSD010000083.1 GCA_947642355.1 uncultured Clostridia bacterium
TCAAATCCTAATATAGTCAAAACTAATGGTACACATAGTATTAAAATTCCTAAAAAAATCGCTTGAATATTATTTTTTCTCCATCCCGAAAACACTAATACAACCATAGCCATAATTACTGAAATTAGTATTTGCAATAACATTTTTAGTAATATAAACAATAGTATATTCAAATTAGAAGGCAAGTTTTGGTACATAGGAATATTTTGCACTGATGATGATAAACAGTGAAGTGGAAATACTTTAGAAATACTTATAGCTCTACATATAAATGGTAAAATAGAAAATAATGTAACTAAAACTATACATACTATCACTTTTGATTTTATAACTCCTCTTTTTCCTTTTTGCGTAGCTTTTAATAATTTCCAAGTTTCATTTTGATATTCCATAGAAAAAAAGTTACTAAATATTAGTATTATTCCAAGTGTAAGTAATAAGAAGTCATTTATTATTCCATCTTCCATAATTCCAAATAAATATAAATAGCCTGTGTCATAGATATATTTCCCGCCATTCTCACATACATGTTTATATTGTACTTCTACTTTTTGAAATGCAGGGTAAAATGATGTAACACTATACCATTTTAACTTCATCTTTTCTCCTGTTTCACTATTAATTTCTCCCTTACTTACTATTTCATCTATCTTTTCTATTTCTCCAAAGGCTTCTTCATATCTAGCTTTTTCTTTTTTAATTATTTCAATCTTTTCATCTGTTTGTTCTCCTTCTAATTTTAGCATAATGTTTTGATAATACTGTTCTTGAACAGATGGATGATAAGAATGATTTAATTCATTAAAACCAATTAATATACTAAATAGCAAAATAATGATAAGTCCACGATTGGTAATAAGGGTTTTATACATTTCGTGTCTTAATAGATTTGAATGTGGTTTAAATTTCAACTCTATCATTCGTGATTTTTTTTGCTTTAATTGTAAATTCTTTCCTTTTAAGAAAAATCTATAACTCAAAACTATTCCTACAAACATTAATGTTATTATCATAATCCATGACAAAATAATGCGAGAAATTGGATAGCCAAAAAAGTTTAAGTTCAAATATGTACCATACATACTCTCTGTTCTAAATAATCCAAATAAGTTCAAGTGTTTTAATATTTCAAATTTAGAAACATTTGGAATAATTGTATATAAAATCCAACTTACTACTAATGATATTATTCCATATAGATATGGCAATAATATACTATCGGAAAGTATGCAAAATGCTGTAATGGCGGTACAAAGTCCAAAAAGGATAAAGCTTTTTGTTATAATAGAAATAAGTATATATCCCAAAATGTTAATAGATAAATTACTTCCAATATAAGGGCTAATTGATTGAAGTTTTATACTAATATCACTAAAACCTGTAGATATTCCAAAGAAAATATAATTTGATAAGAAGAATATAACTTCAAACGAGATACAGCTAATAAAAAGTGCAATCAGTTTAGCAATGATACTATGGCTTATTCCATATTTAGTACTACGAGTTATATAAAAAAGTCCCTTTTCCTTTTCTTCGGTTATTAAACTTCCTATAAATAAAAATGCTAGTAATATTACAAAAATATCAGTCCATATATTTTCCATTGTAGATGTAATCATTTTAGAAGAAATATAGCATATCCCATTATTATCAAGTTTTTCATAGTCTGATGTACTCTTTTTTATATTACGAGAAGAAAAATCGTTTTCATCTCCATTTTGATTTTTAAATACAGAAATTCCATCAAGTGCATTTTCTTTTTCTCTTATTTCTTTTAAATATACATCGTAGTTTGAAACTTTTGTATATTCATCATATACTTCATTTATAAATTTTTGTTCTTTTTCAAACGAATTTGTAAAATGTAGATAGTTTCCTGACTTATATAAATCATAATAAGTTTCAAAAAGTTTTGGTTGTTCTTGCATTTCTTGCTTTGCAAATTCCGCTCCCATTTCAGTATTTTGCATTGAAATAATATTCATAACAAAAGAAACACCGTCAATATCCCTTTTTAATTTTTCGATATATTCACCTTTTTGAAATTCATCCATATTTGCTATCTCTTCTCCAAATTTTTTATAGGATGAAAGAGCTATTCTATCCTCATTTTCAATATTTGTATACCAAAGGAAAAATATATTTATCATAAGCAATAAACAAATACTAAAAATAAAACTTCGCTTGCACCATATTTTTTTTAGTTCAAAATATATAAGCCTAAACATAAATTATTCCTCCCCAAATATTTTCATATATACATCTTCTAAATTAGTAGCATTATATTTATCACAAAGTCCATTTACATTTGTATAATCAATTATTTTTCCAGTTTTAATTAATATTATTTTTTTAGCAATAGATTCAATATCTGAAACAACATGAGTTGATACTAGAATAATTTTATCTTTTGAAAGTTCTGCTATTCTTTCTCTTATTCTTACTCTTTCTTTTGGATCAAGTCCTGCTGTAGGTTCATCTAATATAACTAATTTAGGATTTCCAATAATTGCTTGTGCTATTAAAATTCTTTGTTTCGTTCCACCTGAATATGTACCAATTTTTTGATTTGATTTTTCTACCATGTTCACATATAGTAGAACTCTATTTATTTCATCTTCCATACTACTTTTGGAAACTCCTTTTAAAGTCGCCATATATGAAAGAAATCTTCTTCCTGAAAAAGTTTCATACATTCCCTGCCCTTGTGGAGCATACCCTAGCAAACTCCTATAATTACTTCCTAGTTCTTTGACTTCCGTTCCTTCCCATTTTATAGTCCCCTCTGTAGGTTCAAGATTTCCAGTTATTATATTCATTAATGTTGATTTTCCTGCACCATTTGGACCAAGAAGACCATAAATTCCATTATCTAGTTTTAAAGAAACATCATTTAAAGCAATTTTCTCTTTATATTTTTTAGAAATATTACAAAGTTCAAGCATTATCTTCCCCCCTTATTAATTAATAATATTATTAATCATTTTTATTTCAGTAAAATTACCGTTTCCTTTATATAAATCTTCTTTGCTAATTAAACCACAATATTCTTTTTTAGTTTCATAAGAACCATCTTGATGATAATTTACATCTGAATCATAAATAACCAAAACTTGTGTTTTGCTTTCTGCAATAATATCTAAAGTTCTTCCTACTGTTTTGTTTACAAGTTTTGAATGAGAAACTTTTCCTGTATTCTTATCAACAAAGTAAAGAGTTTTGTCATTAAAGCTATATTCATAACACATTATTTTATCTCCAATAATTCTAGCAATAGCATTTTGATATAACTTTACAAAAGAATTTTTTTCTCCTGTTCTTAAATCAATTTTTATAATTTCGCCATCTCCATCTTTAGAAAAATATAAATATTTTTCATCTGTTACATAACTGCGAGAATGTGCTGCGAATATACGATAGATTTCTTTACTTTCTCTATTTTCTACATTAAGAGTTTTAAATACATCATAAGAATTTTTGTACACTTCAGTATCTTCACTATGTTTTTCTTCTTCTGAAACCTTTTTTCCAAAATCTATTCCATGTAAAATTAGATTTTTATCACTACATCCAATAACATCCCATTCAACATTATCATTAAAGTCCATAGAAAAAACTTTCTTTTCCTTTTTTGTTTTTACATCTAAATAAACTAAATTTTTCTCTGATGATGTTTGATAAGAATTACCATTAATGCTTTTTGCTGACACTTTTTTAGTAACAAAATAAAACCCATTCTCATCTCCAACTACAAAATCTTCTACAGTAAGATTACTGTCAAATGTATAAATCTTTTCTCTATTTGTTCCATCAAAGTTTAAACAATATAATATGCTAGAGCTTCCTCCTACTCCAGAACTTGTACTTCCCCCTAAAGATACTACTCCATCTTGATCCTGCTGTTTACTTAAAATAAATATCTTATTATTCCATATAAAAAGTATAGATGAATAAGAAGGAACTTCATTTTCCAAAAATACAGATGAACAACTTTCTGTGTAATGATTACACCCAGAATTACTACATAAATAAATTTCTTGATGAGTAGCAAAGTCAATATACATCAAATGAGATATTCTTTTACCATTTAATAATTTTTCTGTATCACTTTGAAAATAGTAATACCCATCATCTGTATTTGAAGTATTAGAAAT
>CANRSD010000084.1 GCA_947642355.1 uncultured Clostridia bacterium
GTATTTTTGTATTTGTTCTACTTTTAATACTTTTTTCAAAATAATCACTCCTTTAATGTTTACAATCTCCTTTCAGTCGATTGTATAAGTTATCTATACAGTCACTATCATTCCTTACAGCTAACTTAATTATACTAAAACTCAATTTAGTTTCATATAGAAGTAGTTTGCATTTATCTTACAGTTTTGTAAGATAAAAAATCCCCTTAAAATTAAGGGAATTTTTTATTCTTCATTTAGTTTTTTACTTCTAGGAATTGTAATTATTATATTGGTATACTCATTTTCTCTTGATTGTGCTTCTATTATCATTCCCAATTCTTCACATAATCTTTTACATAAGTATAATCCTATTCCTGTAGATTTCTTTTGATTTCTTCCATTTGTTCCAGTAAATCCTTTGTCAAATATTCTATCTATTTCGCTTTTATTAATCCCTATACCATTATCCTTAATTGATAATTTTACATTTTCTTTCATTTCTTCTAGTTCTATAACTATTTCAGGACTTTTTTCTTTTCTATATTGAATAGCATTTATTATAATTTGATTCAATATAAACTCTAGCCATTTTTCATCTGTATAGGCTGATAGTTCTATATTTTTGGTTTCAACTTTCATACCATTATGAATCATCATTTTCTTGTTTCTTGCTAGTACATTTCTAATAGTTTCTTCTAAATTTACTTTTCGTATCATAAAGTCATTTGATACTTGATCTAATCTTGCATAAAATAATACTTGTTCTACATAATTGTTGATTTCTTCAATTTCTTCATCTATTTTATTGGTTATTTCTGACTTATTATTTTCACATAATAATTTACTGGATGTAATTGGTATTTTAATTTCATGTACCCAACTTTCTATATATTCCTTATAATCTTTTCCGAGCTGTTCTTACATTTGTTACATTTTCAAGCATTGATTTATTGGCTCTTTTTAGTATATTGTAATATGCTAAATTTTCTTGCCCTCCAGGCTTTTCTATTATTTCTGATATAAGATATTTTTCTTCTAAACCCTCCATTATGTTTTCTATATTTTTTATATATCTATTCTTTCTCCAATAACTAACTAATAGTCCTACTACACAAAATACAAAAGATATAACAGTTATTACAATTATAAAGTTTCTATCTACTTCTATTGCATTTGCATAAGCTATTATAATTATTGAGTAGACAATAAATCCTAATATATAATTTATTTTATCTTTTATATATTTGGTAAATTTCATATTTTATATCCTTGCCCTCTCTTTGTTTCAATCAAATTTTCTATTCCTATTTCTTTTAACTTTTCTCTTAATCTTGTAACAATTACACTTAAACTATTATCATCTGCATATACTCCATTATCCCATAAAAAGTCTATGATGTCTGCTCTTGATATTATTTTATCTTTGTTTTCAAATAAGTAATGTAATGTCTTTAGTTCTGTTTTTGTTAATTCTGTTATTTTTTCATTATAAGTTATTGTTGATTTTAAAATATCTAAACTAATTCCTTTATATTGTATTTTGCTTTCTTTCTCCTTTTTATGATATGTTCTATTTAATAAGTTTTGTATTCTTGCAAGTAAAATTGGTACATTATATGGTTTTTCTATATAATCATCTCCACCTAGCATAATGCCATTTAATTCATCCATTGAGTTGTTTCTACTTGTTACAAATATAATAGGAATTTTAGACTTTGATCTTACCTTACTACATATTTCAAATCCATTTTTGCCTGGTAAATTGATGTCTAATAATACTAAATGAGCTTGTTCTTCTATTATTTTATTTTCTACATTTTCAAATTCTGAAATCACTTTTACTTCATAACCACTATTTTGTAGTAGTATTTTTAATTCTTCTCGTATTTCTTTATCATCTTCTATAATAACAATTTTAAACATATTTATATTCTCCCTTTGTGATTATACCACTTTTGCTCTACTTTTAAAACACTCATAAATTATTTGCAAACTTCTCGTTTATTTGCAAATATTTTGTCCATATATTCATCTGGGTAATATTTATCTAAAAATAAATCTAATTTACTTTCTGGAGAAATATTATTTCTCCTTTCCGTTTGTCTATTCGCTGCTATACAAGAAATTGATATGTCAAAAAGCATAAATACTGCAAATGTTATTGAAACTATTTTTAAACTTTTTTTATCTATTTTGCACTTCAACTTTTCTAAAAATGGATCTATATATGTAACATATAAAATTCCTGCAATTCCCCAATAACTACAATGTAATAAACTTGTCCTACCATTTATATCAAATATAAGATATGAGTAATCCCAAGATATTGTTCCAAATACTTTTTCTTGTACTAAAGAGCAAATGTATTCTGTTATTCCTCCTAGTATTGCTGTAATAAAAAATATTTTTATTTTATTATCTTTCTTAATATTATTTAATATTAGATAATATATAATTGATCCTATTCCATAAACAGGTGTAAAAGGTCCATATATTAAACCTTGTCTTGATTCAAAATATCCTTTTTGAAATAGAACTACTATCATTTCAAATATATATCCTAATATACTTCCTATTATAAATAGCCAAAATACGATAATTAATTCTTTTATTAGATTCTTTTTCTCCATTTTCAATTACTCCATTTATTTTTTTATATTATATATTTATATTTCATATTTTGGTATTAATTTACCTTACATGAATCTTACATTTCTGTAAGATATGAGAATAGCACTTGAATCCAAGTGCTATATCTCTCTGAATTTTCTGTTATCTTCTTCTGCCTAGCTCCAACTGTATAGCCTTGTTATTCTGCAAGAGCCAAAATGTTGTTACTGCTTTCGTAGGTTATATTCTTAAAATTCTTTATTTTGATATATTTTGTTTGATATTAGATATGAAATACCTAATAATATTGCAGAAATTATTGGAATTGCTATAAGTGAATAACTATCTAATCTATTTATCATATTTATAATAGGTGTCGTATCTACGAATTGGGCAATTAAAGCTCCTATTCCTGCTATTCCAAATACTACTGCAAATAATATTATTCTTCCATTTGTAGCTCCAAATTTGAAAACTATTGGATAAAGTAAAGAAATTATAATAATACTTGATAACATCGTTCCCATTAGTGATGAAATAATTTCATCTAAATTTATGCTATTTGTTTTTGTGTAACTGATTCCTATTCCTATAGTCAAAGATACTATTGCTAAAATAATCGTTAAAATTATTGAAGCTATATATTTGGCTCTAACTACATTTTTTCTCCCATTTGGCAGGGTTACTGCATAAGAGTTCCAATTGTTAAAATCATCATAACTGAATGTTGATATAAATAACATTATTCCAATTAGTGGAATTATAAATGTAACATCAAATGTGCCTTGAAATGCCAACATTAAATAAACTATAAATATTATTACCATTTGTTTTGAATTTGCCTTTATAAGTAAAAAATCTTTTTTTATTAACCCTAACATATCTTTTCCCCCTTAATTACTAATAACATCAAATCTTCTAGTGTAATTTTATCTATTACACAATTATGATATTTTTTACTTGCTTGTTCTTTATCATTAACTAATATCTCATAAGCATATTTTGTTTTCTTGTATGCCACCATGTCTTTTTTATCAATATTTGAAAAATAATCAATATCACATTTTAAAATTCCATAGTTATCAATTATTTCATCTCTTGACTTTTGTAATACCTTTTTTCCTTTATCAATAAATATAATTTCATCTGCTATATGTTCTAAATCACTTGTTATGTGTGTTGATAGTAATATGGAATGTTCTTCATCTTCTATAAATTTTAAAAATATATCCAAAACTTCATTTCTTACAACTGGATCTAATCCACTCGTTGGCTCATCCAATATTAATAATTTTGGTTTGTGAGCTAAAGCTGTGGCAATTTCTAATTTCTTTCTCATTCCTTTTGACATTGATTTTAAGGGTTTGTTGTCCAGTAAATCAAACTCCTTTAAATAAGAAAAATACAATTCGCTATCCCAGTTTTTATATACATCTTTCATAGCATTATTTATATCTTTTGCATTTAATAATTCTGGAAAAAACATATTATCTAAAACT
>CANRSD010000085.1 GCA_947642355.1 uncultured Clostridia bacterium
TTTTAAGTTATCAATCGGAAGGAAATCCGATTTACACAACTTTTACGATAGTCTCGATGTACATTAAAATACATCCTTTTTTTTCTAATTACTCAATTGATATTTACTTATCCAATATCCAGTTAATTGAACTTCTCCATTATCTCCCCATGTAAATGCTTCTGGTATTTTATAGCCTGCCTCAGTTTCTGTTCCTTTTCCATTTATGAATTTTATTACTGTTCTTTGATTTACTGTATCTAAAGTATATTGGTATCTTGGGATCCATACAAAATATGATGTATTTGTTGCTTCTACTATTTGTCCATTTTCTACTCTTCCATCTGTTACTACTATATTTGCCCATTTTCTTGAACCATATTCATACCAATCTTCTGGTGCGTTACTTCCATCATTTTTTATTTTATCTCCAACAGTCATATTTCCTGCATCATCATATAGCACATAATATGTTCTTTCTGCATTATATCCTGTTAAGTCTGGTTTATTTCCTCCTACTGTTTCTATTTTCTTTGTTGTTGCTGCTACATATTCATTTGTTTCTCTATTCCTTGCTATTATATTTACTGTATATATTTTATTTGCTTCTAATCCTTTATATGTATAATTTTCTAATGGGTCTGTTCCTTCATATACTTTTTTCTCATTTAAGTAATATTCATATTTTAGTCCTTCTGTTATTTTTGTTCCTGTTATGTTCATTACTCTTATCTTATCACTTCCTGCTGAAAACTCTGCTGTCATTGCTTGTGGTCCAGACTCTGTTAATTGATATTTGGCTACCCAATATCCTGTTAATTGTACTTCTCCACTATCTCCCCATGTAAATGCTTCTGGTATCCTATATCCTGCATCTGTTTCAGTACTTGTTCCTTTTAAAAATTTTACATATGTTCTTTGGCTTACTGTATCTATTGCATATGAATACCTTGGTATCCATACTAAATATGTCTCTAATCCATTATTTCTTGTTACTATATTTGCCCAACTTCTTATTCCATAGTCATACCACTCATCTGGTGCTTTTTGACTTATTGGTATCTCATTATGTTCTATTCCATTTTCATCCCAATACACATAAAATGTTGTATCTTTATCAAATCCTGCCAAATCTGGTTCATTTACATCTGCTACCTCATATAGCTTTGTCATGCTTCCTATTATATTTCCATTACTATCTAATATTGTTACATTTACTGCTTTATTTCCTTTAGCTAGTCCTTCTAACTTATAATCTTCTGGTGTAGTACTTTCGTGTACTATTTTTCCATTTATTGCATATTGATATTTAGCTATTGCCTTATCTGTACTTGTTGTTATATTCTTTATTGTTATTGAAGTTGGTGTTGCTGTTGTACTAAAATCTACTGTATATGTATCACTATCTACTAGTTCTGATAGCTGATATTTTGATACCCAATATCCTGGTATTGCTTTATTTTCTAAATAATTATCATTATCTCCATAATAGAATGCTTCTGGTACTTTATAACCTTGATTTTGTAATGTCTCCCAACTTGTTGTTTCTTCTGTTTCTCCATCTGTATAATTATTATTTATATCTACAAATTTTGCATCTATTCTTTCTCCTTCTACTTCTTTATACACATACCTTGGTATCCATACATAATAGCTTTCTATTCCATTACTTTCTACATACAAATTTGCCCATCTTTGCTTCTTATAATCATACCAATCATCATCTGGTTTTTTATTTATCCAGTTTCCTGGTGTTAAGTTTCCATCTTTTTCTTTTATATATCTTGTTTTTTCTTTTACAAATCCTGTATTTAATTTTGGTGTACACATATACATTCCATTTATATTTTCATAATTACCATTTACTACTTTTATTCCTGTATTTCCTACATAGTCCCATATTTTTATTCCTATTTCTTCACACCATTTTGTTTGATTTTCATTGTTCTTTATACTTTTTTGCGATACATAGTATAACTCTCCTTCAAATACTATTACATATGCCTCTTCTTCTTTTCCTACTTTTTCTAGCATTTGTCTTATATCTTCTATTTTTTCCTCTTCTACTTCTAGCTCTTCATCTGCTATTATATCTCTTATCAAATTTCCTCCTGCATATACTTCTTTTTGATTTAATTCTCCTAATGTATTTACATTCATTGAATTCATATATAAATCAAAATCTTCTGCTATTTGTGACATTTTTGCTTTAAATTTACTTTCTTTGGCTTTTCCTATAATACCATTATCCCCAAATAGTAGATTTATTGATATTGCTGCTAATATTATTAATACTATTACTGTTATTATCAATGCTATTAGAGTTATACCTTTTTTATCTTTTAATTTTATCTTTTCTTTCATTAGTATTTCCTTTCTTTTAAGGATTAAATTTTAGTTATTCTTGTATTTTATAATCATTTATATTATTGATAAAAACTAATGCTGAACGTAAGAGTTTTAGAGTTTATTAAATAATATTTTGGGAAAATCTCAATTTTTACATTGAGAGGGGCCTAAAATATTATTTTAAATACTTTTAATCTCTGTAGTGAAATCATAAAGTTTTTTGAAATAATATAAATATTATAAAATTAATTTAAATATAAAGTAATTTATATCCCATTATCCTTAAGGTATTCTCTAATTTAAACTCCACTTCCTACAACTACTACTGCTCGTGAGGCATATGTATTTGCATAATATGCTTCTCTTCTGAACGTTATATAATCCATTTCATTACCATCTGTACGATGAAATCCATATCCATAATATGAAAACACACTACCTGAATAACTACGTATCAAACCGCTACGACTTATTGATGTTACAGTATTAGGTGTAGAACTAATCCATGTAGAACTATTACTTCCATGCCATCCTCCAACTGTTGCTACTGCATCTCCAATTTTTTCTGTATATGTTGGTGCTGTATATTGATTTTTATATCTTCCTGCTGCATTTTTCATTGAAGCTGCGGCTGTATTTGCCATTCCTGCTGCTACCCATTCTTTATTTATATTCATATATACTCCTGTTGCATTTCCTGTTGTTGTTTCTCCATTTACTATCTTATCTGGATTTCCATAACTTGATGCTGATAAAAGTACCATTGCTCCATATTCTGTATTTTTCTCCATATGTATATCCAAATTTGTATTTGTACTTGTTAAATTACCTGCTATTGTATCTGTTAATCCTAAAGTTCCTCCTGATGCTTGCATTTGTCTAATCTGAGTTATCCACCCATTTACATCTTTTGTAGCTGGTGTTCCTCCATTTGATTGCAATGCCGCATTTGACTTATTTGGACATATTATTAATAGCATAAAAATAACTGCCATTATAATCATAATTTTTTTACTCTTCATATCATAAAATCCTCCTTCTTTTGTTCTACATAATTTAATTTTACAACACTTAAGTTGTAATGTCAATACAACCCATAAGTTGTATTGTAAAATTTTCTTAACAATTCGACAACAAACAGCATTTTTTTCAATTCACAAAATTTATATTATATCTAGGAGGTATTATGTATTTTAAAAGATTAAGAGACATGAGAGAAGATAGAGATCTAACACAAGCTCAAGTAGCTGAAATACTTGGTATGAAACAACAACAATATGAGAGATATGAAAATGGTAAAAATGAAATTCCATTTGAACACATTATAAAACTTGCTAAATATTATAATGTATCATTAGATTATTTGGCAGAACTTACTAATGAGAAAAAAGCAATATAAAAATAAAAAGAATGTTAACAAATCACTTCATTAACATTCTTATATAATCTATTTAATTACTAATCTGATGAGACTATCGTAAAAGTTGTGTAAATCAGATTTCCTTCCGATTGATAACTTAAA
>CANRSD010000086.1 GCA_947642355.1 uncultured Clostridia bacterium
TAATCTATGCACAAAACATAGTATAAAAGTAGAAAATTTAGAGAAAGCAGTATTATGAAGTGAACCCAAATTATTAGACAAAAAAGTTTAATAAGGAGGGTTCATTTTATATGAGTAAATTTTCAAACGAGTTTAAATTAGAAGTTGTTAATTATTATTTAAAAAATGGAGGCTTAAAAAGAACTGCAAACCACTTTAATATAGGTTCAGATTTAACAGTAACAAGATGGGTAAAAAAATATAATGAACATGGAGAAAAAGGATTATTAAAAAATTTTAAATCATCTTATAGTGGAGAATTTAAACAGAATGTGGTAGAATATATGCATACAAACCATTTATCTGCTAACGAAACAGCTATACACTTTAATTTAGGAAGTGTAGACCAAGCAACTAAATGGGAACGTATATATTATGAGGAAGGACCACAAGGTCTATATAAGGAACGACGTGGTAGAAATAAAAATATGAGTTCTAAAACAAGAAAAAAGAAGCTATCTAAAGAAGTAGAAGAAGATTTAATAGCAGAAAATCAGAGACTTAGAATGGAAAATGCATACTTAAAAAAATTGCAAGCCTTAGTTCAGGAAAGAACAAAGCCAAAACAATCGAAAAAGTAATAGTAATAGATGAATTAAGGCATGAATTTAAATTAGAGGCTTTGTTAAAATATGCAGAAGTAACAAGAAGTACATTTTATTATCAATTAAATAGAATGAAGGAACCAGATAAATACAAAGAAGTAAAAGAAGAAATAACAGCTATATATCATGAAAATAAAGGAAGATATGGATATAGAAGAATAACATTAGAACTTCATAATAGGGATTTTTGTATTAATCATAAAACAGTAAGAAAACTTATGAAAGAACTAGGATTACAATGTTTTGTAAGAGCACAAAAATATAAATCATATAAAGGTGAAGTAGGAAAAATATGTGATAATCTTTTAAATAGAGAATTTCATGCTGAAGAACCATATCAAAAGTGGGTTACTGATGTAACAGAATTTAAAGTGCACAACGAAAAACTATATTTATCACCAATAGTAGATTTATTTAATGGAGAAGTAATAAGTTTTAATCTGTCCAGACATCCCGTGTTTGCACAAGTAGTTGATATGTTAGAAAAAGCTTTTAGTAAAATACCAAATAATACTGATTTAATATTACATTCAGACCAAGGATGGCAATACCAAATGAAACAATATCAACATTTGTTAAAAGAAAAAGGTATTAGACAAAGTATGTCAAGAAAAGGAAATTGCTTAGATAATTCATTAGCAGAAAATTTCTTTGGTTTATTAAAATCAGAATTATTTTATATGAAAGAATATAAAACCATAGAAGAATTAGAAAAAGATATAATAGAATATATAGATTATTATAATAATAAAAGGATAAAGGGCAAATTAAAAGGAATGAGCCCTGTACAATACAGAGTTCATTCCCAAGTTGCCTAGTACCTAGTCAAAAAATGTCCAATTTTTTGGGTTCAGTACAAATTTGCTTTCTCTTTTGTTTGATTTATATGTAATGATATGATACAATCATCACTAGAAATAGTAATTTATCGCTTACAAAAATTATTTATTCTATATAAGGAGAGGAAATAAATGAAATTTAGTTTTGATATTAAACATAAAAAAGTTGGATTTGAAGCTGATGTTGAGAAATTAGTTGAGAAGGGTATGGACAATCACCAAAAAGACTGGAAAGATAAAATGGAAAAAAAACACAAGAATAAAAAAGAAATACAAGAATTGAGGTATAATCAGAAAATTGAATTGTATGAAAAAACAAGAAAAAAGAGTAAATATGAACTTGAATTTGAAGAAAGAAGAAGAAAAGAAGAAATAAAAAATGCTAATAAGCCGAGAAAAGAAAAACAAATAATGCAAGTAATTTGTATTTGTTTAATATTCGTATTCGGACTATTTTGTATTACTGGATTTCGTGATGGGCATATAATTGCTGGAATTATCAGTTTAATTCAAATATGTTTGTTAGTAGTATCAATTTTAATGTGTGAAGATATTTTTCATATATTCCAAAAAGATTATAAAATATTGTTTATTACAAGTATTATTTTATCTATACTTTGGTTAGTCTTTGCTATATAAAATTAGCAATAAGACACTTACAAATCACAATTCGTAGAGGAGATAGAAAAATGTCTAAAGCTATATGTAGAAGAATTATAATAATATTTATATTTTGTATTGGTTTTCTAATCTCTATATATTTTATTATAAATCAAAAAAAACCAAATATAGAATTAAAAAACAATAAAGAAATAATTTATAGTCTATTTGATAATTTCCCAGAAAGTAAAAATATATATTATACCTCTCATAATTTATATAGCAAATGGAGTATAGGACCGACAATCTACCAAATTAATATTTTGGCAGAACTAACAGAGGAAAGTTATAATAATTTTATAAAGCAAGTTGAAAGCACAAAAAAAGAGACAGCAAAAATTAAATTTAATCCCAATAATATAACATATAACTGGGAAAAAATAGAAAATACAACAATTTTAAAATCGAAAGATGTAGAAGAAACTTCAGTTACAGAAATTTATCTGGATAAAAATAATAAAACAATTTATATAGTTGTAATAGGTGGAAATTGAAATTGATAGTGTGAAAAGATAAATGAAATATGAAGAAAAAAGGAATGTGAAAAATAAAACAATTATTTTTATAAATATGTTGAAAAATTCAAATAAGAGTAATATAATTTTATAGGAAATGGAGATGGAGACATCATGAAAAATAAAGTAGCACTTATGTGGATTATTACTGCAATTTGTTTAATCTTAACGATTGTTTTTTGGTTTTTAATGAATAAAACTGAAGTAAAATATGAAGAAGTTACAGCAATTGTTACTAGCACTTCTACGAAAGAGGTTGTAAATAAAAAGACTCAAAACAGAACAACATTTTATGAAGTTAAAGTAAAATATGATGGAGAAGAATATGAATTACAAAATGTTCATGGACTTTCAGGATATTATGAAGGAAAAAGTGTAAAAGCATTACTGGCTAATGATAAATTATATGCAAATGTTGAGGGGATAAAATCAACATCGCCAATTGCTATTGTTTATTTTGTATTCTTGTTTGGAACTTTTGGAATGTTAATGTTATCTGCTACATATATGTCAAAAGCAAAAAAACAAGTACAATAGATATATTATTAAAGATTTTAGGAGGAAAAAAATATGAAAAACAAACCAGTTGTTATAGCTATTGCTGTTATATTTATAGTAATAATGGGAATATTAGGATTTATAGCATTAGGAGAACAAGATAGTCCAAATGTGGGAGATACTAATAAGGAATCAGAAGAAGTGAAAGGAAATTATAATATAGTAGAAGCTATGAAACATATTGAAGCAACAAACACTGTGGAAGAAATCAATACTATTATAGGATTTGAATCTACAACAGACGCAATGATTGGAAGTGATCCAATTTGGAAGTTTGATTCTAAAAATTGGATAAGTTTCAAAACTTCTGGCAATGATAATGTTACAATTCAAGCAACAATTGATAAAGAAAGTATAAAAAATGACAACATAAAACTACCATCTTCAAGTGATTTACAAAATGATCTAAATAATGGTTCATTCACTTATGAAGAACTTGTCCAAAAAATCGGTGGAGAGGGAACATTAACAAGTATATCAAAAGGTTCACGTAGTTATACATGGGTAGATAAAA
>CANRSD010000087.1 GCA_947642355.1 uncultured Clostridia bacterium
CCATATAATTTTTTCTTTCAAATAAATTTTGATCTTCTTGTAATTGTTCTAAATGTTTCATTATCTGTTTTGCATATTCTTTTACATTACTATTAGCATTTATTGTATTTACTTTAATTTCTTCTAGCATATCTCCTAATTCAATTTGTTTTTTTACTTCTAAAAACTGTATTGGAAATTTAAGCATTTGTGCAATACTTATTAATTCTCTGTCTACTGTGTTCTTCTCTCCATCATGTAATAAACTATATTCAATGCTTTCAAGTTCTACTATAATCGAATGTTGTCCTTTGTTAATTGTAATTACTTGATTATTAAATCCATCTATTCCCCATAGATTACTTAATGTCTTTTTTACCTTCTTTGCATTTGACTTATCTATAGGCTTTATTTCTTGTAGATTATTTTTGTTTTTTACATATATTAGCGTACCTATCATAAAAAAGATTCCAGCTAATATAAATATAATTGTGATTATCATTATTTTTACCTCTCATTTATAAAAATTTTGTTTCTAAAAATGTATTTCACGATATTAAGGAAGTATTTATCTGCATATATTGTACCTATCTTCAAAAAAGCAAATGTCATAAATATACCAAATACTAATAAAAACAGACATACTTTTAATGTCATTGGTAGAACTGGTATAAATAATATTCCTATTGAAACAACACTAACTATCATATATAACATCTGTCTTAATGATAAATAACCTCCGAAATACTTTCTCTTCATGTGTAAAATCAAATGGTACTTTATATGAACTCATTTGTTACTACCTCCTAACCATTTGAGCCTCCACCTGTGATTAATGCTCCACCGCCATTTGTTGCAATACTTAAAATAATTCCACTTACAATAAGTGATAATCCTAAAAGCATTGTTCCAGCACATACCCAAGCTAAAGCTCCTATTGATTCACTTCTTTTATTAGCATTGTTTGAATTTACTATCATTTTCAATGCTATAATGACAATACTTACAAATACTAAAATTCCTCCGTATTGGCATTGCTAACTTAATAACTGCATTTTTTATATTTTCTGTTGCTTGATTAACCTCTGCTGTGCTAATACTACCTTCAGCAAATACTTTCGTTTGCATCATCATTAGTGTTGTAGGTATTACCCATACTTTGTTTTTTATCTTATAAAATCCTTTTTTTACATTTTCTTTTAAATTTAATTTCTTCATACGATTCCCTCCAAGTTATATAGGGCAATAAATTTGATGATATAACAATTTTAATGTCTTTTAAAACATACTAAATAATATTGGTACGATTAGTATAATCACTATTAATACTAAAGTTATTATAAAGTTCTTTATTCCAAATTTTATTGCTCTTTCGGACTTTTTTCTGGCTCCGAAATAACCATATTAATAAACTTACAATTATCCAAATTGTTAATAATACAATAGAAATTCCAAATCCTATTTTCATCATATTTTGAAACATTGTATCCAAATTTCCTGTTAAATTATTTACATCATAAGTAGGTATCATTTTGTTCCTCCTTGTTTTAAGTCAAAAAAATAAAAGCTATGTTGCTTTTTCTAATTTCCTTATTAAACTGATATAATAATATTCAAAAAAATTGTTGATTTCTTTACTTGTATTTTCATATTCTGATTGTTTATCTTTGCAATTATCATAAAGAAATATCAACTCTTCTCTTTTGACTTTTGTAACTAACTGTTTTTTATTGCTTGTAAATAGTTCTTTTAAAGCATATATAATTATCTTTAGTTTTTCTATGTTCTCTTTTGTAAATAGTTTTAGTAATTCTTCTGTGTAATTCAATTCTAACTTTTCTAGTAAACTGTAAAATTGATTTTGTTCATCTTCTGTTAATTTTTCTGGATTTTGCTTTTCTTTTTTTATTATAAAATTAAAGAATCTATCTATCCTAATATTTATATTATTATCTTTAGCTTTTCTGCTTATAGGGTATATGCAATTTTGCTCATAGGGGTATTGTTCATTTTGCTTATAGGTATTTTGTATAAATTCCCTATTGCATTCATTTATATAAATTCTTCTTTCTGTTACTTGATTTTTGTCATTTCTTATTACTTCTGTTTTTACAAATCCTAAATTTTCTAAATGGTTTATCCATCGTGATATTGTTCCAGGTATTACATGATATAGTTCTCCAAAATATCTATTTGTTGCAAAACAATATCCTTCTTTTCCAGCTAATGCTGTTATCTCTCCATATAGTAACCTTTCTGCAAATTTTAATTCTTCGCAATATCTTACTTCACTTGGTATGATTGCATAATAGGCTGGTTTATTTTGCTCATTCACATTAAGCATCCCTCCTTATAAAAAATCTTAAAGATATTCAATCTATAATTTATTTAAAATAATTTACAAAAAACGAGGTAACCCCCGTTTTTTGTTTTTCATTATTACTACTTAGAAAAAAAGTTTTTCCATTTTCTTTAGTTCTTCTTCAATTTGTCTTTGCTTCAACCCACTAAGTTGTATCCAATAATCTTGATTAACACAATTGGCTACTCTTAAAATTTCGCCAACAGATAGTGAAAGAGAAAATACACCTTCTATGCAATTATCTTTATACTGACAATCATTACATACTGAAGCATAATAAGGTTCTTTGCTAGAATCTTTTATCTGTAGCCAATGTCCGTTTCCTAAATTATACCCACTCATAGGTATTCCTGTTCCCTTTTTTATCATATTAGTTCTAAAATCCGAAGAAACTTTAGGAAATGGAATACACAATTTGTTTAATTCAAAATAATTATTATCCAAAAAATTATCTTGCACCTTTCCTTGATATTCTACTCTTGGAGATAAATCTAATAACTTTAAATTCATTCCTTGTTCAGAGCAAAATTGTATCAACTCAGGTATTTCATCGGCATTTTGCTTTGTAACTACGCAATTTAGCCTTATTGAAATGTTCTTTGACTGCAAATATTGTATTTTTTTTAGCAACTCTTCTGTTAATCTTTTGGGAGAAAATCCATTTTTAAATCCATCTACACTAAATATTACTTCTGTTTGCGAATTCAAATGGTCTATATAATTTTCTATATTATATCCATTAGTATTTATTCGCACTCTCACATCAGGATTCTGCAAAAGAAAATCTAATAAATCTCCCAGATATGGAACTGTAGTAGGCTCTCCACCTGTAATTCTAAAATTTCTATAACCAACTTTTAAAAAGGCTGTTATAACTTCTTTTAGCCAGTTATAATTCCACATACCTTGCACATTTGGAATACTTTCTCCTGTACTTTGGCAATATGGACATTTCAAGTTACATACAGTAGTAACTGCGATAGCAACATATTTAGAATTCATATACTCATATCCTTTCTACTTTTATTTTTGCTGACTTTGCATCAATACAAATATTAACATAAAATCATTATGTTTTCAAGAATTTTAATACAATTTCTTTATTCTCAACTTTAAAATTTTTATTCTTTATAGTAAATATTTTTTATACAAATTCGCCATATATTTTATCACTTTTTTACTACTTTTTAAAAAATAGGTAATTACACTTTTAAGAAATGCTTATTTTCCAGTACTTTCCACGCGTACCGTTTACTGACATCCTACGAC
>CANRSD010000088.1 GCA_947642355.1 uncultured Clostridia bacterium
AAAATCATATAGTGATTTTTACCTATTTTTCGTAATGATATATTTTTCAAGTTTTCATTGAATTATCAATACTTTGGCTGATTTTATAAGACTTATTCAAACTTATTGAAACTTGCTCCGCTATCAACAAAATATCAACAAAGTATCAACAAATCCTTTCTATTATACAATATTTTTTTAGCAATATCAAGATTTTAAATTCAATCCATCTTGAAAACCCTGTCTATATACTTTAATAGTATACTTTTTTAATATTTTAGATAATATTTTTTCAAACATATTTAATTCTGACAAATTTAATTTCATAAATATACCTCCTTATTAGAGATATCTCTATAAACATTATACCATATTATGTAAATAAAATTAACTATACTGGCTGTTAGGTATTATCAAGGTCTTTCACTAGACTATCAATGTATTCAACTTCGACATTTTTTGACATTTTTCTACTTTTTTCCACTTCTTTTTCCTTTTCGTCAAGATATAATCTTAATCCTGCATAATCTTTTCTTTCTACATACCATCTAACTTCTTTTATAATTTCTTCACACATTTTAAATTCCTCATTCATACTATCACCAGTATGATTATAGCAAAAAGTATCTATTTTGTAAATTAGTTATTTTCATATACACTCCATATTTTTGCAGTTAAAGGGCGAATAGTTAAATTTTGTCGAACTTTGTTCTAAAATAAGTATTTAGAAGGGAGGTAGTAAAATGATCTACTTTAGAATAAAAGAATTATTAAAACAGAAGAAAAAATCGAAGTATTGGTTTATCAAAAATATGGAGGGAGGATATCAATCACTTAGTCATCTTATGGATAATAAAACAAAATCCATTCACTTTGAAACCCTAGAAAAAATGTGCGATCTCTTTGATTGTGAAATTGGAGAATTAATTGAGATAAAAAAAGACAAAAGGAAGGAGCTTTCCAAGAAAAAATGAGTAAATTATTGAATCAATATAATGAATTAAAAAAAGAAGATGCATCTTGCATTTATTTGTTTAGAGTTCGGCATTTTCTATAACATTTTAAATGAAGATGCAAAAATTATCAATGAGAAACTTGGTTTGAAAATAACAGATTTAGGCCCTAATATTTTCAAATGTGGATTTCCTGTTTCTCAGTTAGACAAATATATCATACTACTAAATAAAATGAAAATAAAGTATAAAGTAATAGATAATTTGCCTAATTCTAACATTAATGAATATTTAAAAAATGTGGAAATTAAAAAGATTTTAAATAAAATTACTGACATAGATATGAATAACACAACATTTCAACAGTCTTTTAATATTTTACTGGATATTCAAAATAAATTGAAGGGAATTTTGTAGAGGAGAATTTTTTCTCCTCTACTTATTTTTATTCTTATTATATCTTTAGCACTTGTCCTGGATGAATAATATTTGGATTTGCTATGCCATTTTTTCTTGCAATTTCTTGATATGTAGTTCCATATTTTGCAGCAATACCACTCAATGTGTCTCCTGATTTAACTGTATATGTTCTTGTATTATTTTGTGTATTATTTTCATTACTTGTTACATTAATTTTTAATACTTGCCCTGGATGGATAATGTTTGGATTTGCTATGCCATTATCTGCTGCAATTTTTTGATACGTAGTTCCATATTTTGCAGCAATACCACTCAATGTGTCTCCTGATTTAACTGTATATGTTGTGCTATCATTATTATTCGAAGGAGCTGGATCAGAATTTACTTCTTTTCCTGGAACTTTTAATATTTGTCCTACATAAATAATGTATGGGCTACTAATTCCATTTATATTAGCAATATCCTTCCAGTTTATACCCAATTTACTTCCTATTGTAGATAAACAGTCTCCATTTTTTACAGTATATGTACTATTATCATTTGTTTGTACTGGTGCTGGTGTTGGCATTGGTTCTGCATTAGTATTTCCGTTTTTATTTAAAACAAAATCTTTGTAGGCATAGTTCATATCTAACCTACCATTATATCCATTTAAATATCCTTCAGAAGTAAATTGCCATATACCACAGCTATTTGCATTTTCTCCTTCTGGAGATGTTGCATTTCCTTTTTGTTTACCATTAGAGACTGGCCAATGTGCTACCCACTTGTCAAACCTTGTTAATCCTGCTAATTGATTTTTAAACCAACTAGAACTTGCATATACCATAGCATAATATCCTGCATTTTCAAAAGCTTCTCCTTCTACAGTACATATATCTTTTAGTGTTTGATTTGATGGCATTCCATATTTTCTTTTATATCCATCTGCATCTTCCATATCAATACATAGAAATGCTGGCTTTACTAAGTAACTATTTGCTAATGCAATTACTCTTTGTGCCTCTTCTTTTGCTTGTGCTGTATTTAAAGCATATGAGTAAATATATAATCCATATGGCTTTCCACTTTCTATTGCTAGTTTTACATTGCGATCTACTTTACTATCTTTACTTCTTCCTGCATAAGCTCTAAAAATAAAAAAATCCACTTGATTTGCAAGTGCTTTTATATCTATATCTCCCTGCCAAGCAGAGATATCTGGTCCTTTATATGCCATTATTCTTCTCCCCCTTCTTGATAATTTCTTAATTCTTCAATATTGTTGCTTTCTATATCAAAAGCCTCTTCTTTTCCATCTTCCATAATTGGATCCTCCTATAATAAAATTAATACTGGAAGAATTTTGTTTTTTCTTCCAGTATCTGACTTTTACAAGAAATATTTTCTTGTATTAAATTATTGATTTTTTGCATCATATAATACAGTAGCTGTTCCAACTCCACCTAATGCTGTTACTACAGCTTGTATTACTCCGTTTGCATCTAAACCTTCAACATGAATAATACATCCAATAATTGTTGCAATAATTCCAATTACTATATTTTGAACTGGAATCGGT
>CANRSD010000089.1 GCA_947642355.1 uncultured Clostridia bacterium
AAGATTTTGAGATTTATCTTCTATGTTTATATTAATATGTTCCTTTGAAAAACTACTATTGCCAATCCTAATGCAAAAAGGCTTATAATCAAATTTAAATTCTTTGATATTATAATTTACAAAATAAGACATATTGTTGGTGATTATTTGTATGAATGCTTTAGCTCCTACATCACTAATATTAATTCCTGGAATAAAAGAAATTCCTTTCTGAGAATTTACATTTTTAAAATACCAACCTTCAAAGTAATTCTTTTTTTTATTCAAATATTTTTCACCCTGAAATAATTCAGCATTTTTTATTAATAATAATTTGTTCATATTGTATATTATTTTCAAAATATGCAATAATATTCTGTTTGAATAGATTTTTCCTAATATTGTGTTTTTGAATTATATAATAAAAGACAGACAATTATCTACCCTTATAATTTAGCTATTACTTTTGTAATCAATATTTGCTAATTTTGCTTGTTTGCACAAATCTTTTGTCTGTATAATTTCATTAGTATTTATATTTCTTTTTGAATCTCCTTTATGAATATAGCAATGTAAACAGCCATCACTACATTTTTTACATCCTCGCCATGGATTCCACATTGCCATATATTTCACTCCTAGAGTCTTGATTTTTCATAATTGTAGGGAATACTCGTTCCTACAACAACATCTTCTATTTTTTCTATGATTAACCAATCATCCATATTTCCCTGATGATCAAAGTCTAATGGAGTTATTTCTTCTACATTTTTAAATCCAACTAAACATAAGCATTTTTTGTGCCATCTTTCTTTTTGCTTATCAGTTAGCTGTAATTTACTACTATTATCCTCAATCGTTTTTGTTATTTCCTCATCACTTAATTTAACATAGTTTTGAACATCTGTTACAACTGATTTTGCTGTAATTTTTTTTGTTCCTTTTTCCATAAAATAAAGTATTTCATCTTTAAATACTCTACTATGTGGTATTTTTCTTCCTGCTGCACCTCTTATAATCATTGTCTTACTACCATCTAAAATTTTATTTAATTCTTTTGATTTATTATCACAATATACTAAATGTACCATAATTTTACCTCATCTTTCTAATTTTCAATTTGTATTAATCTTTTTTTCTTTTCAAAGTAACAATTATGCTAAAGATTAATGTTTGAATTAATATTTCCAACATTCCTCCTATTTGCAAACTTAATGGTTCATTACTTGGATGTAAATATATAAATCCTTCAATAGAACCTGGTGCTGTTCCTGGTGTATTAAAAATACCAAGTATTATAAGAATAATCCACAATTTTAACCAACCATATTTTTTATTCATAAACACATCTCTAATCATCCATAAAACAATAGCAAATAATAGTCCTCTAATAATTTGAAATAATGGCGCAAGACCAACTATAATACTATTCATATCTCTCATTCCTGCATCACTTAACGAATTTTGATAACCAAATATTTGTGAAAAAACCATCCCACAAACTATATAAGTTAATACATGAGCAATAGTTACCTTTAAAATAAAATTTCTTTTCTCCTTTGTCATATTCTCAATCCTCCCTAAAAATTACCATCTTGTACTTCGATTATATCATAAAAGATAAGTAATGTTCAACTTGATTACCTGCCCTATATATTGTAATTTTGCAGTTAGATGTTATATTCAAATCCAACTTCTAAATATTCCTTTTCTCCTATTTCTATTTTTCTTTCCTTAATAATTTTTTCACCCATTTTAGTATAGAATTTTTTAGATGGCTCGTTTCTTTTAAACACCACAATATCATTTTTGTTCTATTTTTGCTTTTAAACTCATTTCTTTATAGTCATTACTTCTCTTTTTTATTCTTTCATCTCTATTCATTGAATTTAAAACATTGTCATCAATTATTCCTTTATAAGCTGATTTCCACCCATCTATTTGAATATCTACAACATTTGGAATATCTTTTTCTTCAATGTTTCTAATTATAATATTTTCCATACTTTATCACTCTTTCAAATTATATTTTTTAGTCTTTCCATTGGTCTGTAAATGCTTTTAAATCCTTTTTTGTTTCTTCTGATAACTGATTATATTCTGTATCACTAATTGCCCCCTCAAGAGTATATAAATGTACTAAACATATTTCTGGATATTTCAATTTTAATCTAAACCAAGTATCTTTACTTCCAATTCCTTTTAATTCTTCTGCTGAATTTATCCCTATTGTTTTTAGTTTTCTTTCAATTTCTTTTCCAATATTTTTTAGAGAACTTAATTCTACCATTATTCTATCTCCTTTACTTATTGCAATTTATTCATAATTCAACTTTTAACAATAAAATAACCATTTTCAAATATATTATCTATAGGACAGTTATTATCTATTAGATGCTGTATTACTGCTCCAGCAACTGCTGATAATAATATTTTTGCAGTGTCTGATAGATTATTAATCACTTTTATTTGTTCTGCTGCCATTTTATTAAGCATAAACTTCTTTCCTTTTAATTCTCCAAAATATTCTGATAAAGCCCATTCAATTTGATAATTTTTATTTTCTACAATTATTTCTATAATTTGTGCCATAATAATCTCCTTTACAACTTACTATAAATCTAGTAAATTACAAAATTGTAATTTGTAGTTATATTCCAAATTCTTTTGCATATTCTACTATACCA